>JBAZFG010000001.1:0-46919 GCA_041653515.1 Candidatus Nanoarchaeia archaeon
GACCCCATTTGTCAGAGTCACAGGCTAAGAATCTTTGATTCTTTTTGTCTGTGACCCCATTTGTCAGAGTCACAGGCTAAGAATCTTTGATTCTTTTTGTCTGTGACCCCATTTGTCAGAGTCACAGGCTAAGAATCTTTGATTCTTTTTGTCTGTGACCCCATTTGTCAGAGTCACAGGCTAAGAATCTTTGATTCTTTTTGTCTGTGACCCCATTTGTCGGAGTCATGGGTTCAAAACTAAGGGTTTTGTTTGTGGTGTATTAGGTTATGCGTTCGAGTGTCTTGTTTGTTTTAAGGGCTCTTATGGACATTATTATTCATCTCGCTAATACCAAAACCCTTTTAAGTTAGCCGCTTGAAAGTTATGATTAATGAGTTTAACTAAACTTATGGGTGGAGGAGTTTTATTATTAACTTTGTTGAGCATTGCTAGTGCTTCTTATGTTGATTACAGTGTTGACATGAAGGTGTTGCCGGTTGATGCTTATGAGAATACTAATGTATTAGTGTTTGGTTATTTATCAATTGATGACTTAGGGGCTGTTGTGTCACCAAGTGCTCTTAGTATGAAAGTTTTCAAGGGTTCGACCGTTAAGTATTCCTATGATTATACTCAGCTTAATTATTATAGTGATTATGATGATTCAACTAACTTGCTTAGTGGTTTCTTCTATAAGGAGATTAGTGGTTTAACTGATGGCAAGTATACTGTTATCTTATATATTGATGGTGAGCCTAAGAGTGCTAAGATAATTAATGTTCTTGACGGCGAGTCTAATTTAACTCTTAATTTGCAGGGCGTTGCTCAGGGTGTTGATTCTATTAGACCAATAATTAGTGTTGATTATAATGGTACTTCAGCAGTGGTTGATGCGAGTATTAATTTTTATGGTAGGAGTAATTTTGATGAGCCATTAGTGATTGATGTTACTGGCTTGACTGATGAGACTTATTATGTTTCTGAGAGTTTAACTTTATTTGATGTTGATGATTTTGCCGGTGAGGATGAAGTTTTTGGTTTTGTTGTTTTTGTTAACACATCTGATAATGAGTATTCACAACCAAGTATTATTGTTAAGCGTACAGGATTAAAGTCGCTTGACCGTAGTGGTGAATTAATTGTTAATGCTAGTTCATTAAAGAAGGGTGTTGTTTCAACTATTCCGTTTACTCTTGAGAATAATGGTACAATATTATCTGATTACTCTTTTGAGCTTAGCGGTTCATTAAGTGATTACGCGGTTTATGATGGCAATATTCAGGTCTTGCCTGATGAAATTGTTGATGCTAGTATTATTGTTAGTGTTCCTCGTAAGTGCGAGCTTAGTAATGGTGACTTAACTGTTATTGTTACAGCGGCTGGTGTTGTGGTTGCTAACCAGACTCTTAGCTTTAATTTGACTGCAGCTGATAAGGTTCATAGTGTTATTGTTGATGATATTGTTATGACTAAGGATTATTATTTTGCTGATGAGCCAATCAGGGGTGTTATCTTATTGAGTAATGATGGTGATTATACTGAGACTTTCACTGTTGATTATGGTTTTAGTAATGATGAGCTTTACCGTGAAACAGTTACTCTTATTGCTGGTGCTCAGAAGAATGTTACGCTTATTGCTGAGGCACCTGAGAGTGATTCATCTGATTTAATTATTAATCTTAATAATGATGCGTTTGAGTTAAACGAGTCAATTAGTGTGGCTGTGATGGATAAGGATTATTCATTCAGGTTTTATCTTGATGAGGCTGAGTTAATATCGATTGATTCAATGACTGAGAACGCTACTTTATTTGTTGAGAACACTGGTAATATCAGGAACGCTTTTATTATCACTACTATTGGTGATGTTGAGTTAGCTGATAATAGTTTTGTGCTTAATGCTGGTGAGATTAAGGAGATTAACGCTGTTATCAATATTCCTTTTAATGTTGAATCACTTAATATTACTTTTATTGGTTGTTCAACTAGGGATGATAGTTGCAGGCAGGATGGTTTGTTGATTGATGTGTTTAAGACTATTGATAACTCAGTTGATAGTGATAGTATTGTTAATATTAGTGAGACTTCTTTAGCTGCTGGTATTAATGAGGGTGTTATTTATTCTTTTGACGTGACTAATAATAAGTTGGTTGCTAGGAATTATGAGTTGAATTATTCAACTGACGCTAATATTACTTTTAGTGTTTACCCAAGTGTTGAATTCGTTATTCAGCCTGGTGAGACAACTAAAGTATTCTTGTATGCCACTCCTAGTGAAGCTGGTAACTTTAATGTTTCTTATGTTATTAATGAGGGGGGCCTTAGTTTGGCTAACGGCACGCTTAATTTAGTTGCAGGTACTGGTCTTGAAGGATTGACTGGTTTTGCTGTTGCAGCAGGCAGTGTTCTTGGTATTGCTGGTTTAGTGGTCTTAGTGTTATTCATCTATTTTTATTTCATAAGGCAACCACCATCTGGCGATGATGAGTTCAAGCCTGTTGAAGTTAAGAAAGCTGACTTAACTAAGCCGGGCGTTAAAAATGACAACAATAAGTATTGGTAGGGCTATCTTATTCTCTTTATTAGTCCTTTCATTTGTGGGAGCGGCTAGCGCCGTTAATGTTTGTGAGGGTGACAGCCCTGTCCCAACTGAGTTCGTGTTCACTAATGATGGTAGTGTTATTCAGAATTATGTTATTCAGAAGAGCGGGCCTGCGGCTAGTTGGACTTCATTAAACCCTACTACTGGTTTTCGTTTATTGCCTGGTCAAAGCAAGGTAGTGGTTGGTTTTACTTCAATTCCTGCTACTGTTAATCCTGGTGTTTACTCGCTTAACGTGATGGTCTCATCTGATACTGGTTATCATTCTTCCCAATCAGTTGATTTTAGTGTTGGTTCCTGTCATATTGTTAGTGTTAGCGCGCCTGAATCTGTTTATGATGGTTGCATTAACAAGGCATTGATTATTCCATTAACTATTCATAATGATGGTCGTTATCTTGAGCGCATTAATTTGTCTTCATCGGTTGGTTCGCTTAGTATTGATTCATTAGTGCTTGATGTTGGTGACTCGCAGTTAGTTAATCTTATTGTCACGCCTGATTCTCTTGGTGCTGACTCAATTACTGTGACCGCTGTTACCCCTGATAGTGAGTCAACTTTTTTGATTGGCGTTAATGTTAATGAGTGTGTTTTCTTTAATGCTTCTTTGTCAAGTAGTTATGTTAATTTATGCGAGAATCAGGAGGAATTAATCACTCTTAATATTTGGAATAATAATGAGACTAATACTTATTATTTTAATTCATCTTCTTATTACATTGACTTACCTAATAGTGTTACATTATCGCCTAACCAATTGTTTAGCCAGCAAGTAACTGTTTATAGTGGCTGTGATAGTGGTGTTGTTAATCCATTGATTAATATTTGGACTGCTGGTTCAAGGGTTATTGGTTTGCCTTTAGTGATTAATGCTCGGGCTTGCTATAAACCTATTATTGTGGTTGATGTTAAGAATAGTGTTGCTTGTGCTTGTGAGTCAGTCAGTTACCCTTTCACTATTTATAATCCAGGTGACCAGTCAATGACTTATTCTCTTTCATCAAGCGTTGGTCAAGTATTATTAGATGGCAGTCCTATTAATCAATTGACTTTACCTATTGATGGTAGTGAGGAATTAACAATTGATTATGTAATTCCTTGTGGTTTTAGCGGTGACTTGAATGTTTCTTTGTTTGCTTCAGCGATTAGTGCTTGCGCTAAGCAATCAGTTGATTCAGTTATTGTTGATGTTAAGTCTTGGAATAATTGTGAGACAGTGGCTGTTAATGCGCCAACTTCTATTCCGGTTAATGAATCTGATTTAGTATTACCTGTTAGTGTTAGTAATGTTGGTGTTAGGCCGGCTAGTTATAATTTGGTTGTGACTGGTTCTGGTGTTAGTAACTTATTAGGTGTTAGTAAGAGTTTTATTACTCTTAACCCTGGTGAGACTGAGGTTGTTGAATTAACTTTTAGTGCAGCTAATATTACTGGGGCTTATGTTAATGTTCAGGCTTTTAGTGTTGATAACGTTGTTAGTGATAGTGCTATGATTACTTTTGGAGGTTTCCTTTTGAATTACAATGACTTTTACTTATTTTTATTGCCGTCGGCTGTTATTGTCCTAATGACTATCTTGTTGCTTAGAGGTAAGGTTTTTAAGAATCGTAAGGATAGTAAGGATAATGCCCGGGAAATTAAGATTAAGAAAGCTGAAATCAGGAAGTGATTCTTGGTTGCAGGGGGATAAAGTTGTTATTTCTGCTGATATGAGTGTTCTTCAATCAATTCGTGATAGGGGTAATTTTGGCACGATTGTGAATAGTAATCTTGAGTTATCTTTATGCGAGGCTTTGTATTTGGTTGAGCGCGGTAAGATTGAAGTTTTTGATAAGAGTAAGCGGGCGTTGAGTGTTAATGGTTTTGCTCGCAAGGCTAAGGAGTTTAACCCTCGTTTCTGGGTTCGTTATAAAGTTTATTCTGATATTAGGGCTAAGGGTTATGTCACTAAGGCAGCGCTTAAGTATGGGGCTGATTTTAGTGTTTATGACCGTGGCGGCGCGCCTGAGACTGCTCATAGTCGTTGGTTATTATTCGCTGTTAGTGCTGATGATTCTTTTTCTTGGCGTGAGTTTAGTGCTATGAACCGCGTGGCTCATAGTGTTAAGAAAGAATTATTGATTGGTGTGGTTGATGGTCATTCTGACGTGACTTATTATGGGGTTAATTGGGTGAGGCCATGAAAGTTGATGATAAATTAAAGCTGATTAATCGCTGGCCGACTGAGGAAGTATTAACTGAGCCTGACCTTCGCAAATTGCTTGAGGCTGGGGTTAAGCTTAATCATTATTTTGGTATTGAGGTTAGTGGTCGGTTGCATATTGGTCAGGGTATTGGTATGGTTCAAAAGATTGCTGATTTGCAGAAGGCTGGTGTTAAGTGCTCTATATTCCTTCCTGATTGGCACACGTGGATTAATAATAAGTTAGGTGGTGATTGGGCTAATATCCAGAAGGGCAGTGAGTATATTAAAGAAATCCTGACTGCTGGTCTTAAGTGTGTTGGCGGTGACCCTGAGAAAGTGACTTTCATTAAGGGGTCTGATGTGTATAATAATGATTTCTGGCGCACGACTATTGAGGTTTGCAAGAACATGAGTCTTAGCCGCGCCTTGAGGAGTATTACTATTATGGGTCGTAATGAGAAGGACTTGGCTAACTTCGCTCAGTTATTGTACCCTCCGATGCAGGCGGCTGATATCTTTTTTATGCGTTTTAACTTGGCTCATGGTGGTATGGACCAGCGAAAGATTCATGTTATTGCGCGCGACGTTGCTGATAAAATTAGTTGTCCGTTCAAGAGCCCTAAGCTTGGTTTTTACAAACCAATAGCATTGCATACTCACTTGTGGCTTGGCTTGCAGAAACCGTCTGTTTGGCCTGTGCCTAAGGATGCTGATAAGACTGCTATTAAGATTAGTATGAAGATGAGTAAGAGCAAGCCTAAGACTTGTATTTTTCTGACTGACACGCCTGATGATATTAGGGAGAAAATCAATAATGCTTTCTGTCCTGAGCGAGAGGTTGAGTTTAACCCGTTGATTGATTGGGCTCATAGTATTGCTTTCCTTGATGGTCCGCTTAGGATTAATCGGCCTGAGAAGTTCGGCGGCGAGTTAGTGATTGACTCGTATGAGAGTCTTTGCAGGATTTACTCTGAGGGCAAACTGCACCCAATGGACTTGAAGAACGTGATGGCTGAATTATTAATCAAGTTGACTGAGCCGGCGCGCAAGCACATGAAGAACAAGATGCATTTAGTTAAGATGATTGAGTCGTTTAGGGGTTAACGGTTCCATAAGTCATCTAGTGCTGTGCATAGTTTTCCTAGTTGGCCTAGTGTGTAGAATGATTGTCCGAACTCGTAGGTTGATTTAGTTGAGTGGTGTTTAATTCTTAGGCCGTCGCGCGCCATTGTAGTGTCGGGCCCGCTGAAAGCGAGTCCGTTCCTAAGGCAGGCTAAGTTATATTGGTTGTTGATTGGTTTTACTCGCTCAAGGCTTTTCTTAGTGTTTAAGTATTCATCAAATAATTCATGCGGTACTACTGTTTCATAAGTGCTTATTGTTTTGTTTAGTTCTATTAGTTCGAGTGATTGTTTGATGCTGTCGCGGTCAAGATAGTAAGGTGTGTTATTCATTAGCCACTCAGTTACTTCGTGGGTTCTGATTAAGCCTTTGTTTAATTTTTTTGTTTTTAAGTCATTGAATGATTTCATTAGTCTTTCCTGCGTGAATGATAAGTTGAACTCGTTAGCGTTAATCATTGGTAATAATTTTTTGGCGTCGCATAATATTATTGTGCCTGCAGGGATTAGTATTGAGTGATTAAAATCTTCCAGTCTTGTTTCTTCAAGTATTGTTGTGTAATTAATCACAGAATTAATGCCTTGGATTGTGTTGTTCTTGGCTGTTGGGATTGGCACTTGGTTGCATAAGATGTTCATATTAAATTATTTAATTAGTTTTCTTTTAAAATACCTATCACTTCTTTTAGTGCTTTTATTTTGTAATCTGCTTTGCCTTGTTGTGATTTGTAAGGGCCTTTCATTAATCTGACTGTGATTAAGCCTTTATTGTTGGCTGGTTTAATGTCACTGTCCATTCGGTCGCCGACCATTATTACTTCTTTTGGTTTTAGTTTTAGTGAGGTTAGTATTTCACTTATCTTGCCTTCTTTGCTTTCATTATCCTTTACTATCCATACTTTTTTGAATAAATCATTTAATCCTAATCGATAAATCTTATCCCATTGTTTTAATGCATTGCCTTTAGTTAGTATTCCTATGCTTGTCTTGATTGATTTTAACGTGCTGATGGCATCATCGTATAATTTCATTGTTGCTTGTTTAGTTACATTGTAAGCAGTGATGCCTGCGCTGACTAGTCTGTAATAATCTGGTCCTTGACCGTAGACTTCGTCAACTAGTTTATTATAGTGTTCTTCGCTGTTAGAGCCTAATTCTCTTATTATCTCATAGAGCCTTTTTAGTAAGATTGTTTGCCTGCCTTTTAGTCCAGCTCTTATCATGCTTTTAATTGACGCTTTTCTGCAAGCATTGACTTGTTCGCTTGTCGGGTAGAGTGTGTTATCAAGGTCAAATAAAACTAATTTAATCATTATTATTCATTAATTGTTATTTGGATAAATAGATTACTTTTTATATTCATAAATTATTATTTCTTATTTGATGAGTTGGTCGCAGCGTTTTGAGAAGTTTCATGATGAGAATCGTTATTTCCTGCCATTAACTTTTATTGCTTTTATCTTAATGATTACTGGTGCTTTTTATCTTGGTCCTGTGAAGCTTGAGCATGACGTGATTGTTAATCGGACTTTATTGTTTGATAATGATACTGTAATACTTGCAGCCACCCTGAGGCCTGATTGGGTTTTTAGTATTAATGTTTTATCAACCAAACCTGTTAATTTATCATTATTTAATCTGGCTGGCGAGGTAGTGGCTGAGTCAGACACTAATACTTTATCTTATCATGCTCGTTTCCTTGACTTGTATTTTGTTAAAGTGATTGGCACTGATTTTACTGTGATTGACTTTAATTACTCTAAGACTGGTGAAGCGCCTTACCCGTCGCCTTACTTGTTTTTTGGTTCTGGTCTGGCGTTATTATTAGGTGTGATTGTTTATTTCTTGCTTGAACCAATTGGTTTTAAGTTGCGCAAGAAGCTTGATTTTATTGACGCGTTGTTTTACCCGACTGTTTTCTTTATGTCATCAATTATTTTTTGGGTGTTTAGGGACTCGTTAATGTGGTTCTTGCCTAAGTCAGTTATTGTTAATGCTTGGTTGATTGGTTTGTCTGGTGCTGGCTTGATTATTGGTTCTTTTATGTATAAGCGCAAGCTTGTTGATTTTTCTAAATCACTTATTGGTTACTTGGTTGGTTACTCAGCTATTTTCTTGTCAATGGTTCTTGATTACGCTGGCTTGAGTGGTTATATTGGTTTATTGGTTAATTCATTAATATTATTATTTTTAATAGCATTGTATTATAAGTCTGGTAGTAAGACTTCGTTATTGATGTACTCGTTAACTTGGTTGACTAGTGTTGTCATTAAATTATTTGCTTACTCGGTTGGTATTCCTGTGTTCTTTGATACTTTCTTGTCAACCCCGTCTGTTATTGGCACAATTCCATTGTTAGTGTTCCTTAGCTCGTTAGTTGTGTTAGCAGTTTACTTGTTTGTTAGAGCGGTTTACGCTAAGTCTAAGGCTGAAGCAGTTAATTATGGTTTGTACGCTAGTATTTGCGTTCAAGCAATATTACAGATATTTACTGGCACTAGTCTTTTATAGATTAAGTGATTATCTTTTTCTTATGCGCAGATTATTATTATTGCTTCCTTTGTTATTAACGCCTGTTCTTGCTGGTGAGTGCAGTACTGTCCTTGTTGGCGTGATGGAGACTTCAACTGGTTATGAGGGTGTGCTTGCTAACCTGACTGTGATGACATCTAATGGTACTGGTAATGTTTGGGTTGATACCATGCCTCTTACTATGATTGAGACTCAGGTCTCGGCCCGCTTGGCTCAGGAAGTGGCTTGTGATTTATTAAACCTTAATTGTTCTACTATTGATTTCTTTTTTGTGTTACGCAGTGAGCACTCAATGGTTGGCGGTCCATCTGCTGGTGGTGCAATGGCTGTTTGTGCAATGGCTGCGTTGCTTGAAAAACCTGTTTATTCTGATGTGGCGATGACTGGCACGATTAATCCTGATGGTAGTATTGGGCCTGTTGGCGCTGTTGGCGCTAAAGCAATGGTTGTTGATGATTATCATTATTTTTTGGTGCCTGAAGACTCGCCTGAGATTACTGGTGAGTTAAATGTTGAGGTGGTTGGGGTTCGTGATGTGGTTGACGCTTTGAAGTATTATACTGGTTATGAGTTAGTGTTGGGTAATGTTTCAAATGAGGAATTAGTTAATGATGATTATGTTAGTGCTATGCGTTTGATGAGTGAGTCATTGTTAAGTGAGGCTCAGTTAGTGCTTAATGGTTCATCAGCTGGTTTATTGCTTAATCAATCACTTGATTATTATAATAATATGAGTTATTATAGTAGTGCTAGTTATTCAGTTCAATCATTAATTGAGTCTTATTATGCTCAATACGTTGACTCTGACGTCGAAGCAATTATTGATTTAGTTAGTCAGGATATTAATGATTTTAAGACTGATTTCTTGTCCAGTATTGTTATTGACCACTTGTATGACCTTGAGAGTTTTGCTATTACAATGGAGCGTATTAGTGAGGCTGAGCAATTAGTTGATGATAGTCGTTTAGCGTTGCTTGACGATCCTATTGTTGCTTTAGGTGATATTGCTTTTGCTAAGGCTCGGTTAGTAACTGCTGTTGAGTGGTCCTCGCTTCTTGATTATTTTTCTGACTCGAAAGTGATTAGTTTTAATGTTAATTCAATTAGGTCTTTAGTTATTGAGCGGCTTGAGTTTGCGCGCAATAGTATTACTTATGCTCAGACTATTATTGAGCCATTATACCTTGTTAGTGCTCAGGAGCACTTGAATCAGGCTGTTAGCGCTTATAATAATGGTGACCTTGTTTATTCTTTATTTGAGTCGTTAAAGTCGCGGGCAGAGGCTAATCTTATGATGGAAGTAAGGGGTATGGAGAATGTTTCTTCAAAGATTGATTTTAAGCGCGAGGCGGCTCAGCGGGCTATTAGTAATGCCATGACTCGTGGTTTTATTCCATTAATGGCTCTTTCTTATCTTGAGTATGCTGATGCTTTTGATGACGCGCCTTATCAGGCCTTGACTTTTTTGGCTTATAGTCGTGAGTTTTCTAGTCTTGGTTCATCCATTAATGATTTGGTTGGTTATGATTCTGGTTTTAATGTTAATTATTCGCTTAAGCGTGTTTTCTTAAGTGAGCCAGTTAATCAAATATTTTTGATTATTATTGGTTTTATTATTGGTTTAATAGTGACGCTGAGTCGGGTTAGTTAATCATAACACATTTAAAACTCGGTTTTCTATTGCTTTCTTATGGATTATGCTGGTGTTGCTGAGCGACTTCATGAGTTGGAGCGTAAGGTATTGCTTGCTTTAAAGTCACATGACCTTGATGTTAATGGGGCTATTAAGGCCACTGGTCTTGATGAAGCAAGTGTTAATAGGGCTTTATTATGGCTTAAGAGCAAGTCATTAATTAAGGTTGATGAATCAGTTAATGAGTTAGTCGCGCTTGACGTTAATGGTGAGACATACATTAAGGATGGTTTGCCTGAGAAAAGGTTTGTTAACCTTGTTATTCATAAGGTTAATTCTTTGGCTGATTTGCGCGGTAATCTTGATAAGGATGAGTTTAATGTTAGTATTGGTTTATTGAAGTCTAATAATTTTATTAGTATTAACGCTGGTGTTGTAAGTGTTACTAAGGATGGTTTGAAGTGGTTTAAGAAGAGTAATGTTGATGAAGAATTATTATTAAAGTTATCTTCTGGTCCGTTGATTGTTAGGGATTTATCTAAGGATTTGCGCGCTTCAGCTAAGTCATTGCTTAGTCGTAAGCGGGTTGTTAAAACTGAGTTAGTGACTACTCGTTTGGCTTCTTTATCGCGTGATGGTCAGCGGGTGGTTAAATTCGTTAAGCTTGAGGATTTGATTGGTCAGTTAACCCCTGAGGTTATTACTAATGGTTCTTGGAAGGCCACTTCTTTCCGTAAGTATGATCTTGCTGCGCCTAGCCCGAGAGTTTTTCATGGGCGTAAGAGTTTGTATGCATCTATGCGCGCTAAGATTAGGCGCATATTCCTTGATATGGGTTTTACTGAGATGAGTGGTCATTTATTGGAGTCTAGTTTCTGGAATTTTGACGCACTCTACCAACCACAGGATCATCCTGCGCGTGAGATGCATGATACTTTTTTTATTAAAGAGCCTTATACTAGTCCGTTGCCTGAGAAAGAATTAGTTCGCCGTGTGGCTCGGACTCATGAGGATGGTTGGACTACTGGCAGTAAGGGTTGGGGTTATGATTGGAGTGAGGATATTGCTATGACTAATGTTCTTCGGACTCATACGACTGGTGTTAGTGCTCAAACTATTTCTCGTTTAACTAAGGATGATTTGCCGGCTAAGTTCTTCTCAGTTGACTCGGTTTTCCGTAATGAGACAATTGATTACAAGCATTTATTCCAGTTTAATCAGGTTGAGGGTATTATTGTTGACCCTGATGCTAATTTCAAGAATCTTTTGGGTATGCTTACCTTATTTTTTAATAAGCTTGGTTTTGAGAAGGTTCGTTTTAGGCCTGGTTACTTTCCTTACACTGAGTTGAGTGTTGAGCCTGAAGTGTTTCACCCGATTAAGAAGGAGTGGATGGAGCTTGGCGGCGCTGGTATTTTCCGGCCTGAAGTTATTAAACCTTTAACTGGTCTTGACGTGCCTGTTTTGGCTTGGGGTATTGGTTTTGAACGGCCAATGATGGATGTGTTTGGTCTTAGTGATATTCGGCAGATTTATTCTGATGATATTAACGTGCTTAGGAATCAGAGCTCGTTTACGAGGCGGTTTTAGTATGCCTGTTATTAATTTTAGTTATAAAGATTTTTGTAAGTTAGTTGGTCGTAAGTATACTCTTAGGGAGTTAGAGGATACTATGCCTATGATGGGCCTGGAGTGGGAGGGTGTTAATGGTGATGATGTTAGTGTTGAATTATTTCCTAATAGGCCTGATTTATTATCAGTTGAGGGTTTGGCTCGGGCTTATCGTTCTTTTAGGGGTATTAAGACTGGTTTGGTTGATTACTCGACGCATAAGTCTGGTTATGAGTTGATTGTTGATGATAGTGTTCGTGAGGTTAGGCCTTTTGTTGCAGCAGCAGTTGTTAAGAGTGTTCATTTTACTGAAGCTAGTGTTAAGAGTTTGATGCAGTTACAGGAGAAATTGCACATGACTCATTGTCGTAATAGAGTTAAGGCTGCTATAGGTGTTCATGATTTGCGTGTGATTAAGTTTCCTGTTCGTTATGCTGCGCTTGAGCCTGATAGTATTCATTTCATCCCGCTTGACTCGACTAAGGAGATGACGCCTAGTCAAGTGTTACGTGAGCACGCTAAGGGTATTAAGTTCGCTGACCTTGTTAATAAATTCACTGCTTACCCAATGATTATTGGTGCTGATAATGAAGTCTTGTCTTTCCCGCCGATTATTAATAGTGAGTTAACTAAGGTTCGCCCTAGTACTCATGATTTGTTTATTGAGATTACTGGGACTGATTTGTTAACTGTTAATAGAGCTTTGAGTATTATTACTTCATCTTTAGCTGAGCGTGGGGCTAAGGTTTTTGAGGTTAGTGTTTATTATGGTAAGGATAAGCGTGTTTGTCCTGATTTCGCGCCTGATACAATGGTTTTGAGTGCTGATTATTGTCGTTCATTAATTGGTGAGCTGATTCCTTCGCGCAGTATTCCTGTGTTGCTTCGCAAGATGGGTTTTGGTGTTGAGCGTGATGGTGATTCTTTGAGTGTTTCAATTCCTTGTTATCGTACTGATGTGATGCACCCAATGGATTTAGTTGAGGATGTGGCTATTGCTTATGGTTATGGGAATTTTGAGCCTGTTGTGCCTAAAGTTTTTGGTATTGCTAAGGAGAATGTTCTTTGTTCTCGTTATGAGTTTGTTAATGACTTGTTTGTTAGTTTTGGTTTTATTGAGGTGTATAATTGGTTATTGACTGGTCGTGGTGTGTTGTTTGATAAGATGGTTGTTAAGCCTCATGGGGTTGTTGAGATTCTTCACCCTAAGACTGAGGATTTATCTGTTTGTCGTGACTCGCTTATGCCTCAATTAATAGAGTTCCTTGGTAAGAATAAGCATAATGATTATCCTCAGAATATTTTTGAGCTTGGTGATGTGATGGTGCTTAATGGCGGCGTGGTTAATGAATCCAAGCACCTTGGCGTGGTTATTGCTCATTCTAAGGCTAGTTATTCTGAGTTAAAAGCAATTATTGATTCCTTGTTTGCTGACCTTAGTGTTAAGGTTATTGCTCGGCCATCTGATAAGCCTTCTTTAATCTCTGGTCGTTCTGCTGAATTAGTCTATAAGGGTTGTGTTATTGGTTTTATTGGTGAGTTGCATCCACAAGTATTGGCTAATTATGATTTGAAGGTGCCTGTGGTTGTTTGTGAGTTGGATATTAAGGAAATACTTAAATAATTATTTGACAATAAGTTTCTTTTATGGTTAGAGCTATTATAGATACTAAGCT
Source organism: Candidatus Nanoarchaeia archaeon (assembly GCA_041653515.1). Lineage (GTDB taxonomy): Archaea > Nanobdellota > Nanobdellia > WJKC01 > WJKC01 > JBAZFG01. Next base: position 13,343 of record JBAZFG010000001.1, read on the forward strand.
TGGGGTGCTTGTTGTTTTATCTGCTTTTGGTAAGCAGAAGCTTTTTGATTTGCCTGGTGGTGATGGGGGTAGGTATGATAAACCTGTTAAGGTAGCGTCACTTGGTGTTCGTGAGGCACTTGGTCTTAAAACAATTGATGGTGTTTTGATTGGTGATGATGCTTGTTTGTTAAAAGTTAAGGGTTATATTGAGTTAGGTAATTATAATTCATTTGTAACTAATAATTATGCTATTAAGTTTGGCAGTTTCTTTGATTTAGGTCTTATTAAGAGTGATGGTGGTGGTGTAATTGATAATTATCCTAAAGACTCTGATTACCAGAAAATTTATCCTTATCTTGAGGTTTATGTTGATTGGTGTAAGGCTCATGATTGGCGCAAGTATTTTTCCGGCGGTCACTTGAGTGATAACTCCTTCGTTTTACCGGATTAAAGGTCTTTTTGTCTGGTATTATATAAATCACAATTTCTTAGTTTCTTTTTATGAGTCGTAAGTCTCGTGGTTGTGAGTATGAGCGTAAGCTTGTTCATTTATTACAATCAAAGGGTTTTAGTTCTGTTCGCGTGGCTGGTAGTGGCTGTATGCGGTACCCGTCGCCTGATATATTGGCTAGTAATAATTCTCGCATTATTGCTTTTGAGGTGAAAAGTTCCCAACAAGACTGTGTTTATATTAGGAAAGGGGTTCTTGATAAGTTATTGTTGTTCTCTAAATCGTTTGGTGCGGAACCTTGGTTTGCTATTCATTTGGTTAATAAAGGTTGGTTCTTTAAGTGCGCAACAGAACTGATGGAACTAAAGTTTGATGAAAATAATACAATAGACAGTTTTGACACCCCTTGACTTCATATGGAACACACCCCTTTGTTTCTTATGGACATTTTAGTCCATTAACCAAAACTATTTATATACCACTACCCAGTAGTGTGTTATGGTTTCATGTTTGTTCTGTGGTGAAAGTATTATCCCTGGTAGTTTTTGTTGTAATGTTTGCGGTCGTCAGCAACCAGCTGACTTAGTTAATGAAGCGCACAATAAATTAGTGTTTAAATGCTAAAATTTAATAAGTCATTGTTCATTAATTACTTAGGATGGATATTAATTATTGGTTATTAAAAGGCTGTTACTCTGCGGTTGTTTTTATTATCGCTAAAATGACTCATTGGTTCCTTAACCGCACCATTAGTCGGGTTGATTCATACGCTGAAGCTAAGGGTTTATCTGCTTTTGATTTCTCTGATGGAACTAAGAAGTCAATTTCCCAATTCTCTAAGTATATTATTTACTTAATTGCGTTCCTTGTAATATTATATATTTTTGAGCTAGGTGACTTATTAATGGGTATTGCGACTGCAGCAGGTGTGGCAGGTATTGCCATTGGTTTTGCGGCCAAGGACTTATTATCTAATGCTTTATCAGGAATAATTCTATTTTTTGACCGGCCGTTTAAGATTGGTGATATCATTCAAGTCGGTCGTTACATTGAGAAAGGCAGGGTTGAGAGTATTGGTATCAGGCAAACAGTTCTTAAGTTGCGTGACGGCCGATTAGTGACTGTGCCTAACGCTAGTGTTTTATCTCAAGAAGTAACTAATTTCACGTCTAATCCTATTCAATTAGTTGAATTAATCATTGAGGTTGACGTTGACGCTAATGTTAAGAAAGCGCTTAAGATAATCGATGAATTGCTTGATAAGCTCGAGTGGAAGGATAAGACTGAGGGCGCTTGGGTGTCAGTGAGTGATGTTAATAAGGATAATGTCATCCTTAAAATTAAGGCTTGGACTAATAATGAGCGTTTGGGCGATAAGAAAACTGAGTTATTCTACTCTATTCGTGATTCATTAAAGAAAGCAAGGATTAAGTCATCAGTCCTCCGTGAAGAACAAGAATTTTAGTTATATGATTAATTAGCCTCGGAGGGGACACATTGCACTAGCGTGCAGGCGCCCACTCCGCAGAGCTTCGTGGGTTTGGACTTTAAAGCCCCGGGCGAGATTTGGACTCGCGACCTATTGCTCTCTCGAGTCACTGGCAACTCTTCATCATCGAGAAGAGTGAGCGCAGCGAACGTACGAGGCAATCGCTCCACCGGGCTGAGCTACCGGGGCAGGCTTTAATTATTTTAATTTGATTAATTGTTAAAAAGCTTTTCTGATAAATAATATATTCCTGCAAGACATTCTTTTCCATTCTTTAATTCATAAATTATGCCTTTGTCTTGTTGTTTGATTAATAATAAGTCTTTTTCACCTTGTTTTAAGTGGGTTGTTACTAATAATGGTTTAATGTCCTTGTTATATAATCCTTTTTCTATTAGTGTTAAATCAGTTATAATTTGGAATAATAATAAGTCTTCTAGCTCTAATGAACCATTAGAATTAAATGAGTTTTCATTAATACTAAAATTAAGGACTACTGATGGTTCGTACTGTTGATTATTAATTATTACTTTGTCATGATAATTATTGATTATTGATTCTATCTTATCAAAATAATCACATTTATTGTCAAGTAATTGAATGTTAGGCAATGACTTGTTTAGTTCTGCTAATAATTTGTCATCTAATTCTTCTTTAATTAAACCGCTTTTATTATCATGTATTGTTGAGTAAATTGATATTAATGAAAAATTATTCTTGTTATCATACCTGATGCTGGTGGCTGAACCCCCATTCTCATCTATTTCTTCAACAAAATTAATTGATTTAAGTTCAAGCCCAACTATTTTAGCGCTTAATTCCATTGATTGAACTAAACCCGCTAGTCCTGTTAGGTTGATTAGTAATGAATCATTTGTTTCATTGTTAATTAAGTCTTCTACTTTATTCTCAATATCATTAATTAATATTTTACTGCCTGCTTCATCTTTGATTGATTTGTAAACTTTTATTAAGTAATCCTTGAACGAAACATTGTTTTGGTATTCATAGCCTGATAAGTACTTTTTTAATAAGTTGAAGTTCTTATCCCGCGATTGCTCATTAATCAGTCGTTTAAGGCCTTCTTCAGGCTTAATGTCATCTATTCTATCAGCGATTGACTCAAGTTCTGGCCGGTGAATGCTTAGTAAATAATTCTTGAATAATGGCTCGAAGAAACTACCCATATATTCTCCAGACCATTGCACTATACTGCCTTTTAATACGTTCATTTAATCTTTGGATTCTGGTTGCTTATTTATTAAGCTTTTGATACGCCTCTCGCGGGGCGTGAAGTTTAGAATTGTGCCATTACTAACTTTACCCCCACCTAACACATCACTTTGGTGGGTGACAACGCAGTAACCATTGTAATCAGTTTCTATTTTAACGTTGTAACCCCTTAACCAATCCCATAATTGTTCCTTGCTTATCTCAAAAACGTTCTTGGTTGCTTTGATTAGTTGCGCTCCTTCAATGCTTAATCTGAAACCATCTGGGTTGATTCGGCCAACGTAGACCCCAATGCCTTCAGCGTTGACTCGCTGTAAGTCAACTAAGCCTGAGTGCTCATTGCTTAAGTAAACCCTGCCTTTACTGCCTTCATAGAATACTCCTTTAATCATTGACCCAAATTGTTCAAGCATCGCGCGGCGTAATTCCTTAATCATTTTTGAGTTCATTAAATGAGCGTTAATCAATTATCATCACCTTTTCTGATTTTTGCAATAAAGAATCCTTCTGTGTCATTGTCTTGCGGGTAAACTCTTAAGCAGTGCTTGACGCTTTTATCATATACTTGGCCTTGCCATTCAGTCACCCCTGCTCTTGCCTTAAGTCCTTTTAGGCTTGCTTTTTCAACAACCGCGTTAGTGTTCTTTAATAAGTAATTAACCACGTCTTCGTTCTCTTCTGGGGCTAAGCTGCAAGTGCTATAAACCATGATGCCATCAGGCTTCAAGCATTTGTAAGCTGATAAGATTAGTCTTCGTTGGGCGCTCGCAAACTTAGTGATTGACTTATGGCTCCATTGGACTGCGACGTAAGGGTTCTTTCTAATAATGCCTTCCCCACTGCAAGGCGCGTCAATTAATACTCGGTCAAACGCTTCGCCGTTCCGCGCATAACTATTAGCGTCCCTGCGAGTGACGATTACTGATTTAACCCCGATTCGTTGCATGTTATATTTTAGTATGCTCGTGCGGTCAATTCGAACATCATTAGCAACAATTAATCCATCATCATTAATGAGCCCTGCTATCTGACCTGTCTTGCTTCCTGGGCTCGCAGCCATATCAAGTATTACTTGGCCTGATTTTAGTTCCATTAATAATGGTGGTATCATGCTTGCTGGTTCTTGCGCGTAATAGTAACCAAGGAAGTGCTCGATAGTGTTGCCAATAGCGCCTGATCGATAATCAACCCAGTACCCTTCCTTGCACCAAGGAACTTCTCTTAGTTTCCAGCCTTCAGCTTCTAATCGGCTTGTTAATTCTTTGATTTTAATTTTAAGAGTGTTAATACGGAACGAGTCAGTAAGCGGTACTTCAAGTATTTTAAAGTACTCATCAGCATCACTTCCTAATAGTTCTCTGGAACGACTAATGAATTCCTCTTTTAGTTCTACTTTGTTCTTATTTGTTCTCTCGTGGGGTGTCGAGAGGGGCGTGCCCCTTCGAATGAATTCCGTTTTTAATTCCACTTGGTTCTTGTTTGTTCTCATCTTTTTTATTCCTTTTTTTTTATGCCAGCGCTTTTAGTCCATTGCCAACAAAGTAACTGACTATTATTACTAGTATTGTTATTGATACGTGTTCAATTATCACGCTTAGTTTATTCTCTTTTTGTTTCTTAGCTATTATGCAACTAATCATTGTTATTAAGCTTAAGCCGTAAATAATGCTGATTATCATCGCAGTGTTTAGGTCGAATAATAATAAAGGAATGATGAATGTCATTGTGAAGAAGAATTTTGATATGAACGTGGCGAAAGTGGCTTTCCATATTTTTTTCATGGAATTCTTCTCTGATTCTTCTGATATGTGAATGCCTAATGAGTCGCTTAGGCTGTCAGCGAAAGCGATTGTGATGACTGCTAGCATTACTGCAAAACTCGAGCTGGTGCCTGCGTCAATACCTATCATTAACCCTAGTGTTGTGATAACACCTGATGTGACCCCAAAACTAACTCCTTTGAAGCTTGATGATTGCATTTTCATTGGACTACTGACCCATTGAATGATTTGTTTGAGAGGAATTTATTGAGGTTATCTAATCCTTGTAAGCAGATTATTTTGATTTTAGTTCTTGACGCTAGTTTGCTCGCAGCTAAGTCGAAGATGAAGTTAGCGCCGAGACCTAACTCGAATTCGTTAGCTAAGCTGATTAGTTTTTTGTAAGTTAGTTCTTTTAGTAATTTAGCGTCCTTATTTTTCGGGTCCTTGTCATAAATGCCCTGCACGTTTGAGATATTAATGACTGCGTCCGCTCTTACTAAGTCTGCTATTGTGACTGCGTCAAAGTCAGTGGTTAATCCTGGGAATAAACCGTTAGTCACTGTAATCTTCCTTTCTGTTACTGCTTGCTCCAGCGTGCCTGCTCTTCGCACACCCATTATTGCGCTGACTAATTCAGCATTAAGCTCGGTTGCCTTGATGCCGACTTCGTCGAGCCTGACTGATGGCACGTTAAACTCAAGCCCTGCCTTGATGTAATCACGCGCTACTTTCCCGCCGCCGCAAACAATGACGAACTCATGCTTTGATTTAGTGATGATTGATTTTAATTCCTTAAGTAATGGAATATTAATTTGGCCTGGATTAATGATTGAGCCGCCAAGACTAATAACATACTTCACAATGTAACTAAAAAGAGCGTTTATTATAAATTCTTTGCATCAACTTTCCGTTCCTTGCCACTTACTAAATCCTTGATTGTTACTTTGCCTTCTTTTAGGTCGCGTTCACCAATAATGATTGCTTTATTATAACCAAGGCTGGACGCTAAGCTTAATTGTTTGCCAACACTCATACCATTATTATTGACGTAAACACTTAGTCCTTTGCTTCTTAGTTGGCGCGCAATCTTATTAGCTGGCTTGAATAAATCACCAATAACAGCGATGAACGAGCCATCCTTCTTGAAGTTAGGTAATAAGCCTTTATCAGCGAGTATTATTGGCAGGACGCCATCGCTGATGCCAACCCCAACGCAAGGAGTGTCAGGCCCGCCAAAAACACTAATTAAGTTCTCGTACTCGCCTCCACCCATTAATGAGCGGTACTTTCCTTCGCGGTCATATGCTTCCCAGACAATGCCTGTGTAATAATCTAATCCTCTGACAATACTTAGGTCGAATTCAATGAACTTTTGGTCGCACGAGCTTAATACTTTGTCAGTTCGGTCAGTGTTAAAACCAAGTTGTTTTAGTTTGGCCAGGCAGTCAGCGTTTTTTAGTTTCAATATCCTTATCAGGTCTTTATTATCATTAATCTTTTTTAGTTCTGTTTCAAAGACTTTTGGTTTTAGTTTGTAACGCTTATCAAGCAATGAATAAAAATTGTTTGGTTCCTTAATATTAAATCGTTCTATTAATTCATTGATGATTGAGCGGTCATTAATCTTAATTGAGAAGTCAGTGCTCTTCAAGCCGAACTGCTTCATTATGTCCACGCATAGGTTTATCATCTCAGCAGTTCCCTCTATGGTTGAACTAATAATATCAGCGTTATACTGGAAGAACTCCCTGTAACGGCCTTTCTGTGGTCGTTCGTAACGGAACAATCGCGGAATACTAAACCATTTTAATGGTTTTTTCAGGCTCTTGCCGTATTGGGTGATGTAGCGCGCTAATTGTTGGGTTAATTCTGGCCGCAAGCAGACTTCGCGTCCGCCTTTATCAGTGAACCAGAATAATTGCTCCTTGATTTCCTCACCGCTTTTCTTAATGTATAATTCAACTGGCTCAATGATTGGTGCCTCGTACTCCTCAAAACCATAGGACTCACTGGTCTCGCGCCAGACCTTGAATAAGTATTGTTGGATTCGCCAGTCATTTGGCAGGAAATCCCTCGTGCCACGATAACCCTGCATACTAGTCATAAGGGGTCACCTGTTTTTAAGAATAATGGGCCGGGACGGGGACTTGAACCCCGGTCAGCAGGGTCACAACCTGCTATACTAACCACTATACTATCTCGGCCATAAATGAACTAACACCTTAGAATTGAAATTAGAGCAATCAGTTCTCTCTATGAACTAAAACAACTCTTGATTTCATAAGTAAGAATAATGTTAATGGTCGTTTAAAAGTCTTACTGTCATAACTTTTTTAAGTAATTAGGGCTGTTAAACCATTTAATGAAGACTGACCTCGTGGCTACTGGTTTTATTATTAATGATAATAAGATATTATTAATCCATCACGCTAAGCTTGATAAATGGCTGCCAGTCGGGGGTCACATGGAGCCAGACGAGGTCCCGGACCAGACCGTTCTTCGTGAGATTAAGGAGGAAACAAATCTTGATGTTGAGATAATTAGTGGTGGAACCAGCCAGCACCCATTGCCTTTCTCAATTAACGTTCACAACGTCGGCGACCATGACCACTGCAGTTTTGACTTCCTTTGCAAAGTGAGGAATGTTGAGGAATTAAGAATTAATAATGAGCTTAAAGCCTTTAAGTGGTTTAGTCGCGAGGAGTTAGACACAGTGCTACCTGGCGTAAGGGAACTGGCTTTAAAGGCCTTTGACTTACTTTCGGAATAAACCCGCTAATCGCGCGATGAACCCTTGTTTTTCTAGGTCTTTGTATTCTTGGCCAACGATTATCGCGGCTGCTTTCTTGAAACCAATACTAGCTTTACTGTAAGGGTATGAGTCAACTACTGCTTTCATTTCATTAAGAGAGCGCCTGACATTGTTATCATCTGGTACCACGCTGATGACTGGCACGCCGAGGAATTCTTGAATGTTAGTGGTGCTCATCTCATAGTTTTTGCCAGCACTTTTATTAATTATTGCGCCAACAACTTGTTTGCCATTTTGGTTAGCTAGTGAGATTGTTTTTAGTGCATCAGTCACGCTTGGCACGTCAGGGTTAGTGATAATAATTACTTCGTCGCAGGCTTTAATGCAGGCTGTTGATTCATCATTAATGCCTGGTGCACAATCAATGAGTACTATGTCGCATAAACCATTCAATCGATTGATTTCTTTTTTAATCCTATCTTTTGATAAGTTAAGAACGCCCCACATATTGATGCTTGAAGGAATAACTTTGGACCCGTTAGGGTGAATATAAACTGATTCGTAAATGCTTTTATCACCTTTTAGTACGTCATGAAAGCTGGTGCCATTATTTGACATGCCTAAGTGCATTCCTAAGTCTGGGGTGCCTATGTTGCCGTCAACAATAATAGTATCATAACCAAATTTGCTTAAAGCACTTCCAAGGTTAACAACGCTAGTAGTCTTGCCTACCCCACCTTTACCACTTGCAATACAAACAACTTTAGTCATAAACTAATAAACCTCAGGACTCTATTTAAAAGTTTTGTGTTATATTCTTTTGTTAGGAAATGCTTAAATATATCCTAAATCTTGTTTATTATTAATATGCTTGACAAGGACCGTTTAGTTATGATTAGCCTTGGGGGTGCTATTTGTATTAATATATTACTCTTAGGTTTCCCTAAGATAACAGGTTACGCGTCTTATGAGGAAGGCCAGACTACTGCTTCAGCTACTGTGCCTGATTACGTTGATGTGTCGCTTAGTGACCCTAGTCCTGAGTGGACTAGCATTAATCCTGGCAGTATTAATGCGACTGCTGATACTAACCCGACAATGACTATTAATTCTGCGACCGGCACTAATGTTGCTTCTGATATTTATATTTACTGTGGTGATTTTACTGATGGTGGAGAAAATACTTTTCTTGGCGCTAACATGACTCTTGAACGGGCAAGCACGCTTAATTTTACTTGCGCTGCTGCTTATGATACTACTACTAAGGTGGCTGACCTTGATTGTCCTTGTGGTGGTGCTGCTCAGACAACTACTATTGATTGGTTGTTGAGTGTTCCTAGTGGTCAAGCTGCTGCTGCTTATAGTTCAACAGTTAAGATTTGCTTAACTAAGGATGGAACTTCAATTTCCGGGACGACTTGCTCATGAAAAGATTTTTATCCAGCGGGCTTGCAGTATTACTTTTAATAGCTGTTGCTAATGCCACTGTTTATAATTACGCTTCAGTTCAACCTGATAAGTCTTTTAGTGTTATTGGTGGTCAGGAAGTTAACACTAGATTGTATTTCTATAATTATTATGGTGATACAATAACCCATATTTCATTATTCCCTATTAACGTGCCTGATGGCTGGGTTGTTGAGATAACCCCTTCGTTGAATAATGATACTTTTGATGTTAGTGGTCAGGAAGTAATTGTTGAGGAGAACTTGTTTGTTGCGCCAGAAGAAGCTTATTCTAATCGTGTTGTTGAGGATGGTTATGAGTACATTCAGGTTGCAGGCATTGATGGTTATGTTAAAGCTAAAGTGGTTAATGTTAGGATTACTGTGCCTGAGGATGTTGATGTTGGTGATGTGTCTAGTATTAAGATTGGCAGTAGCGCTGCTTGGCTTAGCCTGAGTGAGGGGACAGTTAATCTTAATCAGGAGCGTAGTTTTAATTTTGCTTTAAGGGTTGTGCCTGAGGATGAGTATATTGTTTATGTAGGGGATAATACTGGTTTTTCAATAATTGGTTTCTTTCAGGATAATGGTATTGTAATATTATCAATCACTCTTGTTTCGTTAAGCGTTGCAATGCTTTACATGATGTTCTTATTAAAGAATAAGAAAGATGTTGTTAATAAGAAAAAGTAATTAAGGAATAGTTACTATTCTTATTAGTGAAAAAATCACTTGTTTTAATAACAATTTTATTATCCTTTAATGCAGTTTTATCAAGTGAGACTTCAATGTCAGCTGCCCTTAATGTTGGCTCGCTTGATAGTATTCTGGGCGTTAGCCCGCTGGTTATTACTGGTCTTGTCTTACCATCCAGTAATTTCACTTATACAATTAATGTTTCTGCGTTAGTTGGTAATACTCGGATGAACGCTTCTTGCTCTGCTGTCAGCGCTATCATTAATAATACTTTTTTTGAGTGGCTTGATTATGAATTAATGCCTGTTGAACTAAAAACTAATTTAATCACAATTACTGCACCTGCTAGTGAGAGCTTGTTTAATGGTACTATCATTGTTAATGCCACTAATGGCCAGCAAAGCAATATTAGTGTCAGCCTTAACGTTACTGGTTATTCATCACGGCTTAATTTAACTGTGATTGACTGCGAGACCATGGGGCTTGTTACTGGTGCTTTAGTGCTTTTTGATAATAATTCTTATTCAGCTGGTGTTTTTGAGAGCCCTTGGGTTATGCCTGGCAGTTACTTGGTTAATGCTAGTAAGTATGGTTACGAGTCTAACGCGACGGTTTTTAACTTATCTGCTGGTTTTAATAATAGGACTATTTGTCTTGTCCCGCTTCATTATGGTAATTTATCAGCGTCGCCTGAATCTATTAGTGTTTCATTAAGCACTAGTGTTAGTGAGACTGCAATTCTAACCTTATCTAATATTGAACTTAATAATGACGCGCTTGATATTAACTTAACCACTAATGCTTCTTGGATAGCCCTTGGTAAAACGCATATTAATTCTATTAGCGCTGATGATTATGAGCAGGTTGGTGTTGTTATTAATTCTTTTAGTTCCGCTGGCACTTATTATGGTGAGATTATTATTAATTCATCAAATAGTGGCAACTTAGTAGTGCCTGTAATTGTGGTTGTTTCTACTCCTGCGCCAACCCCACAACCATCACCTTCACCCTCACCCGGTGGTGCGGTGACGCCTATTACTGCCAGTAATATTAGTATTACTTCAAGTGTTGCTAGTTTAATCAACCAGTCTTCATTTAATATTGATTACCCGCGTGAGTTAAGCTTGGTTGAGAGTTCTTCGGCCACTATTTATGTTAAAGTGAATAATAATGGTAATGTTTCTCTTGATAATGTCTGGCTTGATTTGAAAGCGCCTGATTGTGTTAGTGTTATTGTTTCTCCAAGGGTTTACACTAATATCCCTGTTAGTGTTGAACGATTATTCATGGTTGAGTTATTAGCAACTAATTGCAGTGGTGTTACAAATCTTAATTTCACTGTTATCTCTGATTATATTAGCGGTGATTATTCAATCAAGCTTAATGTAAGCTCAAAAGAGTCTGTTAGTATCACTGGTGAGTTAGTTGATGAGGTTAATCGTGTTGATAAAATACTTAATGATTTAGAGACCAGTGTTAGTCAATTAAGGGTTAGTGGCGCTAATACCACTGATATTGAAGGTCTTATTGAGGCGACTTTTAATAAGATGCGATTAATTAAGACTGCAGTTGTTAATCAGGATAATGTTAATGTTATTACTGGCTTGCTTGAGGTTAAGATTTTATTAAAAGATATTAATAATAAAGTTACTATTGCTTATGAGATTAGGGAGCGCGATCGTCTTGCGCAATTAACTTTTAATAATTTAGTGATGATCATGCTGGCTTGTCTGACTGTGTTATTATTATTTGCTGTTATTGGCCGTGGTAGAGTGCATAAGGGTATTATTAGTGTGTCACAGGTAGTTAGGCGTTTGCCTGCTGGTGAACGAGTCAAGCTTGAAGTAATAGCGACTTATTTTAAGAAAACTGATGAGGGTTTCATGATGAAGTTAAGTGATAAGACTGGTTTTATTTATGGTTTGTTTAAGAATAAATTAAGGGGTCATTATATTGTTGATGGCTCGCTTGATAATGATGAGCGTGGCCGCAAGTTTATTTTAATTAAGCGTGTTAGAAAATAATTATAAACAAGCAGTTATTATTACTTAATAAGATGGTTAAGGTTCCTGAGCCAAGAATTAATGACCCTGTTCGCTTTAAGATTAATCGGTTAAGTGATAAGTTAAGGGCTGGTCTTGAGCGCATCCGCCAGCGCATCAGGGGGGCTGATCGTTTGTTAACTAAGAATGAGTCTGTTAAGAGATTGGTTGACCATAAACTGCTTAAGTTGAGGCGCGAGGCTGATCACTTGAATGATAAATTAACTCGCTTGCAGGTTGAGATTGATTCTTATTCTAAAAAAGATGGATTGTTATCATCTAATATTAGCAAGCTTTACTTAAATAAGAAGAAGTTAATGAGTAAGATTGATTCTGTTAGGAAATTAATTAGCAAAGAATTTGATTAATGCTTAATATTTATTAACAACCTTTTCATCAGTTTTAATTGGGGGTAAAAATGTTTAAGCAATTATTAGTTGGGTTATTGTTATTATTATCATTTAGTCCTGCTTTGTCAGCTGATGGTTGTTGGGGTTATAGTAGTGCTTGTCAGACTAATTGTTATGTGGCTAGCGCAGCCACTGTTTATAATCATGGTAATTCTTGTCCTGGTTCTTGTTCCTCTAGTTCGACTGCTAGTTATGGGGCTTATACTTTCTCTGGCACAGGTTGCACTACTAACCCTGCTCAATCTAGTTGTTTTTACCAGAGTGGTGGCTCTGTTGCTTATTACACTACTTGTATTTATGATACTTGCAGTTGTTCAGGGACTTGGTGTAGTGTGGTTCAGGATGGGACTAACTGGTATTGTTCTCGTAGTTGGTGTTCTTATCAGGAGGGACCTCACGTTATGAATTCAGCCACTTATTATTACGGCTCTGCCTGCACGTTCTATTACTGTGATAGTTATTCTTTTGCCTGCACTTATTATGGTTATTACTGGAATATTGGCGGCGACGTATCCGGAACCACTTGTTGTACTGATGATGCTGGCGAGAACAAAGAGTACTTCCGCGTTTACTCTGCTAATACTGCTGAGGCTAATGGCAAGTTAGGCGGTGATGACTCTGGAGATGACGCTTGCTGTGATAGTGATTATGACTGCGTTTACAATAGTGTTTGTTACACTCATAACGCGCGCTACGACCTTGACGGTGATGGCCGTTTGGATTATTATTGTTATAATAATGGCGGTGGCTGGTGGATTAACGTTGATTACCACACGAGTTATTGCAGTGCTGCAGTTGGTACTGGGCACTGGAATATTGGCGGTGACGCAGCAGCAGAAGACGCTTATTACACAAGTACTGGTTCAAGAACTGATTATTGTACTATTGGGGCTGACGGTCACCCAAGCACTCAGTGTTGTTGTGGTGATGACACTGGCGAGTATTACTCAACTGACGATGCTTATAATACCGGCGGCAATACAATAGGATTCCAGATTACCACTGCTAGTTGCTGTGACGCTAATGATTGCGTTGCAACAGACGCTTGTTACGCGAGCACGACTGATGGTGGTAATTTTGGCAGCCTGACTTACTTGCACGGCGGCTTGAATCCTGGTGGCAATGATAATTACGCTTTCTGTTATGGCTCTGGCGGTGTTGATGGTGGTGCTGGCTGGCTTGACTGTGATACTGCTGGCTGGTATGCTAATTGGTGTGCTAACACAGCTGTCTGCGGCAACACTGCAGGTGTTTACGCAGGTGAATCAGGTGTTGGTGAGTACCCTGACACTAGCACGCTTGGTTGTTGTGGCGATGATAATGGCGAGAATTACTGCCAAGAGAATACTTACAGCCAAGCCATTGCTTTTAATAATAACGAGTATGTTTGTTGTAATGCTGCAACTGACTGTGTTAGTGGCTCGACTTGTTATACTGGTTACTCAAGTTATAATACTGGCGGCCAGTACACTGGCTTAAACCCAGGCGCTAATGATAATGGTGGTTATTGTTATACTGGTAGTGGTGGTATAGGCAAGTGGCTTGACTGCGACCAAGCAGGTTACATGAATACTTGGTGTGCTAGTAGTTCCGGAACTATCTGCGGCAAGAATTACGCTGGCCCAGGCAATAACGGTGCTTGTGATACAACTCAAGGCGGAACTGCTTCAGGTGAGTCAGGTGCTTTTGGTGAGTACACTTCACTTGGTCAGTGTGGTTGTTGCGGTGATGACGCTAACGAGAATTACATTGCTTCAGCTGGTTCAGGTAATGATGGCTCGAATGCTTGTTGTAACTCAGCGACTGACTGCGTTTTGTCAAGCACTTGTTATAGTAGTGGTCAAGTGCAAAGCGGTGTTTATTGTAGTTCAGGCACGTGGGTTGACCTTGACGTTGACCAAAGCGGTTGCGCTGCAGCTGGTTATGATTGGTTGACTGGTTCTATTACTGGCAGTAACGGTGCTTGTTGTGGTGATGACACTACTAGTGATGATTTCTATAACGGAACCATTGGTTCCACTGGTTTCTTCTGCTATGATGGCTCGTTCACCCAGCAAGCAATAGATTCAAACAAGACAATCTGCGAGTATTATGATTACGTCTGGTTCCTTGGCGACACCACTGGTGATTACCCTGCTTGTTGTGGTGATGACTCAACCAGTGATAACTTCAATAATGACTCAGCAAGTTGCATTGACGGAGTCTTGGCAGTAATTGATATATCATTATCTAACACCCCAATAATTTTTTGCCCAACTGACATGGGTGAAGTGCAAGCAGATGATGGTATAGCCTATGATTGTGCTGGCGGCACTGGCAGCGCACCTGACGGTTACCCAATAATAATATCTATTAATGCACCAACAACTGTTAACGTTGACATCCACGCTAAAGTTGACAGTGATTTAACTAATAATTCTAATAGTATTGGTATCTCTAACTTAACGTTCGCTAACACTACTAGCGCCGCCCGAATTAATGCCACAACAGAATACCAAATAGTGTGGTCTAACGTTGCCCCATCAAGTGATAACAATGTTTACTGGTGGTTATTCATCCCGCCAGGAACACCAGCACTTGTTTACGAAGCAGACGTTAAAATAAAAGTAAATAAAACCAGCGCTTAAAAAAAAAGAAAAAAATTGTTTTGGGATGGGCGAGACGCACTGCACTATTCGTGCAGGCGCCCAATTCGCTATCGCTCCTTGGGTTCTTATCACTTCGTTCTGGAACCCAATTCGCTATTGCTCCTTGGGTTCTTATCACTTCGTTCTGGAACCCAATTCGCTATTGCTCCTTGGGTTCTTATCACTTCGTTCTGGAACCCAATTCGCTATTGCTCCTTGGGTTTGGACTTAAAAAAAAGAAAAAAATTGTTTTGGGATGGGCGAGATTTGGACTCGCGACTTCACGGTCTTCAGCCGTGCACTCTCCCAGGCTGAGTTACCATCCCATTAAGAGTAATTTGATTAAAGTATCATTTAAAAGAGTTACTGAACAATTAATGGAACCACTTTAACCCTCCTAAAACAACGTTTAATAAACCTATTAAAACAATGAAAAGTGAGATTATTATTAAAAACCCAATTAAAACCACTCTAAACACGTTTTAATAAGCTATTTTTTACTCAGATAAACGTTTTATTTAACCTTATCAGTTTTTGATAAACGGCCCTGCTTATAGTTCTGCCTCTCTTCATCAAGGAACTTCCTTAGTTCTCCTAAAAAGTTCTTCTTATCCTTTGATAATAATTCAGTAACCTTGCTGTTATAATCAGCAATTAAACGCGGGTTTCTTGGTATACAAAGCTTAATTAATAATTCTTTAGCCTTAGCTCTCAGTTTAATACTAGCTAAGCTCTCATTAACAGTCATCCCTTTTAGTTCTGAGATGCGTTTAAGAGTGACTGACTCATTAATCCTTGGTGATAACTCAAGTGTTCTGTTCTTAAAGACTGTTAAATCATTAAATAGTGGTTGATTAATCCAATCCTTCCTTACTTCAGTAACACTATTCACGCGCCGCGATGACTTAATTGATTCACCCGCTCTTAAATTAGCGCAAGAGATTATTATATCAGTTGCTTTAAAACTAGTTGCAGGCACCTTTAAGTCATTAACAATCCTGTCAAAAGTATCATAAACCGTGCTACCATGAATTGTTCCAAGCACAACGTTACCTGCAGCACCAACCCGCATAGCTTCAAATAAAGCTTTGGCTTCCTCACCCCTGACCTCACCAATTACTAACACTGACTCACCAAGCCTTAATGCAGTCCTTAATGCTTCCTCAGCACTTAATTCATACTCAGTTCCCCTCTTTAAGTGTGGTTTAATCCTTAAATGCTGTATCTTAAAACCAGCATCACTTAATTTACTAACCGGTAACTCAGGTGTATCCTCAATAATGATTAAACGCTGGTTTAACGGCACTTCATTAATTAACGCGGACAACAATGAAGTCTTACCACTACCACGCGGACCAGTAATTAATATAGAACATTGACCGTCAACAAGAAAATTAAGTAACCCAGCAACCTCAAGGCTTATCATACCATTCTCAACAAAGTCAGGAAGAGTCCAAGGAATAGTCTTATGCTTGCGGAACGCGTAACCAGTGCCGTTGAATGTTAATGGTTCCCTTACACCGCAGACCCTTAAGTTATAATCACTTAACTCAAAGTCTATAACTGGAAAAGAATCATCAAAAGGCCTGCCTGAAACAACTCTAATCTTAGTACCAATACCATCTATATCCCTTTTTGATAGAATTAAGTTAGTTGTGCACTCACCATGCTTAGCATGGTTTAATTGAACAGTACCACCTGAACTGTAAATATAGATATCTTGAACGTTTTCATCTTTGAATATTATGTCAAGCAAGCCAAAACCAGTTGAATGCCTCTTTATTATGTTCTTTGTTGTGTCATCTAGATTCTTACTATTAATTATTTTATTAACTTCCCTTTTAAGTTCACTTAACTCTAAATCAGTTCCTTGCAATTCTTTCAGTGTCTCAGATACCTTCTTTATTGTTTCATAATCAATCTTCATCTCAGGCGGGTTTAACTCATAGAATAACTGGTTCCCCTTACTAAGAACCCTTATCATTGTGTCATCCACTTTGTATTCATCAATTAGCTGATGGTTTGCTGGTGTTAGCTTGATTATTGATTTAATGAACTGCGGCGTTATTCGCGGCGTGAATAACTTATTATAAATATCTGATGAGTTCATACCCTTCTTCATCACCTTCTTGGCTTCAATAACCAATCTTGTATCACATAGTTCCTTTCGACCTGAGAGGAACTCATTAATTGGGTCTTTAGTGTTATACTTATATAATCCTTTTATTAAAGAAGCATCATACTCTTTCCTTACATAATCAGAGTTAATCACTATGTGTTTAGTTTCTTCACTAACATTATTTATAGCTACTTCAAGCACTTCTCTATTACTTAAGGATTTATTGATAGGTGCTTTAACATTTATTATTAGTTCCCCAGCTCTTTTATCAATGATTAAATTCATAATGTTAATGATACTCTTTTATTCGTGGAAAATAATAAAGGTTACGTTTTTACCCCTTTAATGCTAGTATTATTAATTGTAATAACTATTGTTATTGTTTCTTTTAAACAAACAATAAACTCATCTAACAATGAATTGCTGATAAACACTGGTTTAATGGATAACATTCTTAATAACCATTCTAAGACTAACGCTTTGTTGGTTGATGGCTTTAAAGAGCAGGCTTATAGTAATATTTCTAATTACTCAACCATTAGTTTATTTAACCAATCAATTGGCGGGTTATTAAACTCAAATAACCCTGTAATTAGCTTTTATTTAAGTAAGCAGGAATACTCTTTAAGTCAAGTTAACATGACTTTCCCTGCCCAAGAATTAAACATCAGCCTTAATTATCCTTTATCTGATATCATCTTAGCAGCTGATTCATTTAACCAGCAATTAATCCAGCAATGCCTTTATGAGAATAATTGTTCCGTTAATCGTGCAGTAGCAGGTTCCCTTTTAGTTAATTGTCTTTCAAGCATTAAATTAGCTGATTTTAACATAAGGAACCAATCAGTTCCCCTTCTTTTAGGTAGTGATTTATACGCTGATTTAGCGCTTTTCAATGAGGGTATGACTCTTTTGTATCCTTACTTTTTTGGTTGTTTTGTTTTTAGTTGTTAAATCTTAGAAAATCTTATAAGTTCCTCGTTCTTAAGGAGTTTTAATGTTTAAGAGATTGTTTGGTATTCATAAAATTGAGAAGAATGTTAATAATATTGGCACTTCCTTAAATCGTTCTTGGGAGTGGATTAATCATCTTAATACTGCTTCCTCTGCTTATGAAGACCGAATCTTAAGATTAGAAAAAACTAACATTGAGCTAATAGATGCTATCAAGGAATTAATGAATAAGATGCAACCTGAGGAACCTGTTTCCCAGACTGTTGAGAGCTCAGAAGAGGAATATGAATCAGTTCCGCAGGTTGATTCAGCTATTAACTTGCCTGATAAGGATTTGTTCCTTGTTAATATCATTTATCAGTACGCTTCTTTTGATAAGAGTAATGCTATTGATACTAATACTTTGTTTCAGAACTTGCCTTATAAGATAACTTCTCGCGGTCTACGTAAGAAGCTTAATACAATGGTTGTTAATGGTTTATTAAAGACTTACAAGCGGGGTAATGTTCGTTATTGGTACCTTAATGCTGGGGCGCTTGCCCGTATTAAGAAAGCACTTAAAACAAAGGAATAGTTCCCTTTATTCCGTTCCGTTCTTTGGAATTTACCTTTTAGTTCCCATTAGTTCCAACCGTTCCCCTTGCCGTTATTTCAAGGTTCTTAATTACTTTCTTTACTTTTCTTGTTTTGAAACCACTGTTCTCAAGTAAGTTAGTTATTTCTTCTTTGCTTAAACCTTTGTTAAATAAGTTCCTTGTTAAGCCTATTAGTATTACATCATCTGTTACTTCTTTTTTGGATGTGGCCCTTTCTTTTGTTCTTTTTGAAAGGAACCCAGCACCCGAAGTTATGGCCCTTGTGATAGTTATCGCTGTTAATCCGAAGAAGAAATTGATTGTTAGCATCATTATTGGGTTTATTTCTTGTAAGTAAAGATTGTTAAATAGTGTTATTAATAGTGTTATGAACAGGAATATTTCTATTATGTTTAAGTACCATTTCTTTGTGTAACCAAATAGTTTATTTGATATTGTTTCACCAGTAATTATTCCTATAATAAGGCATAATGTTGTTATTATTTGCAATATCAAGTCATTCACTATTCTTTTCTAGTTCTGGATTTATTTAAAGTTTACTCCTAAAAGAACTAATAACCTTTTTAAAGAAATTATAACTTTCTATTCATCAAATAGTCCTGTAGTCTAGTGGTCAAGGACAGCTGGCTCTGAACCAGCTAACCCAGGTTCGAATCCTGGCAGGACTAGCAGCTTTGATTTGTTCGTTCTCTACAGCCATTTATAGTGTGTTTATTCATTTTATAATCAATTTAAGTGTTATTACTGCGCTTAAGTGTTATCTCATTGTTTTTTATGGGATTAACCCACTATATTTATAAAGTTTTTATTCATAATCTTAAGTTATGGCTATAATTGGTGTTAGTTTAAGGGAAATTAACCTAAAAAGGGAGGATATTATAGGAAGTATTAACATAAAGAATGTTAAGAATAATATTAACATAGTTGATATTAAGACTATTGATACGCCTCTAGGTGAGAGTGGTAAAGCACTTGTTTTCACTTTTGAGTTTAATTGTGATTACGAGATGTCTAAACCAAAAGAAGGTCTTTTTGGTAAGATTTTCTTTGTTGGGGATGTGATTTTTACAGAAAAGAAAGCTGTTCTTGATTCTGCTGTTAAATCATGGAAGAAAAATAAGAAAGTAGATGACGATGTGCTTTTACCTGTTCTTCAGGCTGCGTTGAATAACGTTACTGTTGAAGCTATCTATCTGTCCAGAAAAGTTATGCTTCCAAGCCCTGTTCAGTTGCCTAAGATAACAAAAGATCAATAAAAAAGGTTTTCTCTCACTTTTCGTTGTTTTTTTATCTTTTTCTCTTTTTTTTATTCATTTAACCCTACTTTTTAGTTGAAATAAATGGTTTTCTCACTTTTCTTGATTTAAGTTGTTTTTAGGGCATTTATATCACTTTTTATTACTTTTCACTTTTTATTTTAATTAATCAATGTGTAATAATCAATTATTCAGTATTGATTGATTGTTTTTAGTATTAAACTGTTTTAACTCTCACTTTTCGTTGTTTTTTATTATTATTTATTGTTTTTGTATCATTACCCCCTAGTTATTTGGTTAAAATAGCTTATTGGTTTATTCTCACTTTATTTGTTTAATTTACCTCTTAGCCTATCTGTGTTTTTACTCACTTTTTTGTTTGATTTTTGTTTGATTTTTGGTTTGTTTTTTATTGTCTAACCCTTGTTTATTCTCACTTTTAGCTTTTTATTGATTTATCCATAAAATTGATTGTTAAGATTGATTTTTATTGTTGCACTTTATGATATATCATACTGCCCCTATGATATATTATTCTAAATATATAATAGAGACTATTAGTGATATTTATCTTTTTGGTTTGTTGGAACAACTGTCGATTATGTTGGAACAACTGTCGAATGTGTTGGGTAGTTGTTTTGGTCTGTCGGAACATGTGTTTTTATGTGTTGGAACACGTTAGAAACGTTTTTATTACTATAGTGTCTTTTAATTAGCATGGGTTTACTCAGGAACTTGCGTAAAAGGCTTGGGAATAAGCGTTTAGCACCTGTTGAAACAGTTCCAACAGTTGAGAAGAATGTTAAAAAGAAGGCTTTTCCTGAGATAAAACCTGTTGGGTCTACTAAGGATTTGCTTAAAGAATGGTCTAAGACTATTGAAATGGTTGAGAATCATCCTTTATCCCAGGCGCGTGTAATTAACACTACTGTTTTAAATGATTTAACTCAAGTTCTTAATAGTATGAATGAAAAGCTTGAGAAATTAGCTAAACTTGAT
Source organism: Candidatus Nanoarchaeia archaeon (assembly GCA_041653515.1). Classification (GTDB taxonomy): domain Archaea; phylum Nanobdellota; class Nanobdellia; order WJKC01; family WJKC01; genus JBAZFG01. The sequence continues at coordinate 34,157 of JBAZFG010000001.1, forward strand.
GAAATAACCTCTCTTTTGCTTGAAACTAAACAACAATTGGAGTCAGCTGGCTTATCAACAGGTAATATAGATGCTGTTATGGGTGCAGTTAGGGGTTTGACAATTAAAGATAAGGATGCTCTTAGTCTCTTTAAGGGTGATGAATTATTTTCAACAGAAGATTTTGCTGAGCGTGCTAGTTTGTCTCGTTCAACAGCTTCTTCTCGTTTGAATAAATTATTCTCTCTTGGTATGCTTGAGAAAAGTGCTGAAGGCAAGAAAATTCTTTACAAAGTTAAGTAGTAACTTTTAGTCTTTGCTTAAATATTATGGGTTAATATCTTTTAATCAAAGATTAAATATTATGCGTATAAATGTCGCTCTAAAGGGGTGTATTTTAACGAAAAAAGTATGGTGTTTTGGTACAAATTTTATAGACACTTTTATCTGTCATTATACTTTAGCTCTAACGGGTTATTTTCATGTCTTTTTGTGTTTATGGGTATATTTACTCTATATTACTTGTGGTATAATAAAACATGTCTGTGTAACATAATCCCTCTTCTGCGCCTCTAAGTACCAGAAAACAGTGTTTTAGGCCGTTTTTTCGGAACGAGCCTTTTTTTCGGAAAATACGTCTCTTTTTTGGCCGATTTAAGTCGATGCTTTGACAAGAGGTAATTAACTACTTTAAACTATATTATATAATACTACTTAACAATAATATCTATCTTGGGATATACTTAAAGGCTTAAAACTTTTAAGCTGAGTTTTATTAAAATTTTAATCAAAAAAACCCTACTTTTTTATCTTAAATAAGTCATCAAGCTGGTCAAGTAGTTCGTGTTTTTTTTCTTCACTGATTTGTTGGGCTTCAATTGTCTTGGCAAATAATGTTGGAGTATACGCATACTTGCGTGACTTACTAACATAGTCTGTTACTTTAATCAATCCTTTTGACTCCCATTCCTTGATTAGTTCATATGCGCGACTGCTCTTGAACGCTAGACTACTTGTAGTGAATTCTTTATTGAATAAACAGCTTAATTCATGCATGTATTTCGCTGCCCAGGCGTTTTGGTCGCAGAGCCATTTTAATAGTAATAATCTGAGCATCTCACTTTCCTTCTCTTTCTTGAACTCTTTGAGTAAATCCATCACTTATTTATATGATGTCCTGATTACTTATAATTTATGAGTGAGGAATTCACGACTCTTGATGACTTACCTGATACAACTACAGTAACTAATGAGCCTGTTTCTGTGCCTCAAAAACCAATTCCTGGCATTATAATAAAAGAATCTGAGAAACCTAAGAAATGGACTGAGAACAAGAACTTAGCCATCCTGATAGGAATCATTGGTTTTGTTGCAGTTATAATTATCTTTTACTTCTTATTCAGCTCAGCTGGAATCATTTAAGCTCGTAATATTATCATTCTGCTTTATGTCTATTGAGCGAAGTGCAATAGCGCTGAGTACAGGGAAGGATAACAAAAACTTTGTTTTTGAACCTTCTTGCATTCGTTTAAATCATGCAGGGAAGGGGATTCGAACCCCCGTAGGCACTAAGCCACTAGGTCCTTAGCCTAGCACGTTTGACCGCTCCGTCATCCCTGCATTTAATTTAGAAAACTATTGAGTTCTTTTTAAGCTTTCTTAATTAGTATCATGCTCTTAAGGTGGTATTTAGCTTTTTCCCAAAAACCCCTCTTCCTAATGTATGTCTTGGTTTGTCCTTGTTTGACTTTCCTAATGGCTTCACTGATTGTCTTAGCTTTAACTTCAGTCCAAGCATTACCTATTTCATTAATGAAATGCGAGTCGCTCCCAGCAACTAATGGGATATTATTCTTTTTAGCAAAAGCTCTTGACTCATTGTTAAATTTATTTGATAAGCATCGGGCGTTAACTTCAATTGCATGGTAACCTTTTAATTCATTTATCTTACTGCCAACACCGCACCTTAATTTATCAAACGGGTGAGCAATAATCACTAATGAACCCTTGCCTGCTTTATTAATAACTTCCTGCGCACTAAGACCTTTTTTGAAGTCCTTCTTTGTGTTAATCACTAATACATGACCTTCTTTAGTGCTAACCTCTATGCCTGGAATTACTTTAACCTTGCTTGAACCCTTGAATACTCTTGGTTTAAGATTATGATTCAATAATACTATCGCGTCTAATCCCTTTTCCTCAGCGCGCTTAACAGCTTTAACAGGGTCTATATTAGAGCACTTAGAGTATTTAGTATGAATATGAAAATCAATTTTCATTTAGTAATCACCCTACCTCTTCTTAAGCCGTCTTTTACGCTTTCGTTCCTTCATCCGATTCTTTCTAGTACTCCACCGACAAGCGTACTTCTTCTTCCAGATTCGGCTACTATGTTTACGTTTAGGGTTGAACACCTTGCATGTTAAAATCTGACAGAACTCCTCTTTTTAAAGATTAGGGTTTTAGGCTTTTAATCTTCTTAACAGGGATGCCAACATATACTGAATAAGGCTCTAAGACAGCGTTCTTGGGTACAAGTGACATTGCGCCAACAATAGCGCCATCACCAATCACTGCGCCAGGCATCACGATTGACTTAGCGCCAATAGTGCAATTACTACCAATAATAATCTTCTTTAATATTACTTTATCCTTCTCAACTAAGTGCGCTGTAACTAATGCGCCTGCACCTATCATTGTGTTATTACCAATTTCAGTTAATGAAGGCTCATTAATACAACCAGCAACCCATAAGTTCTTGCCTAACTTTGACTTAAGCAATTTTGTGTAAACCCATAGTAATCCTTCGCGCGGTACCCCAACTAAATTTGATATTGAATCAACAGCTATTACCATAGAACGCTCGGTTAACCAACTAACTGCTTGTTTTGATTCAACTAGGAATGAGCCTTCTATTGGTAAACCATACATTTTTATTTTAATCCATAAAAGGAAGATTTTTATGATGAAAAAGAAAATTATCATGATAACCCCTACTAATGGCATTAATATGAAAAACAAAGGGCTGTCGAATAATAATGAATAACCATAAAAAATTAACCCTACAATTAATATTGAAAATAACCAGATTGATATTTCACTTAAACCAATCTTAATAGCAATTTTCAAAGTAATTATTATTGAGTAAATAATCCTTTAAAAAAATAAGTATTTGCTCCTGCCGGGATTTGAACCCGGGTCCTTGGCTTGAAAGGCCAATATCCTTGACCGAGCTAGACTACAGGAGCAATTAATTAATATGAAATCGGGCATTGGTTTTTAAATGTTTTCTAAGACCAAATTATTAATAAAACAATTAGTTATTCCTTAATCAAATGAAGCGCACTAATTGGGATGATTATGATTACAGCCACTCAAGAGCTAATCAATTCTTCTTAAACCAAGTCTTAAAGGGTTATAATCGATTGTTATCAAAAGCAGGTCTTAAAAAAGGCATTAGCCTGCTTGAGTTAGGCTCAGGCACTGGTTATAATAGTTTCAGGCTTGCAAAAAAATATGACGCTTCAAGGGTTGTCTTAGTTGACTCTAATGATAAAGCGTTAGCCTCAGGCAAGAAACACTTTGGCGGTCAATTCAACGTTAAAGTAGTTAAGGCTGATGTGCTAACAGTTAACTTAGAAGAACGCTTCGACCTTGTTCATAGTCAAGGCTTGATTGAGCACTTCCAAGGCAAGGCGTTGGTTAAAGTAATAAACAAACACTTAGCCCTTGTTAAGAAAGGTGGTTACTTAGTGTTATTTTACCCTACCAAACAAGGATTATACTCTTTTATCAGACGCTTAGCTGAACTAACTAATAATTGGATTTTTTCTGACGAAGTGCCGCTAAGCAAGCCAGAAGTAATGAAAATAATTGATAATAAAGCCTCATTAGTTGACTCAACACTAATGATGCCATACTTCCTCACTGAGGAAGGGCTTATACTAAAAAAGAATTAAGTCAATCACGAAAGCGATTATAATCATTAACACCATCATCGCCGCAACCCACAAACCTTTAGTGAACTCCTTGGATAACTTATCCTTAAGCTTGAATAATATTAAACCAAAAACAGTACTGATTAACGCGACCATCAATAACGGCAACCTAATCCAGTCATGAATTATTATTGACGCGACAAACATTACTAACGCTGACAAGCCAGTAATAATTGCATACAACCTGAATCTTTTCTCACTACTAAAACGCTTCTTCTTGTAAACACTAATACTTAAACCATAACCCAGCCCATAAGTGATGAAGAACGTTAAGGGCATCATCAACGTATTAGTGTTAATGCTTAACCAACCAAGCACTATCTTCATTACCTGCAGTGCGACGAGTAAGTTCATGCTAAACATTGGCCAGCGCTTAAGCCTTAAACCAGTATAAAAGAAGTTAATCACGACAATTAATAATAATACAATCATGAATAACCAGTTAACCAGTGTTGACAGTAATAAACCAGCAATTATCAACACCACTAATTCTTTCTTAGCAAAACCAGGATTAACCTTGTTGCTGGGCAGTGGTCGCTGCTTCTTCCAATTAACCTCATGCATTTTATCCTCCTCTAAGTCAGTCACGTCATTGAAGATGTAAACCCCTGAGTAAACCAGTAATAATGAGATTAAACCAATAAAGAAATCCTGATTAAAACCATAAAATCTTAATGCAATGACCATACCCAAGGTGTATGCGAGCGCGTTAGCCACTAAGTGACTGGGCCTGGTTAAACTAATAGCATCAGTTAATTTCACTTAATCACGCTCATCACTATTATTGACGCGTGACGCTTGAAATGAGAGAAGAATCGTTCAACCCCATTAAATAACTTGCCAAGTAACTTGAACTTACCAGGGGCTAACTCATTGTTTGATTGGAATCCAGCGCCAATCACGCGGTCAACCCTTAAGCCATAATGAGTGACTAACCTCTTTAAGGAATCATTATTAAACACCCTAACATGACCGCTTGGCTCAACAAAATCATAAGACGTTAAGTTAGGCGCGAAATCAATGTACAAAGGCATTTTGCCAAACAATAATAAGAACCTATTAGCGTAAGAATTAATATTAGGAGTTGAGATTATTAATTGACCCCCCTTCTTTAGTAATCGCTTACACTCCTTGATGAAATTCTCAGTATCATAAACATGCTCTATTATATCACCAGCAATGATTAAGTCAAAATAATTACTCTTTAACGGCCAATTATTTTTTGATAAATCAAACTTCTTTGTTAACAAACCCTTTTTCTTAGCAGTGATTAATGCTTTATCAAGTATGTCAACCCCAGTTACTTCTGCGCCAAAAACTTTTTTTAACTTAGCGCCAAACCAACCATCACCGCAACCAATATCAAGAATCCTTTTCGGCTGACCTTTAATCAGGCTCGTCATCTTAATTACTTTTAACTCATGAGACTTATGGTAGCCTTTACTAAATAAATCCTCATACAATTCCTTATTATGCTCTGAAACCCTCATCTTTTTTTTGAATAATAATAATTAAATGAGCCTGCCGAGATTCGAACTCGAGACCTCTGGTTTTCCTAGATTAGGAACACGGTCATATAAGACCAGCGCTCTAACCAAGCTGAGCTACAGGCTCATTTGATTGACTGAAAGAATTAATCCTTTTTTAAGGATTATTATTTGCGCTCAAATATCATTCCAGTAAATATTACTGAATAAATAAAGACTGCGCCAACCCCATAAATCATGAAATTCTTTAATTTACTTAAACGAGTATTATTACTAAGACTATTATACACGCCTTCAAGGCTCTTAGTGATATTATCTATTGAAGTGTAATCCCTTATCTTCTCAGCAGTACTGCTTAACGTTTTCCTAATATCCTGATTGAATAATAACCAATCAATCTTCTTAGCGTAAACCATTGGGTTATCATTATTGATTATTAAACCGTTCTTGCCATGCTTAACAAAGTCAGTGGCGCCACTGTTATGACTAATAATGACTGGCATCCCATGAGCCAGTGCTTCAGCAATACAATTATTGAACGTGTCATACTCGGCTGCGCTCACAAATAAGGTTGATTCATCATAATACTTGTTTAAGGCTTGTTTGCTTACAAAACCAGTGAACTTTATTTTATCAATAACCCCCTCTTTAGTGGCTAGTTTAATTAAGTAATTCTTTAATGGGCCATCACTAGTAATAATTGCTTTAAAATCATGCTTAACGTATTTTAATGCTTTGATGAACACGTCAACTCTTTTCTCAGCGCTTAACCTGCCAACGTGCAATAATTGGTTTTCTTTACGATTAAGAGTTAATTTCCTCTTAGTGTTTATTGGGTTAGGTACAACTATTATCCGCTTGCTTGATAATCCATGCTTGATTAGTATTCGCTTAGTGTACTCGCTTGGCACTATCAGCCACTCAGCAGTATTAAAATACCTCATCCAATACCAGATGAACTTGCGCGCCACCCATAATAATGGTCTTTTTAAGCGCAGTTTCTCCATTATCTTCAATAACATTGGTTGTTTAGTATCACCTTTATCACAGCTAGCAAAGAATAATTCAACAAACTCCGGTATTAATGTGTGAAAAGTTGTGATTAATGGTTTTTTCTTGAATACACTAGCTAGTAAAGCGCATAAGCCCATGCATAAATTAACATTACTATGCAATACCTCTATTCTTTCTTTCTTAATTATCCTAAAAACCCTTCTTAACGGCAGTGAATAACGAATAAGTAAGTCAGGATAAAAAGTGAATGTCTTAGCCTTGAATTTATGGATGATTACTTTATCAATAACTTCATCACTATCACGGTCACTGAGTGCGAATAAATGAACTTTGTGCCCTTCCTTCTGGAATCCTTTACAAACGCGCCAAACAGCATCCACAACTCCATTAGTACAGGGGCTAAACGTGTCAGTGAAGATGCCAATATTCATTAAAGATTATTAAATAACAATTACATTAAAAACCTTAATAGTTAAGCTTTTTAAATAGAATTTATTGAGTTATTCTAATGAGTTTTATTCGGTTGTTTATTGATTCAACCAAGCCTAAAGTAATGGTTCAAAAGAACGCTTTCTACTTCTTGCTTGGTTATTTCATATCAGTTTTTTATTACCAGCAATTCACTTGGTTGAAAGCATTATTAGCTTTAACGGTATTCATTAGTGTTTACTCTTGTGTTTATGTTATTAATGATATTTTTGATTACAAACGCGACCGCGCTCACCCAATTAAGTGCCATAGACCCATCCCAAGCAACCAATTAAAACCAAGTATGGCCTTATTATTCTGCGGGATTGTTTACATCGCTGGCTTCCTGGCGTCAATATTATTCATTAACCCATTATTCGCCACTTGTATTTTCCTCTTGATTGTTGGTAATATTGTTTACAGCCACCCTTATTTTAAGACTAAGAAGAGTATTGTTAATTCAGCCATAATCCTTGGTTTATTGCAGTACCTTAAGTTATTGGCTGGTTGGAGTATTACTGCCGGCCAGTTCGCGCACCCATTCCTGTTGTTCTTAATCCCTGGTTGTCTTTACCTTTATTCAATGCTTCAACTAGCGATTAACAGCGACCATTATAAGGGCCGTTTTAAGATTGCTCGCAGAGAATTATTGGTTGGTCGAACACTAATGATAGCGCCAGCAGTGTTAATCACTATTTTATTATTCACTGAACTGACTTCTTACATAATGTTTATTATGGTGCCTGTCTACCTTGCTTTTTTATTCATTGTTGAGAAATTGAAGTTGAGCGACGCAATAAAAAATGTTAACAAGTACATGGGACTGCTTAATTCATTACTAATAAGCCTTAACCTGCTTTATTTTATCCCATTGCTTTGATGGGTAAGTTTTTTAAAGAAGAAATATTATCACTTTTTTTAAGATGAATAACCTTGAATTATTATCAAGTAAAGTTAAACGAGTTATTGGTGATAACTTGCTATCAATGATTGTTTTTGGCAGTTACGCGCGCGGCGACAGTGACGCGCAAAGTGATGTTGACTTAATAGTAGTGGTTAAGCGTAAGACTAAATCACTTGTTAATCGATTAAAAAACCTTGATTATGAATTATCACTTGACGCTATTAACTGGCCTGACTTGCAAGCCTCTAAGTTCCTTAACTTGATTGGTTTTAAGAAGAATATTTTCTTGTTTGACGAGCAGGAGTTTAAGCGCAAGAAATTTAATTTCTGCGATAACCAATTCCTAGCTTCATTATTAATCCCGAAAAACATTATTTGGGCTAATGTTAAACGCGAGGGTAAATTATTGCACGGCAAGGACTTGCTTGACTTTGATGTTAAGATTGGTTTATGGGATAAGTTCAAAGCGCCCTTGCCTGGCGTAGGTGCTTGTTTCGTCGCATTATTTTTATTTCCATTCAACAAGAAGAAAGCTATTAACTTAGCCCAGACTGGCTTAAGATGGACTTACATGAACGTTGCTGGCATCCTGAAACGCAGTGAGACTAAAAGCATACTAAAAAACTTAGTTGAAGTCTTTAGAGTGGCGTTTAAGGGTTATTCAATAAATTAATAAAGGATTAATCTTAATATTAAATCTGAATGAGCTTGATTGAATTGGAAGATAATTATTGTCCTGAATGTAACTCAAAAGGTTATGTTAAAGGTGATGGCAATTATGTTTGCCATAATTGTGGTCTGGTTCTTGATAAGATTATTGACCTTGGGGCTGATTGGCGCGCTTTCAATAAGGCAGAAGTGGATGCGCGTTCAAGAACTGGTCCGCCAAAGAATCCTTTATCATTTGATAATGATTTATCAACTATTATTGATTACCATAATAAGGATGCTAATGGCAAGGCTTTAACTGGTGGTCAATTAAATAAAGCTTATATGCTGCGTAAACAGCATAATCGTACAAGATTTAATGATTATAAAGGTCTTAATTCATTAATCGCTTTGAACTTCTTGAATATTATTAGCGCTAAAGTTGGTTTAAATAAAATTATTATGGGCGATGCGGTTGATATTTATAATAAATCACTTAGTGCTAATATTATTAGAGGCAGAACTATTAAGGGTGTAGCGCTTGCTTCTTTGTATTGTTCTTGTCGAATTAATAAATCCCCTTATACGATTGAGGACATTATTAATGAAACTAATTTTGCTAAGAAAACTGTTGGGGAGTTATACCGGATTATTATCACAGAACTTAACCTTAAAATGCCTATTCCTAAACCAATTGATTACTTAAGCCGTTTTTGCTCTGAATTAAAACTACCAACAAAGGTTGAGCTTGCTGCAAGCGAAATAATTAATTTAGTAACCAAGAAAAATTTTGTTACAGGCAAGTCACCTGCAGGTGTTTGCGCTGCAGCAATCTATAGAGCTACCAGAGAAGCAGGGATGGGGTTGTCTCAAAAGAAGATTGCTAAAATAACAAAAATAACTGAAGTAACAATCAGGAAGCGTTACAAAGAAATAAACGCAATATAATAAAGTGATGACACCCCCAAAAAAAAAATCATGGTTTGATTGTTATTTGCTTGATGATTAGCGTTTCTTTGCAATTTTATTGAGCTCTGACTGGAATATTAATATTGGCACGATTGAAACTATTATGTACAAAATGAACCATAAGATTGTATTATTATCTTTCTTAACATGCTCGCTGAAACCCTCGCAGTATTTGTAAATCCAGTATAAATTAGCTATTGGGATTATTATTAACCAAGTGGTGGGTATATCCGCCCCAAGACTATTAATTTCATGTTTAGTTTTGTAAAACCAGTATACTGTGTAAATACCAAAAGTAAACATCATTAATAGTACTACAACAATAAGATTGCGTTCTTCAATCTTAACATGTTTCATTAATAATAAGTAGCATTTTATTCTTTAAATAATTATTATTTAGTAAAGAAAATAAGATGCGCCTCGAACACGTCAGCGCTTAATGATAGCGCTTCCTCTTCACGGCTCGCGATTGCTTGCGCGCTCAGGATGGCCTGTGACCACTTGATTCTTCAGTTATCGCCTCGAACAGGACTCGGGCGAAAAGTTCGGATTACGTAAGAATATGAAATTATGTAAAGTTTATAAACTCATTTATAAGATTTATTAATATGAATATTGTGTCACATGATGATTATTTGAGTGTTATTAAGTTGAATAGTAGTTATACTGCTATACAGGGTTATGAAGCTTTTGATCTTTTTCGAACTGGTAATTACAATTCATTAATAGAGATTTCAGATAAGACTGGCGTGACTTATGGAACAATAAAAGGTTGGAATAAAGTTGATGAAAGGACTGGAAGGAAGGCCGTTCCTTTTTATGTGCAAAAGGCAGATTCATTAATTAGTAAGGGTTTTCTTCCGTTTTCGAAATCTCGAATTATAGAGGAGTTAACTCTTTACGAGCTTCTTAGTGGTAATATAACTACCCTTAAACATTCTAAAAACCATTATGGTATTCGTTTATCAAATGAGAAGCCTGTTTTACAAAAAAATCTTGTTGAGTTTAACAATCTTATTAGCGGATTTAATGATGATGAGGATAAAGTGATTGTTGAGGGTAAAAATGGTTATAGTTTACTCCTTACTTCTAAAGAGTCTTCTTCTGACCCAATTGCTACTGCTCTCTCAACTTTATTAGTCTCTTTAGGATGCCCTATTGGTAAAAAATATGATCAGTTATTCCCAAATATTGATTTCATTGATAATGACTTGTTTATTTATTATGCTTTTAAGTTGAAAGGAGGGTTTACACGAGACAATGCTTACTTTGATTTATGGGCTTCTTCAAAGAGTATTGCTGAAACTAATCGTGATTATATTCTTAATAAATTAAGTAGTCATCCACTTAGATTTCATAAAAGTAAGATAGGTTTAAATTCAAGAGAATACATTCTCGAAGATGGTTCTCCTCGAAAAGCTTACACCCCGCGTATTTACTTAGAAAAGAGTCATACTAATTTGTTTAAGTATTTTCTTAATGGTTTTACTTCTTTATTAACTCTAGAATAATAAAAGGCCCGCCTCGAACAGGCATTTGACTATAAGTTCGGATTACGTGATAAATACTAAGTATTAAGATATTAAAAATGTTTATTTTTTATTTTTTAATGGTTTTTTTTGACTCATTCCAAGAGTTGCTAATTCTACACCTTTATTTGTCATCATATCCATAGGTAATGCTAAAACTATTGTGTTATGGTCTTGACTAAAAGGAGTAAACTCGGCTTTGATGCTTATTTCGTTGATTTCTTAGATTTGGGAATCAACATCAAATTCTTTTCCGCATTTTAAGCATTTACCTTTTAGTTTATTACCACCAAAAGCTCCGCAGAGTAGTCCTGGGAGTCCACAAAGACAGCAACCAGCTGCTCCTGAACCTGCATTATAACCTTGTTTATTTATATAAACATTTTTTGAATCACAACTAGGGCATTTATTCAAAGTGTTAAGAGCAGAGTCTAGCCTGTTATTATGTATTAACCTAACACTATCTTTCATTACGTGAAACACCTCCATTATTTTCTTCACGTAAACCAAAGGAAATTGCCAAATTTCACAACTGAAAGTTTTAAGGTTTAGGAAGCCCTCAGTTGACCTCCTAAACCGAACCTTCAGTTATCGCCTCGAACAGGACTCGGACCTGTGACCACTCGATTACTCTTAACAATGATTGTTAATTGGATTAACAACGAGTTGTTAATAACAGTCGAGCGCTCTACCTACTGAGCTATCGAGGCAATTAGAAATAAAGAATTTTAGGGAGATTTAAATAGATTTCCATAACTGCCTGACTGATATTGTATTTGTGTTTAATTCATTGTCAGTTAGTTCCCTGACTGACTCGCTGGTCAACTGGAAGTAATGTTTAGTGCATTCTTCTATTCTCTCTTTTATTCCATAAATAGAGAACTTATCAAAAGCTCTCTTGCGCTTTACTCTTATTAATTCTTCAGGCATGTCATTAGGGCTGTTGAGCGCTTTTTTGTAATAACTGACTGCGTTTAAGAAGTAATTGGCACTATCCTTGTTGTTAAACTTTAGAGTGAAGTTTTTGTCATCATAATTCATTTTCATACCTTTATGTTCAAACTCAATACCTAATAAGTAATCAAGCAGTCCTCGGTCTGCTTTAATATTAATAAATAAGTCATCAACAGACTGCTGGCCAATCTTTTGGGATAAATCATAAAATGAATTACTACTATTGATTGCGCCCTTGATTTTAAGGTCATCTGTTAAGCCGTCAATTACTTTTGGCCTGAATTCATCCTTAATTAATTTGGAGAATAACGGGCCCTCAATACGCAGGCGCTCTAACCCACCAATACTAAAAGCTGATAAGTAAAAACCCTTGAACGCGGTTAGGAATAAGTCAACGCATTGCTCATCACCTTTTTTCTGCAAATTAATTGCTTTGTAAAACAATGGGTTAGCAATATGATGATAATCAGTCATGAAAATTATTCGTCAAGTGTTATTAATAAACTTTATTCAATCCAGTCTTGTTCTTCAAGTTTAACCGGCAAGTACTCGTTAGCCATGAACTTAATTGATTTAGCAACTAAAGCATCTTGCTCTATCTTATGACCGAAATCAATCAAGTTCTTGAATTCTTTCTGCCACTTACCATCATTCTTAAACCAATCATAATTACTAATCTCCTTAATACGCTTAGCATCACCCTTATTCATCTTAATCCAATAATCATTAGGGATGTCAAAGCGCTTAACATCACTAGTCTTAAAACCAAGGAACTTAGCTTCAGGCACTGCTGCTTTGCGCGAGAAGTGAGCA
>JBAZFG010000001.1:46929-173128 GCA_041653515.1 Candidatus Nanoarchaeia archaeon
CAAGGTTAATACTGCCCTGCTTGTAGACAGAGTAAATATAATAACCCCAGATATCCATATCAGTGAACACGTAAACAGGTAATTTTAACTCGTTATGTAAACGCCTAACCATACGCCTATCGCCCCTCGCTGGCTGACCCTTACCAGTGATTATAATACAATTATTCTTCTCCCAGAAACGATCCTCATTCAACCGATTCCATATCTGTTCTTTTTCAACCACTAGAATAAACTTAGCGTTATGGTCCTCAAAATTAATTATATTATCCTCAACAATACTAGGAATACCATAACCACTACTGCCTAGCTTACCACAATTAATTAAGTCACCACGGTCCCTAATCCTAATAGGGCCAGCTAACTTGCCTTTAGTTGCTGCGAAAATACCTAGTTCTTCGCGCAGAGCGTCAAGAATGCCTTCCATGTCTTCAACAATTGGGTCACTCTCATCTTGGTTATCAAAAGTATTCTCATTAATCCCAGGCAAAGTGTGCTTGCTCATATAGAATAACTGCCTAAGACCAACAGTATTATTCGCTTCAAGAACATTCCTTAAATTACTCGCAACCAATATTGTTTGCATAAACTTCTTGGCTTGAGATAAATTGAAATAATTACGGTCAGTAATATTATCACCTAACGCAAGCATCTTATTAACTTTATCAAAATAAACATTAGCCAAGGTTCGCGAAGGCACAGCTATGTTAGGGTTTAAGTTCTGCTTAAAATCATTAATAACTTTGTTACCTAACGCTTCTAAGTTAACCAATAATTCTTTATTCCGCTTACTTATTGCCATTTAATAATTCACCAAACCTCTCACTTAATGCTCCATCAATTGTGGCTTTAATATCTTCTTCCTTTAGTTTAGTAATAACTGCTAAAGGCTTTATTAATTCTTTAGCATACTTAACAAAAGTATTAACCTTAACTTTCTGTCGCTGAGCCTGACTTTTCTTGCGCAAGTAATTGCTTAATTCTCGCGCGCAATCCTGAATCGCTAACCGCATGTCCTTCATTATTGGCGCGTATTGAGCAATTGCTGACTTACTTTCACTAGTGAATGGAATCCAAGTACTAGCCATATGAACTAATATCATTATAGGACCGCTGGGCACGCCACTACCACCTGGTTGGTTTAACCCATAGCGTCGCCAATCAACTTTCTTAACAACTTCAGTGATAGCGCAAGCACTGCTATTATACTGCAATGGTACTTTATTGGCAAAACGAATGACATCAGCGCTCTTATCCGCAGAAAGACTGCCACCATAAGCAATAGCTGTTTCAATTAAGAAAGGGTTACCTCGATAAACACTCGGTTGGCGGCTGACTGTGGTTACGAATTCAGAGTCCAACTCAGTTCTAAGACTCTTACGTAAAGCTTCATCACCAATTGGACTTAAGCAGTCAAGCGGTGGGTTCATGATTTTAGTTTTCTGAACCACTTTGATAATCTTCTCTGCTTGCTCACGGCTAATCTCAGTCGGCCTGTAACGAGGGTTAACTCCTGATTCTTTTAGAATGCTATCAACAGTGGTTGAGCCCATACGACTGAAATCATTCATCATAAATGATTTAATAGCTTTAGATGAAGTAGTCTGGCACATCTTAATGAACGTGCCAATCTCAATACCATAAGGGTGAGGCTTGATTGGCTTAGTCTCTTTAGGCATTGTTTCAGTAACTCGGGAGAATAAAATTTTCTTACCCTCAGGGGTTAAGAAGGTAATCTTAATATGAGGGTTAACAATGCTTGTACGCCTCAAGTATTCATAAACACTCTTCTCACCTTTAGTTAAGTAAGTGCCTTCAATTTCCATCTCAACTTCAGTGCCATGCTCGAACTGGAATTTCTCCAGCGAGCCTTCACCAACAATTTCAGGCTTGTTACGTAATGTATCAATCCTTAAATCATAATAATAAGCTGGTGCCTCAGGGCTAATTTTACTAACAACATGAGTAGCTTTACCAGTGCTTAACTGAGAGTAAAGCACTGCGGCGCTAACACCAATACCCTGCTGGCCTCTGCCCTGCTTTAATTGATGGAACTTAGAACCATATAATAATCGAGTGAACACATTAGGCAACTCTTTCTTAACAATACCAGGGCCGTTATCAATGACTTTAATCACAAAATGGTCATTACCATTATCCTTAATGCTAACCATAATCTCAGGCAATGAGTAATCCTTGCCTAATTTTTTATGCGCATAAATCATTTCCTCACAAGCATCAAGGCTGTTATCAACTGTTTCCTTAACGCAAGTGATTAACGCTTTTATCTTTGAGTCAAAACCCAGTAAGTGCCTGTTTCGCTCAAAGAATTCAGCAACACTGGTCTGCTTGATTGTCTTGGCAATGTCCTCAGCAACTGTGACCATGTTTTATGAGAAAACATAATTATTTTAAATACTTTACTGGAAAAAAATTCGTATAAAACGCTTATTTTTGCCAAATAATCGCTTTTTCTAAACTAATTCCTTTTTTAATTTCTTTTTTGAAGCTTTTTCCAAGAACTTATAAACAGTTTTTACTTGAGCTCCTTTGAGAAGCATTTCAATCGCTTCAAGCGCTGTCCTAATCTCACTCCCTGGTCCAATAACACCTATTGTCTTACCAAAAACAATTATCCGACAATTAGTATCCTGCTCCAAGCGCTGCCGAACCAGACCACCCTGACCAATCACCCGGCTCTTTAAACGAAACTTATCATTCTGGTTACGAGCGTAATCCATTATGTTCATAACCTCAAAAGCATAACCCTCTTTGATTAAGTTAATCGCTATCCTAGGATTAAAACCCCTGCCAATCGCTTTAACTACTTGTTCGCAAAGCCAAGCAGTATACGAGTCCTCACCCATAATAATTACTTCTTCCTCATGAAGCACTAAACTAGTATTAGTCTTCTTCTCAATCAATCGTTTTATCTTGCCCTCCTCGCCAACTAAAACGCCGACCCGCTCCTTAGGAATTAATACACGATATTCATACATTTTTAATCACCTCATCAAGCCAATTATTCAATGAGTCAACCTTAACTCCTTGCTTGCTGAACCAATTATTAATGTTATAAACATCCCTTTTTAATAGTTTTAGACTAAGCGGGTGCTGTTTTAACACTGCTTGACTAATATCAATAATCACTGGTTTATCATCATGATTAATAATATTCCACTCACTTAAGTCGCCATGAACCATTTGTTTATCATCCCACATATTCATAACCCAGCCACTAATCAATTTAAACCACTTACGCGGATTACTAGGCAACGCGTTGCGAGCCAAAGGTGAAGCTTTATCACCATGACCAATAAACTCCATAACTAAAACATTCTTATTAAAAGTGATTGGCTCAGGCACGCGAACCCCAATACTAGCTGCCCTTGATAAGTTCTTAAACTCTTTCTTAGTCCAATTATAAATCACTTCACGCGGGTTACGACCAACTGACTTAAACCGCGGGTCATCCCTAATGTATACATCAAGCCCCTTGTACATACGAGCCAGTATTCGATAAATCTTTAACGCCACATAACCATCACTCTTCTCAGCTAAGTAAACATCCGCCTCCTTACCAGTGCTAATAGGACTTGATAATCGACTAAAATATTTAGGGCAAAGCTTTTGCAAAGCATTTAATGTGTTATTATCAAACACTCCTTCAAAAACCTTGAACTTCTCACGAGTAACCATTATTAATAATTAGTAATTAGTTAGTGGTTAAAATTCTTCCTCTAACTTAGCTAAATAACCCTTCTTCCGTAACCAATAAACCTGAGTTTTACTATACTTATACACTACATACGCTTTAGTGTCCTCCTCAAACTCCCAAGGCTTAATAATAACTAAATCACCTTCCCTAATGTAGAGCCTGCGCCGCTTACCGCCAGGAACTTGCGCGTTACGCTGCTTACCATCAATACACCTAACAAACATTCGAGCGTTACCAAGTAATTTCTCAACAACACCAATTAATTCACCATGACCAGGCAATTTAACCCTAACAATACCTTCCTCAGACTCAGCTTCCAATACTTCTGAGTCAAAATCCTCGAATTCAGCCATTAGAACTCTTAATTAAAGTTTTATTTAAATACCTTAACAATTATTGTATATGGAGTGCCATTGATTTCTAAGTCCTCTACCTCGCCTTTAGCTTCTTTAACTAAACTAACAGCTTTAACGCCAAGAGCATTAATTGAAGTAGCTTTATTTAATTCAATAATAGCTTGCTTGCGATTTGATGGCAGGCCATAAAAGTGCTCGCTCACAGTAATACCATTAACTTTAGTTCCAATTAATTCACTATCACAAAGATTAACCATGTAATCCTCGTTATTAATTACTTTAAGGTTAATACTATCAGCGCTTTCTTCTCTTTGTTCAGAAATCATTTAATGCTCCTAACTGGTTTCTTACTTCCACAAGCCATACACTTCATCATAGTTAAACGGTCATCCTTAACCAACTTAGTATCAGGTTTACCGCATTCCTTACACTTAACGAAGTTGTCAATATAAGTAATAACTTTCTTGTTAATTTCCTCACTACGAAAACGACCAGTAAAATCAGCCCGCTGACCATCCAACCGCGCTTGAGTAGCTAATTCACCAACAAGGAATTTCAATAAGTGAGCCGGTTCTCGGCGCAAGTAATCGCTAATCTGCTTGAAATTATTAATAATAGTGTGATTACCCTGCCAACCGCCATTAACGCGCGGCACCTCAAAACGCTCACTCTTGAAACTAACCGCTGGTAACTGCTTCCTAACCCGTTTCAATAATTCATCATAAGAGTGATTCCATGCCATCAATGAATAAGAATGCAATAAAGCCTTTTTAAGTGTTATTCTTCAATCAAGCGCTTTATAACGACCTGCTTTAGGCTCGAATACAGTGCCATCCTCAAGCAACACCATCATTGACTTAATACACTCATCACGACTACCAGCAATACTAACTAATTCCTCCATTGAAGCCCCATCAGTACCACCTGCCTTAATACAATCAAATAATTTTTTAATCAAATCAGTATCAACAACAACCTCAACCGCTGGTTTAATTGATTCATCTCCTAATTCAAGCTTACGAAGAACAAGCCAATCAGGTGACACTGACTTAATTACTTCAGGAATCAAGTAAACTTCATCATTATACATCCTGACTCGAGCAATAACATCAACTAATTGACCAATAACTGCATGATCAACTAACATAAAATCATTCTCCCACACCCGAGCCGAAATACTATCAGTCCCATCATCAATAACAATCGTGCCGCTCTTACGCTCATCATTAGTGAATTTATTAACAATCGTGCCCAAAACCCTAACACGCATGACTTGCTTATCACCAATTTGAATATAACTGGACTCACCGTCCTTCATAACAAACTCACCGCTAACAATATCACTAATCCTTAATTTATATGCTGTATTTCTTTGGGTAAACATTTCAAACTCACCTCGGTAACTTCCTGATGATGCCGTGTTTTGGTTCGAATATCTCACCTTCACGCTTCATCTCGAGGGGCAACCTATGGTTTCCCCCTACGCTACCCCCTTCCTTTTTATTTATCATCTTGGTAACTTCCTGATGATGCCGTGTTTTGGTTCGAATATCTCACCTTCACGCTTCATCTTGTCAATTAACTCCTCTGCTTTATCAGCAGGAATGCCTTGATTAACTGCTTCATTAATCAATTCATCAGATGGAATCGCATTACCATACTTATTGCTTAACTCATTAATTAATTCTTTGATTTGCATAATATTACTGCGCTGCTTAGCTGAGATACCACTAACAATCCGGTCAATATCAATCTCACCAGTTTCAGGGTCAATACCAATCTTAGATAAACTAAAGTGAAGCATCTTAATCGCCCGCTCAGCATCCTTTTTCATTACTTTATCACTAAGCCTAACCCTAGCCACACCCTCACTAATCCTAATCAAAGCCTCTAACTGCCGCGGACTAATAGGAATAGCCCTAACTTCATCCTCACCCATTGACTTCTTATTACGCAAACTAACATAAAACTCTTTAAGCACAGCAGCTGCAGCAGGGGTGATAACAGGATTAATCTTTTTAGCATAAGAAATATACTTACGTAAAAACTCAGACTCAATTAAACCACGCTTCTTACCAGGCTCCTGAGCTGCTTCAAGCATATGAGTTGCAATCTTAGAATCACGGTCTTTATCAGGTAAATCTCTCATGGGAAAAATTAAGTCAAAACGATTCAATAGTGTTGGAGGAATATTAATCTGCTCAGCAATAGGTGCATAAGGGTCAAACCTGCCAAACTTAGGGTTAGCTGCAGCTAATACACTGGTCTGCGAGTTAAGCGTTGCCTGAATATTGGCTTTGGAAATAGTAACTGTTTGGGACTCCAACGCTTCATGCATCGCGCTGCGATCCTCAACACTCATTTTATCCAATTCATCAATCAACGCAATACCCTTGTTAGCTAAGACTAACGCGCCCGCCTCAAGACTCCAACCACGAATAAACTCATCCTTAACCACGCTCGCAGTCATACCTGCAGCTGATGAACCCTTACCACTAACATAACGCGCTTTAGGAGCTATGCCTGCCACGTATTTTAATAATTGAGTCTTACTAACACCAGGGTCACCAACCAATAGAACATGAATATCACCCCTAACCGTAGTCCGGTCATGCCTAATTTTTCTAACACCACCAAATAATTGGGTAACAATAGCCTCCTTAACTTCATCATTGCCATAAATGTTTGGCGCCATACTGCTAATTAGTTTATCATACACTTTAGGGTCACGCGCGAACTCCTTAATCTTAGTTTCATCCTCAATATCAATCTCAATATCAGTGAATTCGTACTCAATAGGCTTAATAGCATTAGCTTGAATAACTAAATCAAATTGATTACTCTTACCGCCACTACGCAAGTAAATAGGGACTTCTTGTAATACACCTGTAATCTCTATTTTACTGCCAGGACAAATCTTCTTAATAATAGTTGGGTCAACCAAATCCTTGTTAAGAATAATATCAATTCGTTGTGGTTGCTCACCACCATCCATCTTCTCAGGTGATTCCTCAATAACCACTCTCTGACGGTCAATTAATTGATTATTAATCACTGTGAACTTACCCATCCGACCGCAATTAGTGCAACGTTTAGGTTCAATAATATGATTGCTTGTTTGTAATTCAATTATCCGCTGAGCGCACGCAGGGCACTCAAACTCAATGCTAGCGCTAGCAGGCCGAACCTCACTAGCCTGCCTCACTAAACCCTCAATCTGAATTAACTTGTTAAGATTCTTGGTTCGAATATCCTTAATCTTAACAATATTATTCTCAGGTAAATTAACGAACCGGGGCTCAAGCGAGAACTCTAATTCATTATAAGCCATCTTAAAAGCTTCA
Organism: Candidatus Nanoarchaeia archaeon; assembly: GCA_041653515.1. Lineage (GTDB taxonomy): Archaea > Nanobdellota > Nanobdellia > WJKC01 > WJKC01 > JBAZFG01. The sequence continues at coordinate 54,345 of JBAZFG010000001.1, forward strand.
ATCGTTTCATTAGGGCTATTTAATAATGAATCAGCTAAGTGTTGCTCTTGCAAATCCATCTCTTTAAAATCAATAAAGAAACTCTCATTATTCCTAATAGCCTTTGAAATGCTGTCAGCGTAATTGCGCGCAACAAATGATTTAAAAGCATTTACTAATTCATCCATTTGATTCTTTATACCCCCCAATTATTAGTTAACCGATTAATATTAATAAATACTTAGTGGTAGTAAGCACTACCTAGTCTTCTAATGGAGTTAAAAAAAAAAAGATAAAAATTATAATAAAATCATTTCATTGTTTCAAGTATATCCTTCTTTAATTTCTTAACCGAAGTCCTAACTTCTTCATCTGTCTTAGCGCCAGTACAAACAATTCTGCCAGTACCAAATAACAAGAATGTTATGTGCGAGTTAGGTACTTTGTAAACTAATCCCGGGAACGTCTCGGGCGCGTACTCAGCGTTAGGCAACTTGAAGGCAAGCTTGTTTAAGTTAAGCGTTAAATGGAGATTACCACTTGCAACCATATTCTGAATAGTTATCTCTGGTGTCTTATCAGTGGTTAAACCAATCTTCTTTAGCTCTTTAAGTATCTCCTGAACACCTACAGTAACCATTTCCGCGCTCTTAGCTCCAGTGCAAACAAGTTTACCACTACTAAATACTAGTGCAGTAATACCAATATGCTTCAATCGTAGAACTAAACCTGGAAATTGCTCAGGATTATACTCAGTGTTAACTAAACTGACCGCCATTTTCTCAAGCGGAATATCCATGCTTAATACAACACTTGCAACAACGTTTTCTACTTTTACATCTTCAACCAATTAATACCCCTCCTTTATAAAGCATTTATAAACAACTTTCCCTTTATAAAATATATTGTTAATAATTGCAATTAATTCTCTTCAATATAAATCTTTAAAACTATCCAGTTTTTGCAGTATAATCTAATGGAATTATGGATTGAGAAATACCGACCACAACAATTAAATGATTTGTTTGGACAAGTTGGTATTGTTAAGCGTTTGAAATCATTCATTAAGTCAAAGAATTTACCGCACTTATTATTTGCAGGTCCAGCTGGCACTGGCAAGACTAGTGCTGCTAATTGTATTGCCCGTGAATTATACGGTGATAACTGGCGAATGAATTTCATGGAAACCAACGCTAGTGATGAACGAGGCATTGATGTTATTCGCGGTAAAGTAAAAGATTTTGCCCGCACAATGCCATTAGGCGATGTTAATTTTAAAGTAATACTATTAGATGAAGCTGACGCCCTAACAAGGGATGCTCAAGCAGCTCTCCGACGAACAATGGAAATGTACGCTACTACTTGCAGGTTCATCCTTGATTGTAATTTTTCAAGCAAGATTATTGACCCAATACAGTCACGCTGCGCTGTATTCAGGTTTAAGCCATTAGAATCACATTCAGTGATTGATTACTTAACTGAAGTATGTAATAAAGAAGGATTAATTGCTCAAGGCAATTCACTAAAAGCAGTTTATGAAGTATCAAAAGGTGATTTACGTAAAGCCTTAAATGTCCTACAATCCTGCGCTAGCTTATCAAAACAAATAAACGAAGAATTAGTTTATGAAATCGCTTCTTATGCCCAACCAGACGAATTAAAGAAAGCAATCTCGCTAGCCTTACAAGGCTCGTTCTCACAAGCAAGGTCATTAATGATTGACGTCATGCTACGTTACGGCTTATCAGGCATTGACGCTGTTAGACAAGTGCAATCAATAGTGATGAGCATGGAATTAACTGACGCAGTTAAAGTTAAGTTACTCGACCGAATCGGTGAATATGAGTTTAGAATGGTTGAAGGCGCTGATGAATTCTTACAGATTGACGCATTGCTAGCTCAATTCTATTTAATTGGTAGGAGTGGTTAAATGGTTACTCCATGGTTTGATAAACACTCACCAGTCAAATTTAGTGGTTTAGTTGGTCAAGACGTAAAACCACTAATAAACCACGCTCAATCAAAACATAATAATAAAGCATTATTAATCCATGGTCCAACAGGCTCAGGCAAGACCTGCGCTGTCCACGTATTAGCTAATGAATTAAATCGAGAATTAATTGAGGTTAACGCGAGCAGCACGTGTGACTCAAGCGTGATGAAATCAGTTGTTGGCAACGCATCAGTCAATCAAGGGTTATTTGGCAAACGATTAATACTAGTTGATGACATTGACGCCCTAACCGCAAGTGACCGAGGAGCTATTGCTGAACTAATTAGCATAATAAAAAAATCAAAAACCCCAATAATATTAACTGCCACAGACCCATGGAATACTAAGCTTAGAACCTTGCGTGGTTATTGTGAGTTAGTTGAGTTCAAAAAAATTAATTTAATGCAGGTTAAGAAAGTGCTCGCGTCAATCAGCGCTCAGGAGAATATTACTATCAGTGCTAGCGCCATTAATGTTATTGCCAGCAGGTCAGAGGGTGATTTGAGAGCAGCGATTAATGACCTTGAAATGCTTGCTGGTGATGGCAGGGTGAGTGATTATGAACTTGACACAATGGGTTTTAGGGATAAGACTATTAATGTTTTTCAAGGTTTACAGAAATTATTTAGAGGCAATAACTTCAATGAAGTGATTCATTCAATGGATGAAGTTGACTTGAGTTTTGACACAAAATTATTATGGGTGGCTGAAAACCTGACCAGTGAATTTAAGACTCATGATGAATTAGCAAAAGCCTACAATTCATTGTCAAGAGCTGACGTTTTTTACGGCCGAATCAACAAGCGCCAGTACTGGTCTTTCCTTACTTACGTTAACGCTCTCATGACAGTGGGGGTTAATAACGCGCGCACAACCATGCCTGCCGGGTTTGTTAAGTATGCTAACCCATCAAAGATAATGAAATTATGGGGCAGTAAGTCAAAGCGCGAGTTAAGAAAACAATTAGCCATTAAGTTAAGACCAGCAGTTAAAGCTTCAATAAACAAGACGATTACTGAAGTATTGCCTTTCATTAAAATATTATCAAGAAATAAAGAATTAGTTAATCATTATAGCATCTCTAAAGAAGAGCTTGCTTTGTTTAAGTAAATAAACTACCCTTAAACATTAATAATGAATCATCAAAAGTATCATTAATACTAAGCCCTTGCTGATTAATTGTTACAGGCGTTAAGTAATCACTTGGTTCTTCATTAATTAAGAAACCAAAAGTGCCTGGAATTGATGCTGTAATTATTATTGCAGTAGCGTTTAATTTGATTGAATTATTATACTCAAGTGTGTTAATATTAAATAATACTGACGCCTTGCTTATCTCATCATTTTTCATCGCGTAATTAAAAGGACCAGTCAGGTTATACTTGCTGATGAACTTATTTTCCCCATTAATTAATATGCTCTTTGAATTTTTAAAAGAATAATATAAGTCATTTGTGTTATTAATCCGCCAAGCAGGTCCGAATGAATAATTCGTTGTTGCGTTAGTTATTACTTTGAAGTATGAAATATTTGGGTAGAAATGGAAGTAATAATCAACTCCAACACTAGTGTTAGCCCAGACCACCACGCGCTCGCTTCCTGTTTCAACAAATCTTATTGATGAAAAAGAATTAGTACACTCATCAGTGCAAGTGACCCAACCCCTATTATCAAGCCAGTCAACATCTTGATACTCAAAGCTCATCGCGTCCAAATCAAAACTAAACTTAGAGTTATTAACTTCATTATTAATCTTTGAATACACAAGGTCGCTGGCGCTGATTACAGGACTAGTGTTAGCGCCAAGGTCATAATAAACACTTAAATCTTTACTAGCACTTAGCATATTAACACTTACTAAACTAATCATTGGCTCTAAAGGGTTAATCAAGTATTTCTCATCAGTAGCTACATAAATCCTATTAGTTGAACTTAACTTGAACGGGCCTGAAGTATTAACTTCAAGACGATAATAACAACCACCAACACAAGGCGTGATGTCAACGTTTATGCTACCTGCATTAGTTATTGTCTTGATAGTGTTATTGAATTCATCAAATAAAGTGAATTTTTGCTCAGTATCAGAGTAAGTAATTACTTCAAGTCCAGTGATATTAAGACTTTCATTAATAAACAAATAAATGTTATTAGCACTAGTCACAGCCAATGGTAAGCCACTAACTATTTTTGGTAGAGTTGTATTAACACTAATGCCTGCAGTGCCATTAAAAGTAATGTTATAAAAACCTGATTGATTAAAACCATTTAATTTAATCTCATAAGGTGTTGAGCTTATATCATAATAATTTATTAACGAACCATTAGGCAAGTAAACCATGGCGCCTGCAGTGCCGTCAACTTCCTTAATAACTGTTATATTAAAGTCATGACCACTAGGGCTGAGTATTAATAACGAGTTATTCAGTTCAGTGTTATTTAAGTGACTGCTGAAAATAGCGTTATCATGATAATTATTTGTGCTAACCTGAGCGTTTGCCTGACCATTATCATATAAGATTATTGAACTAAAACTAACATTATTCATTAATCTGACCAATGGTTCAAAAGGAATAACTCTTTGTGGACCCATAACAAATAATTGACTTCTTACTGAATAATTATTATACCAACCACTAAGATTAGTGAATTGCTCATGGAACACGCCAGCGCTTTTATTAAAAACAACTAAAGCGTTAAGGTCATAAAAATACTTATTAGTCAAATTAAATAAATTATTGAATTCAGTGGCAAATACTTCATTAGTAACTGTTATCCTTGGTTGTGAGTACTGCTTGGTTTTATTAAGCCTAACATTATTTAATGGTATTATTGTTATGTTAGCAAAATAAGTCCCTTTACTAATCGTTGCCCCACTAGTAAATATTAATTCAGCCCTATTCTCATCTGTGTTAGCTGATGAATAAATTGGTGAAGTATTACCAGTAACCATCGCAATACCATAACCGCTTCCATGCAACTCAACCCAATCACCATTATTAACAAAAGTAATCCCTTGAGCATCAACTGGCTCAAAAGCATTATTATTACTATCAGCATAATTCATTAATGAATCATTAACAACACTTAACATTGAACCCCACTCAGTGCAAGCAGAATTATACGCAAGAGTCATTTTATCAATGATTATTATTCTATCAGGCAAGAATAACTCAGTCACTTCATAACTCTCATTAGTGAACCTGCTACCAGTAAACACTGCTTTAAGATAATAACCATTGTTTGTTATTACCACATGTTTATTGCTAGCTGTTGTTAAGTTATACTGCGCGCCACACTTAATAAAATCATCAATTGATAATAATAAATCATTTGACCCTGAATTATTCATTACTTTAATGCTGCCACCATTACTCTTACTGATATTAACATAATAACTGCCTGTTCTCACCCAAAAACTATTTGATTCCTCACCATAAAGAAATAATTGTTCTTGCTCATTCTTAATTGTCTTACCTGGCGCAACATTATAATACAAATAATAATCCTTGTTCTCAAGTGCGTCAGCTGATGACTCAAAGTAAATAGTTCCCATTCTAGCAGTTAAGTTATTCCACTCAACGTTAAACGGCACATTATTATTATTCGCATCAACCAGTTGTAATGAGTTATTATAAGCATTATCAGGCAAGTCAATAGCTGCAATTAATGTGTTATCCATAAGCGTGAAGTTATTCTCTGTTTTAATAACACTGCGATGAGTGTAGGGCATTAACCAATTAGTCTTAAAGTAATCACTTATCTTGCTAATTGTTTGTTTTACGAATAAAGCATTAGTGATTGATTTTTCATTAATAGCCATTCTGTTAACATTAATCTCTTTTGGCACATAAAGACTGAGCGCTGTTATTGTAATAGTGATTGTTACTAAGATTATTGTTACAATAAAAAACTGTCCTTGTCTCATATGTAACCACCATACACTTTTAATTCAACAAAACCATTACTTAGTGGCACAATGCGTTTAATGCTCTCACTTCCTTTAATACTAGTAGTTGTGGGCGCACTGCCCCTCTTTATTTTATTATCTTGTAAGATTATTGTTAGTCCAGTATTATTAATCCCTGTTAGACTAGTATAATGATTTCCCTCTGAAGTAAATAATGAGTATTTAATATAAAATGTGCTGGTAGTTAAATTACCTGGACTAAACATAACTTCTGCTGTTCTAGCTTCCTGAGTGTTGAATAAAGTAACGTTTACCTCTCTTGTAGCAGTTAATGAAGGGTAACTAATATTAACATAACTATCATTTTTAGCAAAATAAAGATAACAGTTTTCACTGTTATTAGCTTCTGGCACGTAAACTATTATTGTTGCGTTAGCACTTGAATCACTGGCTGACCAATTAGTCACTGACATTATTGTCTCGCGGTCCCTGACAAAGAATTTTAATGAATTATTATTAATAGCTGATTGCTGAAGTGTTGTATTAATTGATATATAATCATCAATTATTGATTCATTAAAAACTATTGGCACGTAATACCAATTAAATAAAGCGTTTGTGCTTAACTCATAATCACCTGATATTAACCTAATTGAATTCTTATCAATGCCATTAGGGAAGTGATAAGTAAAACTAATAGGGCTATCATTATCCAGCGTGCTGGCGACAATAATCTTCTCATAATAAACTGGTTCAAAATAATAATAAATTGTTTCATAAAAAAAATAATTGAACAAAGAGTTTAATCTTAAGTAATCATAATCTTTTATTATGCTACCAAGCTCTACTGACTCAATAAAAGTAAGGAAATCATTTACCTCTGTTTTTGGTGAACGATCAAATGATTGTACTTGACCAATATTGTATGATTGAATAAATGTGTAAGCGCTCATCGCAATTATAGCTGCCATTATTGCCTCCACTGTTCTAACAAACCCTAACTTGTCCACCAAATATCACCTGTTAATTTTACCCCATAATCCGTTCTTCCATCAGTCATAACACCATACCTATTGAAACTAGTCCGTTTACCCTGAATGCCTTTATCACCGCAATAATTACTAAGTGTTAAGTTACCAATAAAACAATTACTTAAGTCAACACCAGTTATTTCAAAGCCAACAAGACCAGTAACTGGTTTAATTATTAATTCATCAATATCACCATTGCTCACATTAGACTTAAGAGTTATTATGAAATTATTAAACGCGTCAGCGCTGATTGAATAAGAATCATTTGACTCAAGAGTTAAGTTACTAACACTTGGGCTACCACTCACTATTACATTAACATTTATTGATTTATGTTCATTAACACTTCCAGTAATAACCCTTAATTCTTCACCATTACGATAAAAAACCACTGAACCATTAATTGAGTTGGCAGAAAAATTAAGTGAATCAGTTACTGGCATCGCAAAACTCTTAATTTCATAAGTGACTGATAATAAGCGCATGTTAAGATAATTAATATCACATAAACTGCTTAACTCTGTTGATAAAAATGTTGTGTCAACCATATCCCTAACTGTTATTGTACTCTTTTCTTTATTTAATAATTCAATACTAGTGGCAAAAGGTGCAGTTAAACCTAAGGAAAAATTAACCAGCATTATTATTGTTGAAGTGAATAATATGTAAGCAATTATTGTGTCAAAATCAATAACTGCCCCGCGTCTATTTAACGATGGCTGATATTGATGAAGTTGCTGAGAAACTCTCATACCTTGCCTCCACTAAAACATTATAATTACCAGCCACTGTTGGCGCCCTCATCTTAATATTAAAATCACCATACTCATCCGTAAAGCCTTCGGCCACCACCCCACCGAAATTAATTATTAATTCAGCGCCAGATATTGGGTTGCTCTCGAGTGTTATTGAACCATAAAACTCTATTGGTTCATTAGTGGTTAATTCTCCTTTTGAGCTGATGACATTTATTGTGAATAATTTTGGGAAAATAAATCCTGTGTAAACAAATAATGATACTGTAACCATAATACCCGCGTGCTTGATGCCTGCTGTTAAACTGCCCTCTTTTGTTACCCCTGCCACTAACCCATTACTAAATGATTGGATAGTCATTGTTAAGAAGAATAATAATTTGTAAAAATCAAGCGGCGGCGCCTCGCCTGCCCCAAAATTACTAATTAATGAAGCGCTGCCCCCACCCTGAAATGTTAATAATGGGATTAATATTCGGTATAACGCGACTAATATTCCAACAAATATAAAATGAATCAAGTAAACAATTACTAATTGTTGTTGAAGCGTTGACTCACGTTCTTTCTCAACTTCTTTTAATTGTCTAGTGCTCTCACCAACAGCTTCCATTGTATCAGCAATTCTACCACCAGAAAAATAAGCTTCTAGTAATATAGCCAAACCTCGCTTAATGTAAGTGCTGTACTCTATTCGGTCAGCTAACATTTTCATTGCTTGCGGGAATGGAATACCCCATGATAAGTGATTCCTAACTTTTATTACTTCAGCTGTTAATGGGCCATAATCATTCTCAGCGCTTAACTCAATTGCTTTGGGAATAGTCATACCAGCCCGTTTGGCTTCAGCAATATCCCTGAGAAACTGCGGGAAGTAATCTTCCATCATCTTGGCTTTTCGTTGCTTTAAATAAACAATTATGGTATAAGGAAATAATACTATCATTAAGCTTGAGATGCCTAAATAACCAATTATTAGTAAATCAAATTTTGTTAATAGTATTCCTACACTAAAGAGTATTACTGCGATTACTATACAAATAATTAATACATTTTTATCTTTCAATTGTTACACCTCAGTTGGGCTTGACGCCTTGATTAATAATATGAACACTGCTGACATGAATGGTAATCCTATGACTACTATTATTAATTGCAGTTCAGCAATACCTGATAAGCCTCCGCTAATTAAACTCATGATAGTAGTTAATACTAATGCTAGTACGCTACCAACAATAACTATTGTAATATAAATCTCTAATAAGACTGCTAATACGTTTGTGAATTCCTCTAATTTTCTTTTATAATCACTTGTGAATGCTTTGGCTTTTTCGTTTAAATAAGTCTTTAAGTCACCACCTGAAGTAATAGTCGCTTTCATACCCCATAATAATTCCCTCATGTTTGGGGAAGGTGTTTTCTTTGCTGCATTACTGATAGCTTCAGTTGGGTCCATACCAAATATCTCAATATCACGGCTAATCTTCCTTGATATTTCAGCTATTTCACTAAACTCGTTGAATGAACCAAGAATCCTGAATAATAAGTGAGGTGGCGCGCCAGTGCCAGCTAGTGTTTCCATATAAATAGCTGCGAAGTGCAACGCGTTATCAATCTTCTTACGTCTATTACCTGCTTGCTGTGAAGGGTATAAATAAAAACCAACCACTATTCCAACAACTATTAATACGTAAAAAATTAATCCGCTAATAATACTCAGCACTAAATCATTTAATAGCATAAAAAATAATATTGATAATATAGGCATTAATGGTGTTGATAATAATACTGTCATTAACATGGCAGCGAAGTATTCCTGAACAGTGAAATTAATGTTTGATTCAGTTAAATCTTCCTGCAAGTCCTTGAAAACATAAGAATACTTTTTTGAGACTTCATGCAGTGTCTTATAAGAAAATTCGCCAAACTTCATTTATTATTACGCCTCAAGAGTGTTTCTATCTGTTCAGGATTAGTGTGATACAACCTGAAGTAACGCGCCACTTCCTGAAAATCAGTTACATTATTCTTCTGCAACCACTTGAGTAATTTAATCCGCCTGACCATATCCGCTTTCAAGTCATCAATAGTATAACCCATTCGTTCCCTAATCTTATCTAATAAAATACTTTTTAATAACACAAACCTATCATTATCAGAATCCCACTTGAACGAACGATTAGTCATTAAGTTCTTCGTCCGAGGGTTATAACCAACAATTTCAATTATTTCATTAACCCGCCTTACATACTCGCCTTTACGTTTAGTTTGAACTAAGAATACTATTAAGTCAAGATTATCCAGCATTGATTTTGGTACATTAATTGGCTCAGTGGTTAATCGGTCAATAACAGTTGCTATTGTGTCTGCGTGTAGCGTGCCCATACTTGGGTGGCCTGTTGCCATTCCTTGGAACATAACATAAGCTTCTTTACCCCTAACTTCACCAACTATAACAAAATTAGGTCGCTGCCTTAAAGAACTTTTTAATAAATCAAACATTGTTACTTCACCATAATCCTTAATACCAAAACCTGCTCTGGCGACCACTGGTATCCAGTTAGGGTGTGGCAAACGTAACTCAGGCGTGTCTTCTATGCTAATTATTTTTAATTCAGGTTGGATGAATAATGACATAGCGTTCAAAAAACTAGTCTTACCAGTCGCAGTCGCGCCAGATACTAACATGCTTAACCCACTCTCAATTGTCATCCATAAGTAAGCAGTTATCTCAGGGCTGGCTGTGCCGAAATTAATTTCATCAATAGGCGTGATTGGTTTCTCAGTGAATTTTCTTATAGTAAAATTACTACCCCTCATAGCTATGTCAGTACCATAAGTTACTTGGACACGGCTACCATCAGGTAAACTACCATCCATTAATGGTTCTGCAATACTTAATGCTTTGCCGCACTTCTGTGCTAACCGCAAGGCGAATGAATCAAGTTCTTCTTTTGTATTGAATATCAAACTAGTTTGTAACTCGCCATATAATGGGTTTCGGTGTGTGACAAATAAAGGTATGTTAAAGCCATCACAATGAATATCCTCTATATTCTTGTCATGAAGCAATGGTTCTATTTTACTTAAACCAATAAAATCCCTGAAAACAAAATACTCAAGCACTACTCGTTCCTTGCTTGATAATTTACTGCCAATCTCATTAAGCACTAAGTTTAATTGCTGCATTAAATACTCATAAGCTCGCTCTATTCTTATCTTAGTGAAATCAATATCTAACTTCTGCCTTAACAATGTTTTAGCTTCATCAAATACTGATTTTAGTTTTTCATTTAATTGTGGCTCGTAAACATTATAGACTAGACTATTAATTTTATCATTCCAAACAATGTTACCCCAAGCCACTGTTACTTTTTTACCATCAACTGTTAAACTAATTAATGGGAATTTATCATCAATCTTTTTTAACCGCTCAACGTATTCTTTAGCAATAATCTGGCCTTGACCTGCAGTCTCAAATTCTTCAGGCATCTCCATGCTGATAGGCTTATACTTTAATGAACTTGGTTCTTCACCCCCAATATCATAAGACCTGTCTTCACCAACTACTTCACGTTCACTAACCATTTCAGGCCCCCTAGTCTGCCTTATTAATTGAGTGTTAGACGCTTGCTGAGGTGTTACTAATAACCTTGATTGTTCAATTATTCTAGGTGACTGAGGCATTAATTGTGGTAAAACAAAAGGGTTTCTATCCCTGATTATTGGTTGCTCAAAACTCTTTTCTTCCTGTCTGACAGGTGTTTGTTCAACCATTTCTGGAGATTTAAATTTAGTTTTATCTAACTCTTCTCTCGCCTCACTCAATTTCTTTGATAATTTCCTAAAAAAATCTACAGCCATTGCTATCCCTCAGTTTTTACATTAGGATTTCTTGATTTAAGGACTTTTCTCTATTTACTCAAAGTAAGCATTAACATAATAATTTGTAGAATTTGTTGTCCGCTCAACTCTTGTGCGTTCAATTCTTAATGTTGTTATTCCAGTACCTGTCCTGCAGCCCTGACTGCACTCAATGTAAGTTTTATAAGTCCTACCTGTTGAATCCCTTAAACCTCTGTAGGATAATTTTATTGTTACATGCTGTTCATTACTTACAGGCTGGCTCTTGCCACTAATAATACCTGCTGGGTCAGTGCCTAACACCCCAATGTTCTCTTCTTCACCACCGCTAAGGATGACTTCAATTCCTGTGTCATCAATCCATGAAACAGTGTAATCAATTAACCCCTTCTTTATTGAGCTTAATTCTTCAGCGCACTCAGTAGTTGTGTTAGTAACATCAATGCCCTGATAAAGACAAACGTGGTCAAAAATAGTATTACTAGTATTATACACTGTTATATTGTAAACAGTTCCATTTAGTGTTACATTGCCAAAGTGGATTGTGCCTTCATCATAACCTGTAGGTGTGTTAACTAAATCAGTGATAGTTCTAGAAGTATTAACATCAGTAAGCATTGTCTCATAAGCTAATTCAGTATAACTAATTGGGACATAACTAAATGAAGTTATTACTGGAATTAAAGTAGTGGCCTTAACTAGAATGGCATTATCCTCTTGTGATATTTGATAAGTAGCTTCTTGAACATTAAGTGTTACTTCACTTGGACTGCCTGTTTGCTGGGTGTGGTCTAATCGTTCATAAATAATTGTTAAGTCATCAATGATTTTGTCAATTTTTATTTTATCAGTAGTCTTCTGAATTAATGGCTGACCCCAAATGTATGTGGCTGTCACGATTGATAATATTATGCCACTCAATAGAATTGTGCTAATAATCGCTGATTGTCCCCTCATAACAATCAATTAGAATCCTGTCAAGACTTAAATAATTAATTAAATTCTTGCTTTACAATCACTAGTGCCTTCAACACCACCCGGTAGAGTAACTTTAATTCCATAAGTAGTGTTCTCAGTCATGATTGTAACATCAGGCACGACAAGAGTTGTTATTTGGTCTTGGTCAAAGTTAGATGCTAATGTAGTAGTAATTACTTGTAATACTCTGTCTTGACTATCAGTGACTGTTACTGCAACTGTGCCTGTCTCAATAGTGTGAGTGCCAGTATTCTGTAACGTAATGTTAAGTGAGTCATTAGTTGTGTCACAAATTAACGCAACAAAATTAAGACTAGTGCCTGTTTGCTTATTAGTAGTTGTTACCTGAGTGCCTATCTGGCCTTGTATTCTGCCTTGAATAGTATTCATCCAGAAGAAGGCTGCTCCTGCTGCTGCGACTGTCATCATTAGTAATAGAACGACTGCTATAACAGGAGTAATTGCTTTCCTATTCATTATTAGGATGAAATATATTTACGTTTATATACTTTTTTGAACTACCTTGCTCTACAAGTTGAAGTCTGGATTGCACCGCCAGGCACTGTTATTTTAATACCATAAGTTCTGTTTTGAGTTAGATTAGTCCCAATATAAAATGTTAACTCAATTATTTGGTCAGCGTCAAGATTAGATGATAATATTGATGTGTTAGTGCTAATAGTATTAGCTTCAGCATCAGTAACAGTGACTGCTGTAGCGCCGCTATCAATTGTTAATTCACCAACATTCTGTAACGTGACATTAATTTGAACTGGCGTAGCATGAGTGCATATAGCGCTTATGATTGAGAATTGTTTAGCACTAGCCGCTGACTGGTCTGCTTGAGTGCCAACCTGACCTTGTATTCTGCTTTGAATAGTGGTTATCCAGAAGAAGGCTGCTCCTGCTGCTGCGACTGTCATCATTAGTAATAGAACGACTGCTATAACTGGTGTTATACCTTTTCTATTCATTGAGTAACCTCTTTTTTTGGCGATTGCATTGCTTGTGTTATCATATCACGCCTGTAATCTTTTCTCATAAAACCTGTTAACTCAGCAAAACCCCTTTTAATCTCCTCATTTTGAGTGCTGATTGTTTTTAGTTCATTAACCACTGGGCTTAAATCAAGTTTTACTTCTTTATCAGGACTGGACTCAACTTCTGATGCTCGCTTTAATAATTCAATCATCTCAGTTACTTGCTCTACTTGCTCAGCATTCTTGATTAATAATTCAGTAATCTTAGCTTGTAAATTAATGCTGACAGTAATTAATTTTAGAACCTGCTCATTTAACTTATCAATATTCTCATTTAATTCCTTAACAGGCACGTCCTTACTCTCAATACCTTCTAATTCCCTGATTTTTTTCTCTAATTTCTTTATAGGATTAATAGGAACTAATTCATACTCCTCATCGCGCATAAATATACATTTAATCAAGTGTCTTATTTAAAGGTTTTCCTAAGAGGATATTTTTTATTTTCCTTTTAATATACCATCAATTCTTAATATCATGTTAGCTGTTTCGGTTGCGCTAGTAAACACTTGTTCTTTAATTATTAAAGGTTCTATTATCCCCTCTTTTAATGGATTTATTATACCTCCTTCAGCATTAATGCCTTCGCCATTCTTTAAGTGAGTCATTAAGTCAATTGCTTTAACCCCTGAATTAATTGCTAATAACTCTATTATTCTCTTAACTGATAAAGCAAATGATTGGTAACTAATTGATTCTCGACCATTAATATTTGATTTGCTTAATTCATTGCTAATAATTAATTCAATTGCCCCAGCACCAGGTACGCAATTAACTGATTTAGTTAATAACCGCGCAATGCCTAAACCTTTCTTAATTAATTGTTCAGTTTCATCAACCACTTGCTTGGTTGAACCTCTAACCATTATTGTTACAACTCTACCGGCGCAATCATTAATGACTGTCAGTCTTTCATCACTAAACTGTTCAGTGCTAATTAAACCAGCATTACCCAAATCACTTTCCTTAACCTCAATTATGTTGCTCACTAAACTAGCTCCTGTCGCTTTAATTAATAATTTAATATCATCCTCTCTTACGCGCCTAATTGCTAAGATATTATTTCGAGCGAGTAATTCCTGCGCATAATCACTGATTCCTTTCTGACAAAAAATTACATTAGCACCAGAATTGATTATGGCTTTAATCACCCTATTAATTGACTCATTTTCATTATTAATTAAATGACTTAACTCTGATGGACTATTTATTTCCACCCCAGCATTAAACTCAGTGGTCCTAGGTTCTAAAGGTGTTTTAGTAATTAGTATTCTTGCTTGCTTAACTTTACTAGGCATTCCTGAGTGAACCCTTTCTTTATCAATCATTAGCCCATTAATTAATCTTGAATCACTGACGTTACCGCCAGTCTTTTTGATCACCCTAACATCATCAGGCAATGCTTTACTAACTGATTCAACAATCAAACTTGTAATTAAATCATTATTAATCGATGTATTAATAGCATTTTTTAACTCGCCTTTAATTGATTGAGCCCTAAGTATTTTTAATGAATCCTTTAACGCTAAATCATAACCATTAATTATTTGCGCAGGCTTTAAACCCTGTTCTAATAATTTACCTGCCTGCCTGAGTAATTCACCAGTTAAGACTATCACTGTTTTGCGCCCATCAACACTTAGTCCTTTAGCAGTCTCAGCCACTAACTTAACCACTGGGTGATTTAACTCTATCTTATCAATAATTACGCCGCCATCATTAGTGACAGTCATGTCACCAATATTATCAACTAATAATTTGTTCATGCCAACAGGCCCAAGCGTGGTGGCAACTAAATCAGATAAACCAATGACTGCTTCTATGTTATCATTAATAATTGACTTCATTAAAAGAAACAAATGAACAGGGTCATTTAAATAATTACTTTTTCTTAACCACAAACAAGCTTTTTTTTAAAAGAAAAGCTTGAGCAAAAGAATATACTAATTAACAGTCAATAATTACTTTTTCTTAACCACAAATAACATGTGGTCTTGTTCGTATGGCTCTAACCTTGATTTACCTGTTATCCTGAACTTCTTGCTTAACTCCTGCTCTACTTCCCTGAACACATCGTTTGGCCTGCGAGTAACATCAATGCTTCGTGACTTAACCACTAATAAACCAAGCCCGCTGCCCTTAAGGTAAACAGCGCAATTCTTAATGAAAATCTCAGCTTGATTTCGTTGAGCAATATCTTGAAATAAAACGTCAACCCGCTCAACCTTATACTCTTCAGGGTGATTAGCGTCAGCAAAATAAGGAATAATGTTCTGCCTGTCCTTGGCAAGCATGATTAATTGTTTCATTGGTTCTGGTGCGAACTCAACTGCGTATACCCTACCATTACTAGCTAAGTCTGAAACATGACTAACTGTTGTACCACTAGCAGCGCCAAGGTATAATACTATACATTTATCTTCAATAGGATTCTTTAAACCCTTCATTAAGCCTGCGCCTAACTTACTCCGCTCAGCTATCCATTCACGGTACTCAACCCCATCCCGCTTGCTTAATCGCTCGCCGTAAACAGCTTTACCTGGCACTAAGTTGCGCGTGTACAATCGTTTCCGCATCATCACAAGATTATTCATTTGAAGTAATCCCTCCTTATAGCAATTGAAATCTTATTAGCTAACCGCCTAGCTGCTTGTCCTTTATTCTTAGCTTTCTGAATATTCTCATGATGAATTATTATGCCATGCTTGGGTGGTCGCGCCCGAGTCCTTAAATGCCTAAATAATGCTTTTTCAGCGCCGAGTAATTGGATAGTGCTTGCTGGCATCATGGCTAAATTCCTCATGCCATGCGCTAGGGACATTAATTTAGCAGTAATTAAAGGACTAGCTATCTTACTAGCTTCAGGTGCTATTTGAGTTGCTTTGGTTTTAATGAAATCCTCAACCTTCTTAAGATTATTAACATGACTCTTAATGCCTTGAGCGTAATCCCTCATTAATTGTATTTCATCAGGGCTTAATTCATAACCCATACTATTCTTTGGCACTTTAATATCACTCATTACTGCGTTAATTAGTTTGATAATACTATCAAGACTGCTTGATAACTCAGGGTAATAACGCCAGAACATCTCCCTTAATCGCTCGTACTCAATATTAATTGAGTGCTCGCCTTCCTTTAAAGCCTCAACTGCTTGCATTAAAATTTTATCAGGCGAGTAAGTAGCCTTAACTTTCATGCCCGCAGTCCTAACCGCTTGCTCGTTTAATGCTCTTGTTTCCTTGCTTATCATAAAAATAGGTTAATCATCAAAACCTTTATAAACTGAACGTTTTTTCTTTAATCTTTATGGAAATAAAGTCTTCTAATATTGTTAAAGACGAATTAATCATATCTGTTGTTGATGAAGAAACAATTCTTACTCCTATAAAGAAGAAATTACTCGAAGATGAGACTATTACTTTTACTGGCGTTAAGAAAGAGCACCCGCAATTAAATCGCGTTGACTTAATAGTTAAAGGCAAGAACCCTGCAGTTAGTCTTAAGAAAGCGGTTAAAGCTTTTGAAATAGACCTTAAAGAGTTTGCTAAATTATTATGAAAAGTTTTTTAAAGCCATTATTTCATTAAGTTTCTTATGAGTTTTAAGCATAATCTAAGGTCGTTAAGTAAATTCCTTAATTGGTTGTTTAAAGGCAAGAGCCTTGCCTCTCAAGTAGCTTTCTTAGTGTTTGCTTACCTTTCTTTCAAATTCATCTTGTTCCCAGGATTTCTTGGCTTAACAGGTTTAACTGATGTCGTGGCTGTTATCTCAGGGAGCATGCATCACCAACCAGGGAGTGTTGAGAACACTTTTACTGGCTGGCTAACCTTTAACGGCTTTAATGAAACTACTATTAGTTCTTGGCCGTTTGAGCATGGCATGGATGTTGGCGACGCTGTGACAATTGTTCAAGGCGAGATTAGTATTGGTGACGTAGTGATTTATTATTATGATAACAAAATGATTATTCATCGAGTGATTAATATAACTAATATTGAAGGCATTAATTATTATACCACTAAAGGTGACGCTAATCCTGAGAGCTTGACTTTTGAAGTAATGATTCCTGAATCAAGAATTGTTGGCAAAGCAAGTAATAGAGTGCCTTGGATTGGCTGGCCAAGAACAATAATGTATTACTTAATAGGTGCTTAGTAATAGATAACCTTAAAAAAGCAGTAACTTATTCTTTCTCTCTTATGTTTTGCGATAAGTGTGACTCAATATTAGTGCCTGATGATGAAGGCGGTTTCTCTTGTCCCCGCTGTGGTTGTAAAGGCGAACCAGTTGATTTAAGTGAGGAGTCTAAGAGTAATAAAGAGATTATTATGGTTAAGGATGATGATGAAGAATCAATGCCTAAGGTTGAGGCTAAATGCCGTAAGTGTGGTCATAAGGATGCTTACTTCTTTATTTATCAGACGCGCTCAGCAGATGAGGCGCCAACAACATTCTATACTTGCTGTAAGTGTGGTCATAAGTGGCGCGATTACGGTTAGAGACATCGCAAGTAATCAAGTTCAGGCTTGAAATAATTTACTTGTTCTTCCTTCCAGATTACAGATTCATTAACTAAAATTACATTACTCCTTACTCGTTTCTTGAATTCTGTCATTAATTCATCAACGTTTGATAAGTGAAGGAACCAGTGATTCCAATTATCTAATATTGAAACGTGACACTCAACTAATTGCTCCTTGAACTCATCTAAGAACTCAAGACCATTATCACCATGCGCCTCATAGCCATGCGCTAAATCAAACACTAAACCTAATTCAGGATTATCCTCTAGTACTGTTTTCATTTCTTTAACACTGTTGAATTTATCCCTGCTATCATTATTCTCAATTGATACTTTGAATTCATGTTTTAATAAATCTTTAATAATAGGTGAGTGATGAACCACTAAGTTCTTGGCGTTAACTAATTTGTAGATTTCTTCTAATTTACTTAAGACTGGCTCATTCTTCTCAATTAAATGCGGTGAGTGAATAGTGTTATGTTTTAATCTGCTTAAGAAGTCAATGCTTTCATCGTTTAACTTTAACTTATCTAAACGTTTCTGACTCTGAAAAGCTAGTTCAACCCCGTTAACCGGTAAGTCCTTGATTCTCTTTATTGACTCATTAATGAATTCAGGCTTGTCAGGTAGTAACCGGTAGATGTAACCAAGTGATATTGATAGTGGGTTATTCACTTAGTTATCTAGCGGTGAAATGTTTATAAATAATACTGGCTAAAATTATCTTAATGAGTTTTTATCGCTATCAGTTATTCGTTGAGTCAGAAGGATTGGCTAATGAATTATATGGTTTTGATTATGATAGCATGGAGATGGCAGTGCTAGGTGGTTACATACGGGAGCCAGAAATTTTTGTTGAGGCGCAATTACCAAAGCAATTTTCAATGAGCAATATTGAGCGGATTAAAGCTGAGCGGCAAAAATTGGCTGAGGAGAAAAAGCGTAAGCAACAGAAAACTTTTGTTGCATCAAGCATTGTCTCAAAGCGGCTTGGCAAAGAACAATCAATTGCAGTTGAATTAAAACCTAAGTTCAAACAAGAGCCAAAGGATACGGTTGAGTTAGTGATTAGTGATTATAAAACTCTTGACTTATCTTTTAGGGCTACCGGCACTGTGCTGCGCGCCGAGCCGAGCGCTGATTACAATAAGTTCCTTGATATCTGTCGCGGGTTCGCTGATGAGAATCTTTACTTTTTAGGTTTCACTAAATCTAATATTAACGAATTAATCTCCAGGGCGCACCCTAACTGGCCTTACCCTGTACCTAAAACATCATTTGGGGTTTTGCATAATCAGTTAATCAGCCAATTAGTCTCTAATGAGATTGAAATTTTAAGCAAGTACCTTATAATCAATAATACTAATAGCTTACAAGCTAAGATTAATGAGACTTGGCCTGAAAGAAAATTAGTTTATGAGCAATTACAAAACAAGTTGCCAATGACCGCTTACCTGCCAATTAACTTGCTTGGGTAATCATTAAATACTACTTATTCTCTAAGTTCCTTTCATGCCTGAGGATGTTTCAGAGAAGCGTAAGCGCCGGACTGCTGTTGAGAAAAAAATCAAGAGTTTATCCAATGAGGATGGCAGGGTCACTGTTATTGGCACTGTCCTATCTGTTGACACGCAATCATTGGTCTTTACTATTGAGGACCCAAGCGGTCAATTAACGATTATAGCACCAACAGAGGACTTAGTCAAGGACGTAGCTCCGGGCAAGATAATCCGTGTTATTGGCATTGTACTGCCTTATGAGGGTGGTGTTGAGCTAAGAGCTGAGTTAGTTCAAGACTTTTCAGGTTTGAGCAAAGAATTATTTCCAGTATTGCACGAGTTAATGAGCTGAATTAACTATCGTTTCTACTATGATAAAACTTATTAAGCAATCCACTTCTAAGTATTTTTCAATGTTTAAAGCAGTTTTAGAAGATGTTAGTTTGTTGAGGGATTCACTTGATACTGTTAGTAACTTCATTAATGAAGGAACGT
Source organism: Candidatus Nanoarchaeia archaeon (assembly GCA_041653515.1). Taxonomy (GTDB): domain Archaea; phylum Nanobdellota; class Nanobdellia; order WJKC01; family WJKC01; genus JBAZFG01. The sequence goes on from JBAZFG010000001.1 coordinate 74,408, forward strand.
TTACTTTGAGTAATAATGGCTTGTCATTAGTGGCGATGGACCCTGCTAACGTGGCAATGGTCTTATATGACTTATTGGCAAGTGCTTTTGTTGAGTATGAATGCACGGCTGAGTCAAAATTAACAATTAATATTCCTTATTTAGTTTCAATCCTTAAGCGCTCAGGCGCTGGCGACCGAGTTGAGTTAAAATTACTTGATGGTAGTAACTCCATGACTATTAAGATGGTTGGCGATTCAACCCGTACTTTCACTTTGCCGTTGCTGGAAGCTCATGGCAGCGCGGTTAACCCACCAGCTAAATTAAGTGATGGCTTCAAGTCAGAAGTTGAGGTAGAAGCGTCAGTCTTGCGTGAAGGCGCTAAGGATGCGTTAATGGTTAGTGACTGTGTTTTATTATCAAGCACTAATGACTCGTTTGTGATGAAAGCCTTGAGTGATACTAATGAAGTTAACTTACAGCTCGGCAAGGACTCGCCTAGCCTGTTAAGGCTTGAGTCAAAAGAGCCTGTGAAGAGCAAGTACTCATTGGAGTACATTGATAAGATGATGAAGGTTTCAAAGATTGTTAAGACAGTGACCATTAAATTCGCTAATGAGTACCCATTGCAACTTGATTACGCTGCGATGGATAAACTAAAAGTCTCGTTCATCCTGGCGCCAAGAATAGACACTGAGTAAAATTTATAATAAAGTTTATTTTAATATTTTACAATGAATGAAGAATATTATAATTATTGTTTAAAAAATGAGTGCTTTACTAATACTGAATTTAGTGATTACCTTTATTTTAGAAAGATTCCTGATTATATCAAAAATGGGAAAATTAGGAATGGTTTAATTAAAATTCATAAGAAGTATATCAAATATGTTAAAAGTGAGAATTTTAGTTTTTTTGAAGAATTTAAAAAGTTTAAGATAAGTACATCTGATAAATTAATTAAATTTAATGATTCTTTGTTAAAGTTAACAATTAATAAAGACGAATTAAAGTTTTTACTTGATGTTAAAATCTTTTTAGTTATCTGCAAAAAAAGAATGGTTTGGCTTAAAAAAAATTTTGATAGTATATTTAATGATTTTAATGATTTCTTAATTGGTAATAAACTAGCTAAAAAGAAGCTAAAACCTATTGATTGGGGTTTTTTTAAATCAGTGGATTTTTCAGGCGCTTATGGCATGACTTCTCTTTTTTCAAATAAAACTTATTGGGGTCTTTTTTTAATCTGCAGTCTTTTAGGATTAGGTGCTTTTAGTTTTGTTTTGTCTTTATTACAAAATTGGAGAAAAAAGTTTATCAGTATTGCTAATGATTTTGTTAGCATTACTGATAATGGTGCTGTAAAAACAGGTGAAGTTAAATTACTTCAAGAAGGGACAATTGAATTAGTCTTGATTCATGAGCTCGCCCATTACTATTCAATATCCATTTTAGAGACATTATATCAGACGGTTAAGGGTGGCTTAAAAAGATTTAAGGGTAAAGCAATTGATATCAATTCAGAGCAGGAGGGGCTGGCCGAAGCCTTTGCAATCAGTTTTGCTAAAGCAAAAGGGATAGATTATACTGAGTACTGGGATTGCTCAACTTTTGATTATAAAAGTTATTTTTTCGAAAGAGTTTTGAAATATGATTCAATTACTGCTATGAAGAAAGTCTTTAATTATGATGATTACAGAGCTTACTCTAAAGAGGTTGTTATTTACCTTGAGAATTTAAAAGTTGATAGTGAATATTTTAGTGAGAGAGTATCAAAAGGGGGCATATTGAACGGTTTTAAATTGATTAAATCTGGAAAAATGAAAGATGAAGATACTTTGCGTGTATTATTTGAGATAAAAGACTTATTTTTACGATTTAATCAATTCTTTAGATCATTGAGTTATTATTTAAGCGAAAACTCATATATTTTAAAAAGATTTTTATGTGCTCTTGGGGTTACTAGAAATAAGGATTTTAAGAATTGTGTAGATGAATTACTTGGTTTGACTGAAAATCAATATTCTTTTTTAAAGAACAAGGATCATAATACCTTTTTATCTGAAGATAACCAGATTACTTTTTTAAGTAATTTGAATAATTTAGTGCGTAAAGTTAATGAATTAGAAAAAAAGAAGTTAAATATTGATGCTGACGTAATTAATATTGTTTTGAATGCTTTAAAAAATATTAAATTGTTATTGAAAGGTTAGTTTTTAAGATGGTAACAATATTTCTCTAGCGCCAAGAATAGACACTGAGTAAAAGAAATTCTTATAATGCATTAGTCCTTTAATTAATATTTAATGGGTTTGTTAAAGCAGTTATCATTGAAAAGGAAATTCAAGAAATTTGATTCTTTAGATTTATATGACTTAGTTCATAAGGGTATTAACCTTAAAGAGTTTGATGGACTTAAAATAGGCCGTCGGACTAACCGATTAGATATTTTAGAATGGGTTTATAGGGATGCTGCGCCTGAATTAATTAATCAAGATGAGTTAACAGGCATGCTTAATTATTTTGAATTAAAATCACAAAAATCGTATGATGATTCACATTTATACTCTGACTTAAAACATGAGTTAACAATATGGAATGGTAGTGCAATCTCTTTGGCTGAGACAATTCACTCGCTTCATAATAAAATGGTGCCTGTTGTTGAAGATTATATTATGAATAGAACTGTTAAGCGTTTCAGAGAGTTCTACCAGCAAGGCATTAGGGAGTATGATAATAATAAGTCATTTGATTTCCCTGACCCTGATTGGTGTTTTGACGGTCCGTGCACTTGCTAAGCCTGAATAACTTTTATATTAGGAGAATTAATTAAATCTTTAATCATGAAAACAATTAAGGGTAATTTAGTTGATGTTGATAAGAATGAGATTTACCCTGTTATCATTAAGTATGATACTAAGGTGCGACAAATTAATCGCTTGAATGAGCCTTGTGATAATTTCATCCTGCCCGGCTTGATTGACGCTCACATTCATATTGAGAGCACAATGCTCACGCCGAGCCGTTTTGCTGAAGTAGTTATCCCACATGGCACTGTGGCAACAGTCTCTGACCCGCATGAGATAGCTAACGTGGCAGGGGTTAAGGGGGTTAAGTTCATGATTCATGACTCGCCAAGAGAAATGAAATTAAATTATACAGCACCCAGTTGTGTGCCTGCCACCCAGTTTGAGACTTCAGGTGCAGAACTTGATTCAAAAAAAGTCAAACAATTATTAAAACTAAAGCAAGTAGTCGCGCTCGGTGAAGTAATGAATTATCCTGGGGTGATTAATCGTGACCCTGAATTAATGCGCAAGATAAGATTTGCTCGTTTAGCTGGTAAAAGGGTTGATGGTCACGCGCCAATGCTAACTGGCTTAAACCTTGATAAGTATATTAGTGCTGGCATAACAACCGAGCATGAGTCAACCAGTTATAAGGAAGGGCTTGAGAAATTAAGGAAAGGTATGAAATTAATGATAAGACAGGGGTTCTCTGAGCATAACATGCCTGACTTAATTCAGTTAGCGCGCCAATACCCTGATGATTGTTTTATTGTCAGTGATGACCGACACGCGCCTGATTTAGTGAGAGGTCATATTGATGAATTATTACGGCAAGCAGTGGCTTTGGGTCTTGACCCATTAATAGCTGTTAAGTGCTGCACTAAGAACCCGTCAATTCATTACGGGTTGAATACTGGTTTAATAAGGGTTGGCTTATCAGCTGATTTCGTGGTGGTTAATGACTTATGCCACTTCTATGTTGAGCAAGTAATAATTAATGGCCAATTAGTGGCTGAAAAAGGTGAATGCTTGGTTAAGTTTAAACAACATAATTTTCCATTAAGAATTAATTATTACCCATTAAGGAGGGATGATTTTGTTATTAAAGCTGATAGTGATTTTGTTAACGCCCGCGTAATAGGTATAATTAGGCGTCAGATAATAACTAAGGATTTAACAATGCGATTAAAGGTTAAGAATGGTTTGTTAATGCCTGATGAAAGTAAGGGTGTTAGTTATCTGGCTGTTGTTAATCGTTATAAAAAAACTAGTCCTGCCATGGCTTTAGTTAAGGGCTTATGGGTTGACGGTGCTATTGCGAGCAGTGTTAGCCATGATAGTCATAATATTATTGTTACAGGCAATGACCCTGATGACATGCTTAAAGCAGTTAGGTTAGTGATGCGTCACGGCGGCTTAGCTTTTGCCAGCGGCAAGAAATCCTTTGTTGTCCCGCTTGAAGTAGCTGGGTTAATGACTAATAAACCATTAAATAAATTACTTGATGAATTATCCACTATTAAGAAAATGGTGCGGTCAGCTGATTGCGCGCTTGCCTCACCGTTCATGCAATTAAGTTTCCTCGCGTTACTAGTTATTCCTGAATTAAAACTAAGTGATAAAGGCTTGTTTGATGCTAAACGTTTTTGTTTAATTAAGCCCGAACAACGATTTAAAGAAATTAATGATTGAGTCAAGAATTGTTGGTTGTGATAATGCTTCCAGTTCAGCGAACTCATCATACTCAGCTGATAGTGAGTCACTCGCCCCAACCATTGTCGGCGCTCTTTCAGCATTAAGGCTGGACGCTTGGTCAACACCTTTCAGTAAGTAGTAGTAAACATTGCCTGTAACACTCATGTTTAATTCCCAGTCACTGGTTGTGATATAAGGGTTAATAAAATCCCTTAATTTTTCAACAGCTAGCGTCATGTTATTATCATCAAGGGTTACTGATGAGTAAACCCTATCATTAGTTATAACAAAATTACTGCCCCAATAATAAGGTCGTAATAATAATTCATCATCACTAATGCTTCTAACACCGGTCTCAGGCGCGAACACTTGAATGTAGGGCTCTGTTATCGTAACTTGATAATTATCTTTATAATAAAAAGTATTCATTATATCCTTGCTTGAATCAAAATCACTTAATAGTGCTGTGTTAAAATTAAAGTTATCAATAATCACTTCACCCTGCAATGAGTAATCATCGCTTGTTAGAGTCAGGCTGTAACCAGGGAAGTACTCATTGAGCACTGAATTAACCCAGTCACTGATTTTTTGCGCATCAAGTTCCTCACCATAAGCGCTGGCAACTATTTTTCCTTTAGCGCCGATAATGCCATAAACATTCAGGTAAGCCTGGTCATTATAAGCTGAGAAATAAACTCTTGTTTTGTCCTTGTAAATACCATAACAATTAGTGTCAATTTCAGGATAATAATAATCCCTCATGCTTAAGTCACAATTAAGGCTTGTTGATAATGAAGCTAAATCATAACTGCCAGTTGAGTAACCAGTGAATAAGTACTTGACTTCATCGCTGAAGTAATTAACGTAATCAACACTGCTAACAACGAATTCTTTAATCATTGAAGTGCTGGTCTTAATAACAATTGAGCAATAATCATTATTAAAATATTTTTCACCATTAAGTGTTTCATAATAACTTCTTAATTCATCGCAGTCACCGCTTAATTGAATGTAATACTCATCGTTTGTCCCATTAACAACGTAATCAGCGTATTTTTCTTTTAATGAATAACCAATCATATTCATTTCTCTGTCGTTAAATAAGACACTATAATCATTAGTGCTTGAAGTGTAGAATGAAGCGCTCACTGACTTACCAGTAATGCTTGACTCACTTTCCTTGAACAAGAAATTAATGTTAATGCTCTGGTAATCGCCATAAGAGTAACAGTAAGAATTAGTCACGTTGCTAAATGCGTAAGGGCTCATGTTTAATTCTTCAATTAACGGGCCTTTTATTGATTCAATGAAAACCGGTGAAACATTGCACTCACTCTCAACGCCTCTTGAATCAACTGAGATTAATGCAGGGCTTGATGCGGTTGATTCAGCTAAGACAACGCTCATTAACATCAAAATAATTAGCAAGACTGCTTTTCTCATAGTTTTAGTAGTAATCAGCACTGTTATTTAAATTATACATATACTTTTGTTCATAACAAGCTATTTTAATAACTATTGAGTATAATCTCTTTATGTTATCAAACATACCAATTGACTTGAAGAAAGTCAGTAGTAACAGCATTGATAAGGAAGTCCTGCGCCTTGGCATGATTGCTGAGCTTGACGCTGTCAGCTTATACGAGCAATTAGCTGCTATGGCTACTAATAATAAAGTAAAGAAAGTGCTTCTTGACATTGCTAAAGAAGAGAAAACTCATATGGGCGAGTTCCAAACACTATTGTTAGGGCTTGATAAAGAGCAGGAACAAGAGTTAAAGAACGGCGAGAAAGAAGTTAAAAGCCTAACATAAGAGTTTTTAAACCACTGTGGATAATCTTTTTAATTATGAAATTAGGTATTTTATTCTCTGGCGGTAAGGATTCAACTCTAGCTTTGCTTAAAGCAAGAAAACAACATGAAATTGCTTGTCTTATTAGCGTTGTGTCAAGAAACCCTGATAGTTATATGTTCCACGTCCCAAACATTCATTTAACACAGCTCCAATCAGAAGCGTTAAGCATTCCGTTATTAACACAAGAGACAAAGGGTGTTAAGGAATTAGAGTTAGCTGACTTAAGAAAAGCATTCATTAAAGCCAAAACGGATTATGGTATTGAGGGAATTGTAACTGGCGCTATCAGGTCAGTTTATCAGGCGAGCCGCGTCCAGCGCTTATGTGATGAGCTTGGTTTATGGTGTTTTAATCCTTTATGGCTGATTGACCAGTTAGAGCTGCTTAACGAAACATTGCTTAATGGTTTTAAAACCATTATTTCAGGCGTGGCTGGTTACCCTTTTACTAAGGATTTTCTTGGCCAAATAATTGATGAAGGAATTATTAGTAAATTAAAGTCTTTTCAAGAAAAATTCCTTATTAACCCCGCTGGTGAAGGCGGTGAGCTTGAGACAACAGTTCTTGACTGCCCATTATTCAGTAAGCAAATAGAAATATTGGATAGTGATACTTCATTTGATAATTACGCTGGTGTTTTTAATGTAAATAAAGCAAGGTTGGTGAGTAAATGATTTTATTAATTAATACTTGCGCTGATAAGTTAAGCGAGCACGAATTTGTTAAGCCAATCAAAGCATTAGTTCATGATGAGTGTTTCATTAAGCATTACTCTGAATTAACTAATAATGATTTATTGGTTGCTGATAAAATAATTATTTGCGGCACAGCGCTAATGGATTTTGATTACCTTAAAGGTGATTGGTCATGGATTAAAGCTTTTAATAAACCAGTGTTGGGCATCTGCGCCGGCTTCCAAGTGATTGCCCTGGAACTAGGCAAGGAACTAGTTGATAAGAAAATGATTGGGGTCTTTGACCATAATTATTTTGTTACCTCAAAACTAGTTGAGGGTGGCGTTACTGAATTAAGGCAGGGCTTATTCACTGCTTACGCTTTCCATCCTGAAGTCCTTAACCCTGAGCTTATTTCAGGATTCTGCCGGTCTCAATAAACCAGAGAACCAAATCCAGTTCCGCTAAATTACTTCCTAATAACTTTAATTGTTCTTCAATCAGCAAGTAATTATTCTTGTTTAAGACTTTTGGCTTCTTTATTATTCCTTCCCGTTCAAGCAGGTCAAGTATGTGAAAATCAATTATTGCCACGTTATTAAAACCAATGTTTCTCATGAAGTGGCTTGCTTCTTTCATACCTAAACCCTTGACGTTCTTAACTAACCACTCGCGTAATTCTGGTTCATTAAGAGAACTTATTCTTTCTTTTAGTTGTTCTATTACTTTTCTTGCTCCAATAATGAACTCAGCTCTCTTATTTGGGAACCGGTGGCTTAATTCCTTAAGTCTTAATGATAATTCCTCTTGACTTAATTCAAGGAACCCATTACCAATTAACTTTTGAATCCGAATGGACCGTTCAGCATTAAAATTAGCTGTTAATAAACAAAAGCATAATTCATTGAATAATTTCTTACTGCTGGCTTTTTTAAGAACTTGAAACTCGCTTAAACGCTGTTTAAGTAATCCATCTTGTTTAACTCTCACTTTTTGCATTTTTTCAAGCAGGCTCATTTCTTAACCTCAACTACTTTTTTGTTTGGGAAGCAGGCTTCGTAGAGTAATGTGCCTGTTAATTTGGGAACTTTGATTTTTTTATTAACCCACTTATTGCCTTTGCGGTAACTCATGATTCCTTTGATAAACAGATTATAAGCGCCTTCAACGCAACTGTCATACTTCCGTGATTTTAACAGCAGTTCCCCGGCGAATAATAATTCCTTGTCTTTCAAGTGCTTGTTAATGAAATCATTTAATTGCTTGGCTGCCTGTTCTTGTTTGTTATAATCATTAGTTATGCTCATCGGCACTGGGTCGCCGCGTGGCGTAATTATCAACTCGGTTTTTTTTGGTTTCACTTTGCTTAACCAAGCCTTAGTCTCACTTTCAGCTTCCTTTGAAGTGAACACTAATGAGTCATATTCCTTTAATGCTTTCTTAACGTTGGTTAAGTAACGCTTGTATGAACCCTTAAGGTTTTTATTAATCTTGAAAGTCCATTTATTAGTAAGTTCTTCTTTGAGCAGGTCACCGCTGTAACCAGGGTGAATCAGGATTAATAGTTTCATAAACTAAAATTAAAAAAATAGGAGTTAAAATAGTTTTATGCTTGCCATAAGCCATGAATGTTGCATAATTCTCGTGCAGTAACTTTGGTTGCTTTAATGCAGAACGTTGCTTCAGGTTTATCGCCTGGTTTTAAATGCTTGCGGTAAACAATGTTGTCAGCGATTAATTCAATCCACTCAATGTAATGTTTCTCTTCCATTGGGTGCATTACTGAGCCAACCTTAATCTTGTAGCCATCAATGGTTTGCTCAATCACTGGCACATGCTTTTCAGCCCCAACATCTTTTATTTTCTCTTGTTTTAGTTCCATTGGTTGGCCGCAACAAACCAGTTCGCCAACACCTTTATGAATTACTTCAACAATATTCCCGCAGACATTGCACTTATAGACTTGTTTAATTTCAGTCATAATCAATTATTATAACAAAAATCTTTATAAAACTCTTTATTGCAGTTATATTAATAAAAACTAATTATATTAATTAATCAAATGATTAACATAATAATATTAATCCTATCACTTAGTGTCTTAATGTTCTCAAGCGGCAAGGCTGTTAAGTACGTGATGAAATTATCAAGAATTTTTGGCATTAGCGAAATGTCAGCTGGTTTCATTATTTTATCAGTGGCCACTTCACTGCCTGAATTAGTTGTTTCAATTAATGCTGCGATGATTGGTGAGGGCGCGCTCGCTGTAGGCAACGTTCTTGGTTCAAATATTGCTAATATTACTATCATCCTTGGTTTAGCAGTGATTATTAGTCGTAAGCGAAAAATTGTTTTCACCAAAAAAGTGTTTGATAACTTGATTGAATTCCTTTTTATTTCATCATTAATCCCATTGTTTATCTTGCAGACAGGCCATGTTAGTCTTGTGCTTGGCATAGTGCTTATCTCACTTTTCATTTTCTTCAGCTTTAAGACCCCTACAAAAGTTAAAGGCATTGAGGGCATTCATGTCGTGTTTAAGAAAGATAAGATATTAGTTATAATAAAATTCGTGATTGCCGTAATAATAGTAATTATTTCATCTAACTTTGTGGTTGATAGTAGTGTTAATATTGCTGCGTTATTTTCAATCCCACCATCAATTATTGGCGCAACAGTTATCGCTCTGGGCACGTCACTGCCTGAATTAACCACTACTGTTCAGGCATTTAGGAAAAGATTATATAACGTTGGTTTAGGCAATGTTATTGGCAGTTGTATTACTAACCTGACTCTGATTCTTGGCATTACTTCAATATTTAATAATGTTCAATTAAACATTGTGTCTTTTACTTCACTTACTTTGTTTGCGATAATGGCTTCAATGATTACTTGGTATTTTGTCAGCACTGGCCGTCGCTTGGATAAACGCGAAGCATTCTTACTAATTGGTCTTTACACAATATTTATATTGCAAGAGCTTGGTTTCTCTTTGTTTGTATTATGAAAATAGGTCGAGTTAAACTTAATAGTAATTTATTGTTGGCGCCAATGCTTGGTTTCACAAATAGTGCTTTTAGGCACTTATGTCATGATTACGGTGCTGGCTTAGTTACTACTCCGTTAATCAATGAGAACGCTGTTCTGAATAACCCTTTAATTATTGACGCGGTTCCGGGCGAAGCGGTTCAATTAATTGGCAGTGACCCAATTAAATTATCAAGAGCAGCTGTTATTGCCCAGCCTCATTGTGATTTAATTGACCTTAATTTTGGTTGCCCTGCTACTCGCGAAGCCGTTTGTGGGGTTGGTGCTATCCTCTTGAAGAAACCTGCTTTGATTAAAAAATTAGTTAGCAGTGTTGTCAAGTCAGTTGATTGCCCAGTGACTGCTAAGATTCGCCTTGGCTTTGATAAGATTAACGTGATTAAAGTCGCTAAAGCAATTGAGTTTGCTGGCGCGTCAGCCATCACTGTTCACGCCCGGCTTGCTAGTCAGGATTATTCAGTGCCTGCTGACTGGCCTTGGATTAAGCGAGTTAAGGAATCAATCAGTATCCCTGTTATTGGCAACGGCGACGTTAAAAATCAGGCTGACGCTAATCAGATGATTAGTGAAACTAACTGTGATGCTGTGATGATTGGCCGGGCTGCTATTGGTAACCCGTTCATCTTTAAAGGGGTTGAGCCATCAGTCAAGGATCGTCGCATTGCTTTTAAGAAATTAGTCAGTTATGATTGTCCAATGCAGGACTTGAAATTACAAGCACTAAATTTTGTTAAAGGACTGCCCGGTGCTGCGCGAATAAAACAATCAATAATGAAAGCAAGTAATGAAAAAGAATTAATCAATTTCTTATAACCCCAATTATCCTTGGGCTTGTGTTATCATCCCAAGGCGGGGGACAGATTCCCCCTCCTCTAGGCTACTCCGCCCCTTTCTGCTTAATTATCCCAATTATCCTTGGGCTCGTGTTATCATCATATATTACTGATGGCCCAATCAATACTATTGTTTTTTCAAGCATTACTTTATCTTTTAATTCTGCTTGCCTTGATAGTAAACCGTTGATGACCATGAATTTTTTTAACTCGCCTTTGAAGAATCTTGATTTAATTATTTCACCACTCAATTCTTTTGTTTCTTTTAGCTCGTTACTTAAGATTGAGCCTCGCTCTAAGTCCTTCACATCGCAGTTCTTGAGCGAGACCCCAACCCGCGCGGGCCAATTAATCTCTTTATAATCAACGTCCATTGATTGCATGCTGTTTAATTGGGCTGGCCTGCCACCAGGCAATAAAACAAATTTATCCTTAACCTTGATTGTCCCGCCTTTAGTGAAACCAAGCGCTACTGTGCCAACATTCTTGATGTTAAAGAAGTGGTCAATGATGATTAATGGTTCATTTCCATACACTGGCTCAATCATCAGTAAATCATCTTTTAATTGTTTGATGTCATCATTATTGTTTATTATTCTAAAGTTATAATCAAGGCCAAAACTCTTGACTTGCTCAACTAAGTGTTGCTTGTCTAGCGGCACAATGAAACAGCCTTTCTTGCCCAGCAAGTCCAATAGTATTATTATCTCGCCAAAGAATTTGTCAACAGCGCTTAACTCAACCACGACGTAGTCAGTCATGTTAACTGCCTGAATCAGGGTCTTGATTTTTTCCGGAAAACCAATCGGCCTAACAATTGTTAGCACTGAATCAGTTTTCTTATAATGAAGAAATTCAAGGTCACTAACTGTTGCTTTATTGCCAAGCATTTTAGCTGTCTCGTCACTACCAATAAAACAAGCGCAAACATTTTTCATAATTAATTCAATAATTCCTTCTTTTTTAATCTATTCTTAGCAAGCCAGTAGAAAGCGTAAGTCAATGGGAATGACAGTGTTAGGGCGAGCCATTCAGGCAGTGAGTTATTAGCGAATAAGTAAACCCATTTGAGCAGTAATAAATTATGGCTTAAGTAAAGGAATAATGATGATAAGCCTGCTATTGTTAATGCTTTGGTGAATCCTTTCTTCTTGTTATAAGCCATTAATATTAATGAGAAAGTTACCATACAAGCGCCGATGCCATAAAGAGTTAAGCTCATGTTCTTGCCATAATAATCAATTGGCATTACAGTGAAGTTAATCACCAACGAAGCGATTAGTATTATTGAGCTGATTAATAACAATTTATTAACCCTCATTTTTCTCGTTGCCTTGTAGAATAATACTCCAGCAAACATTAATGGCAGTAAATTATAAACCGAAAACCAACCCCTATAAAGTGCGTTAACAAAAACACTACCCAGCATTAAACTAATATTATTAAGCGGTGGGTGATAAGGGAATAATTCGCCGAGCGGCTGGATTAACAATAAAAAATGCCTTGTTATTGTCAATAATGGAATGCTTAATAATAATTCATAATCCTTTGGCTTCCAGCAGAGTATTATTAAAGCTGTTATCATAGCTGATAAACCAATGCCTTGTATTGCTTCATTCCACTCTAAGTAAGTGCTAAAACCCCACATAAAAGTTGTAAACGGGATACTGATTAGTAAGTACTTGCCGTAAGTCCATAACACTTTCCTGATAACATTAGCTTTAGTGTCTTTTTTTAATTTATTCTTTATCATTAAGTAAACGCTCATGCCTGTCACGAAACTAAATAATATTGAAGGGGGCAGTGGCGTTACTGTGTGGATTGCTTCAATAAAGAACGGCGGGTCAGTGTAAATACTTGAGTAAGCCAGTGAGTCATAGATTTGTATGAAAACCATTATTAGTAATGTTAAGCCCCTAAAACCATCAACGTAATCAACCCTCAATTAACATCCCTCACAGTCATTACTTTGGCGCCTGACCCCTTGATTACTTCAAGTACTTGCCTTAACTCGTCTGGTGTTATGTCAATTAATCCTCTAGGATTGTTAGTCACTCCATGAATAGTGACTGCGACCCATCCATCCTCTTTAAGCCAATCCTTAAGCCAATTAATTCTTTGCTCGAAGCGGTCATGAACAATAATTAACGCCTTAACATTAAAATCACTTTTATCATTAACTCCTTGTAAGACTAAGCGCGCAGAAGTAAAGTAATCCCTTACTATTGATTCCTTATCAATTCCCTCACCGTAAGGGTATGCAAAACTATCAGCATTAATTATTCGCTCGCAATCAATTAATTCCTGCCTGAACGCATCATCACTAACACTTGAAGCATTAATATGCGTCATTGTATGGCAACCAATCTCATGGCCCCTTGATTGTAAATTAACTATTTGTTCCCAACTCATTAACGCATAACCCTCAAATTCATTGAGCCCTGGGCAGATATAAAAAGTGCCTTTGTAATCATATTCATCAAGTATTAATGACGCGTTGTATTGTGATTCAAGCCCGTCATCAAAAGTAATTGAAACAATAGACTCACTAGGTGGGATTAATAAGACAATTAATAACAAGCCTGTTATTGATGTTAATAATAATTTCATTCTTTAGTTTACTCAGATTTTTTGATTAATAAAAGTTGTTATAAACAACTATTTCTTATTGTTAATTTAATGATTAATACTATTATTAAGCGTGACGGCACACCAATGCCTTTTGATTCATTAAGGATTACTAACGCAATCATTAAAGCCATGAATAGTGTTGGTCGCGTTAATGACTCGCTCGCGCTTAAAGTAACCCGCGACGTTATTAATAAATTAAAAAATAAGTCTAATGTTGATGAAGTGCTTGACGTGATTGAGTTAGTGCTTAAAATTAATGATTCCATATCAGCTCAATCATTAAGTCTTTACCGAGCGCGCCGTTCACTGGCTCGTGAATTCGCAAAATCAGCAGGCATTAAGGATGACTTAAAGTTAAGCCTTAATTCACTCAAAGTTATTGCTAGCCGTTATTTATTAAGAGATAAGACTGGCAGTATAATTGAGTCAACGAGCGAGATGTTCCGCCGGGTCGCCAGGTCAGTCGCTGTTGCTGAAAAACAATATGGCGGTGATGCCCGCGCGTTGGAAGAAGAGTTTTATAATTTAATGATTAAACTTGAGTTCTTGCCTAATAGCCCAACTATCATGAATGCTGGCACGTCAATTAACCAATTGAGCGCTTGTTATGTCCTGCCAGTTAATGACTCGCTTGACAGTATTTTCTCAACTTTAAAGGATGCAGTCCTTATTCATCATAGTGGTGGTGGGGTTGGTTTTAATTTCTCTCATCTAAGACCAAATGGTGATGCTGTTAGCAGTACTAGCGGAGTTGCTTCAGGCCCAGTTAGTTTTATTAGAATTTATGATATGGCGACTAGCATTATTAAGCAAGGTGGCCGCCGTAGGGGCGCTAATATGGCTGTGCTTAACCATAATCACCCTGATATTATAGAATTCATTAATGCTAAGAAGAATGGTGGGTTCATTAATTTTAATTTCTCTGTGAGCGTGACTGACTCTTTTATTCGTAAAGTGATTAAAGGGGGTGATTACTGGCTTGTTAATCCAAAGGATAATAGTCATGTTAAGAAAGTTAGTGCGCAGAAAGTGTTTAATCAATTATGCGCCAACGCTTGGACTAATGGGGAGCCAGGTTTATTATTCATTGATGAGATTAATCATCATCACCCATTAAAAGAATTGGTTGATTGCACTAACCCTTGCGGTGAACAACCATTATTACCTTATGAGTCATGCAATCTTGGCAGTATTAATTTATCAAAAATGATTGTTAACAATGATGTTGATTGGGCGCGGCTTAATCGCGTGACTCGTCTGGGTGTTAGGTTCCTTGATGATGTGTTAACAATTAATGAATTCCCTGTTAAGCTTGTGAAAGATTTAACAATGGCTAACCGCAAGATTGGTCTTGGGGTAATGGGTTTTGCTGATTTATTAATCAAGTTAGGCATACCTTATGATTCTAAGGAATCGCTTAAGTTAGCAGGTCAGTTAATGAAATTCATTAATGATAAAGCTCATGATGAGTCAATGCGTCTTGGGTTAAAGCGCGGCTCGTTTACTAATTTTAAGAAAAGCAGGTTATCCCGCAAGTATAAAGCTATGCGCAATGCTACCCTGACTACTATTGCCCCTACTGGTAGTATTAGTTTGATGGCTGATTGCAGTTCAAGCATTGAACCATTGTTTGCAGTAGCGTTTTATCATTCAGTGCTTGATGGTGATAAGTTATTAAATGTTAATCATTACTTTGAGAATGAATTAGTTAAGCAGGGCTTGTACTCTAATAAATTAATCAATAATGTTGTTAATAATAAGATTGAATTACCAGCTCATATTAAGCGTGTTTTTAGGACTGCTTTAGATATTAAGCCTGAGTGGCACGTTCGGTTGCAAGCCATGTTCCAGAAATATGTTGATAACGCTGTGTCAAAAACAGTTAACTTACCTCATGAAGCAACAATTAATGATGTGATGAAAGTATTCCTTCTTGCTTACAAGCTTAATTGTAAAGGCATAACTGTTTATCGGTATGGTAGTCGTGATAATCAAGTACTAACTATTGGTTCCTGCCCGACTGGTTCTTGTGATTAAATATGAGACGACTACGATAAACCAATAAATGATATAATAATAAATGGTGGAGACTGTTACGACTACACATTATTTTATGAAAACTTAACAAAAGAATTAGGTTATAATACCACAAGAGTAGACTTACACTTCACAAATAACACACACAGACTATTAATCATCTATGACAAGACAAGCTATTGCACACTAGACTTAATAAACAAACCATTATGCTACGAAAATGGAAAGTAAATAAACAATTACTATTATTAAAAATACAATAAATACAACTTTTTTAGGACCATAAATTTTTAATTTTTCACCTATTTTTATTAATAACTTATCATCTTTCTTTTTTTGCGATACTCTTTTTGAATTAATCTTAGTATTAACACTCATTACACCTTTCTTAACTATGCCTGCTGTTTGATTTGTACCTTTTTGAATTATACTATCGCCCATAATTATCCTCTTCTAACTTCCTTTAAGAATTCCTCAAAATTGAAATAATATTTTTTCTTACCCTTCTTGTTCCAATCAACTAGACCTTTTTCCTCCCAATTTTGCAATATTCTATTTACCATTTGTCGCGTTATTCCTAATTCTGATGCTAGTTCATCAAGGTCTTTTTTACCCTTACATAAATTAAACTCGTCCCACGTGTTAAAATTCATAAAACATTATTTAATATTATACTCAAAAAGATAATCATTCCAATTACTATCATAACCTAACTCAAAAACTAATCTAGCAGAATTTAAATCCTTAGGGACTTCTTCAAATAAAACATAACCTTCTTGCTTAGTATTTTGGTACATATTTTTCCATGTATCTAGTGTTCCACCATAAGATTTTTCATATTGATTACCTTCTAAATCAAGAATAGCCATATTAGAAGGTGAAAAATAATCACTTTCAGAACCTATATTTTTTACAAAAAAATCAACTCTAAAGTATTCTTCAATAGTGAAATATGAACTTGTCTTAAAGAAACCAAAACTTTTTAATGTTACTTGAAAATTTCCTTTTGAAATAGTTTGATTAAAAATTGTTTTATTACTTTCATATTCTTCTTCGTATATTTGTTCTATCTCTTCATCAGTAAAAGAAGGAATTGAAACAAAACTATTATTAGCATTAAGATTCTTGCCATTAGAAGCTAAAAAAGTTATTTCAGCTTTACCATAAGTTGAAAATCCTTTTTCAATATCACTTTTTTGGACTCTCCATTCAAAAGCCTTGCCTATACTTTGTCCAGTTAATACAATCTGATAATCAACGAATTGAGAAGCAGTTACTGAAAATGAATCTTCATAAAGCAAATTATTAAGGTTATCAAAAACTTTAAAGTTTAATTGACCATTAGCGGGTATTTTATTACCAGAAGCATCTTGCAACTGAAAATAGAATCTTATTAAATCTGTTTCGTCAGCAGATGAAAAATCTATAATAGTAACTGGATTATACCTTGAATTAGTAACTGTTTGAGTAGTAGATTCTTGATTATCAGGCAAATTATTAACAACACTATTACCAGTAGTGCCTGTGCAACCAGCAATAACTAACAAACCAAGTAAGCATAAAGAGGCTATGAGCTTATTATTCATAAATAAGATATTAAATCATTATCTTTATTAAGCTTTTGTAAACTAAAAATTAATCATTCTATGGGTTTTATTTCTCAAATTAAGGTCTTGGTAATTCTTAGCTGGTAAATATTAGTCAGTTAAGAATAGCTGATAGTTTAATTATTGATTTTAAGATATTTAAGTTATTTTCTTAAATTCCTCAATCCTTTTTGAATGTTCAATTTCCCAGTCTTTATCAGACTCATTAGGCTTATAGCATTCTATAAATTCAATATTATTACTTATTGTTCTTAATAATTCTCTTGCTTTTTTTGTTGGGTGCGAAGCACATATGATTACATCACATCCTTTTTCTTTTAATGGAATTAAATATTTCTTTAGCCAAGCAGGAGCGTCTCCAACGCTACAAATCCCTATTATTTTTCCATTATGGATAAAACTTAAACAAAAATCTTTTCTTATTTTTGGTCTCAAAACACAAATACTTGATTTAAAATATTCTTCCAGAATTTTTTTTATTGTCGTGCTTTTACCAATTTTTGCTTTACCTTCAAAACAGATTATTTTAGGGTTATCCATAAATAAATCAATAAAATCACTTTTTAAAAGCATTATTAATACTAAATTTAAAAGCATTATTAATACTAAATTTAAAAGCATTATTAATACTAAATTTAAAAGCATTATTAATACTAAAAAAACATTTCTTTTATACTTCGTATGATGTTACTATAATAAATAGCTCCAAAAGTCACTTTAAAAGAATATTCATTAATTCACTTAAAGTCTTAAATCCATATTCTACTGCAAATTTATCTCTTTTTACCTCAGGGTCTTTTGCTCCATGAAAAAGATTATTTCTAATAGCATACCAGAATTCAACCATGTTTTCCCAATCATCAATAGACCGTATAACACCTTTTCTTTTTACAGCTTCTTGAGGTGTTTGCTGATTTAACTCATCATGAGAACAATTCCACCATTTAATCTCTTGAGTATTATCTAAATCTCTTGAAGCGTCACCTAAAGGAATTTTATTTAACTCTTCAATTATTGTTTCCCAATTATTTTTTAATTTTTCATTAGATTTAATCTCTTCAAAATAATCATTTTTTATATTAACATCTTGTTTAAGCTTCTGAATAGCTTGTCTATCCTGTTTGGCATCATGATACAGTTGTGTCTTTAAATGAGCAATAAAAGCGAGATATTCAAAAACAAATTTAGAAAAATAATCCTCTTCTGTTGCTTTAATATGCCAAGCATTAATTAATCTTTTATAATTCATAAGTTAACTAAAGTAAAATTAACTTATATCCTTTTGTTAAAATAAGATAGGAATTAATAAATTACTTAAACAACAAATTAATTAATATTATTTAGAGCCTTTAATATTTAATTGGGTAATTCCGAGTTGAATATACTTCATTCTAGCATATTACTTGTTTTGTCTTCACGCACGTGCCAGAAGTAAAGCCAGTCAGGCCCTGCGCTGAACTCTATTATGTGATTCTTGATTGGTAAGCCTTTTAGTTTATCTAACACACTAAGTAATTCTTTGTAAGGAATTACTTCCTGACCATGTTTTATTAATACCCTGCCATCAGCACCTAATCTTATGTGTTCATGCATTATTCCTTCCCTGTTAAGTTTGCTGACTGGGCCCCCATGCATTGCCTCAATTATTATTGAGGTAGTAAACACTAATATGTTCCCTGAATATTTATTGTTGAGCGGCACGTAATCCTGAACTATTGCCACATAACCATCATTATTTAATTTGCTGATGAACTCGCGCGCTTCATAAGGGCTGCACTTAAGTTTTCGCGGACAATTAGTTGACTGGCCTAAACGCTCGCTTCGGACCATAACTAACTCACGGTTCATTAAGAAATTATTAACCTCCTCTTTTTGTGACTCATGGTTATTAACAAATAAAGTGCTTGGTGTTGGTAGGCCCCACTCTTTTAGTTTAATAATCCCTTTTATCTTATCATATTCATCAAAATTCATCTTAATTTTTCTCTTAATAATCAAGTATTATTTAAACCTTAACCATAAATGCCCAGTAACATCCAGATGCCTAAACCAATTAGTAATAGCCCACTCATTAATTTCATCCAATCCTTATATTCCTCTTTTAGTTTGTCCGCTTTCTTATGATTGTAACCTAGCACTATTGCGGTGAACATTATTATTAATGGGAGTACGAACATTAAATTATATAAAAGTAAGTAATTAACTGCTGTTAAGTAAGTGCCTGACTGGCTTAGTAAAGCTAGTATGACAAAATAAACACTCCCTGTACAGGGCAATTCAAATAATGAGACAAATAAGCCAAGCACTATTGCGGCAGGCACACTGCCCTTATGAACCCACTCGCTGATGCGGTTCTTCTGCGATTTAGGTATCCTTAGTGTTATGCCCTGACCATAATAAAAGAAGTCCTTAACATTTATCACGCCAGTTATTATTGCAATGAAAGCAGCCACTAAATAAACAGTGCTTGAGATACTTGGTAGTTGGACCACTGATAATAACCCTAACCCTATCAGCATGTAAGAAGCGTAAACACTTATTATGTAGCAAACGCCTGTGATGATAATCATCTTCTTATCCTTAACTACTTTAGTTAAGTAACCCATCATGAATATTAGTACTGCGAAAGCGCAGGGGTTAATGCCATCAATTAATCCTGCGCCAATGATTAATGGGATTGATACTTCTGGTAATGCCATCACATTTTAGATTGAGTTGTTAATTAAATCTTTTACCTCTGTTAGAGTAAACGCGCCAGTCAAGCGGTTGCCGTTAACTATCAGTGTCGGCGTGAACTCAATATCATTTAAGACGAATGACTCAGGGTTTTCCCGCAGACTTATTAAGTTAACACTACAGCCACGCTCTATCATTGAATCTATTATTGGCTCAGTTAAACCACAGGCATGACAGCCGGGCTGGTAATAATAATCAATCTCAACCCCATCAGGACAAGTAATTTCAATACTTGCCGGTTTATTATTGAATATTAATGTTAATCCAGCGATTACTAAGAGCATTACTGACAAGTAAATAATTTTCTTCATTGAATAATAAAACTAAATAATTGTTTTATAAATCTTTACTTTTTCTTGGAGAATTTGACTTTTTCAAGCTTATTCTTAACAATACCAATACTAAACATTAAGGTTGCTGCCATTAAGAAGAACATTTCATAGATTAGCATATTGTTTAATAATTCAGTTTCAGTTAATTGTGAGGACGCAGTTATTAAACCGCCAAACTCACTTACTACTAATAATACTGAGAAGCTTATCATGCCTAATAACACTAATTCAATTGAGTAATTTTTTGTTTTGAACACTGCCGCAACAGTTAGCAACCCAATAGTGAATATTAAGAATATTGTGAAGAATTGAATTAAGAAGCTGACAAAGACGCTAATGATCATTTCTTGACCTCCAAGTAATTGAATAAACTAAACATTATTACTGCTAAGCCAATTAATTCAATTATCTTATGATAAGAGTAAATAACATTGTTTAATGAATAAAGGTTTACTAACATATTAACTAATTCATAAGCACCGATTATTATTATCCCAATCCCAAAACGCCTTATTAATTTTTCATCACTCTTTAATTCCTTCTTCCATTGGATTAATAATGAACCTGCAATAAATAGCAAACCACTAATTGTTCCTTGTATGAAAACCTCAAACATTGATTATTCTATAAATTATTCAGCGTATTTATACATTTCCTCATGCTAACAAAAGGATTATTCTCAATATAAAAGCGATAAGGCAAGTTATCCCCCTTTTTTAATCCAATCCTAGTTGTTTGAATAACTTTTTTTGGTTTAATATTATCAAGTATTTTCATTTCATTACCAATAACTAATCCATTATGGTTTCTATTAATGCCTAATGCTTTGGTGGTTAATCCTGGACCATTGGTCTTAGCTTTGAAGTTCAATGGCTCAACTGCCCTGATTAATACTGCGCTAGGCAAGCCTTTTTTATCAGTCACAATGTTCATTAAATTATACACGCCATAGCATAAGTAAACGTACAAACAACCACCTTCATGAAACATTAATTCATTCCGTTTGGTCCTGCCTTTATATGCGTGGCTTCCTGGGTCATTAATCGTGTATGCTTCTGTTTCAACAATCATTGCTTCCTTGCCATTAAAAATTATTTTCTTGCCAAGCAATTCACGAGCAATTGTTATTGAGTCGCGCGTAAAAAAATCCTTGCTAATCATGTGTGTAGATATATTTTCCTTTTCCTTCTTTCCTAACAAAACCGTAGCGCTCGAATTGTATTATCTCACCTTCTTTGACTTTACTTGCGTAATCCTCACAAAGCCCTTTATCAATTAAGCCATCTGGTTTGAGCACGCTGCACTCATGATTGCTCTTAGTCACGAATTGCACTTTCCTTATTTTATAAACCTCATCCTGGTCTTTAGCGTAAACCGCTCTGATTTCTTTGCCAACGCTCTTAACTTCAATATTCATTGAGTCCTTTAACCTAACCTGACATTCATTCTTGAGCAATTCAACATCACTTTCACTAATCCAGAAAGTATTAACCCCCTTCTCAATAACATAACTTCTGCTCTTATTAATCACGTGATGTAATGGTATTACCGCTTTCTTTTCCGGGCAACCACTTACTAATAATTTGACTGGGTCCTTAACAAAGAAGTAGCGCAGGCTCGCTGCGTCAATTAACCGACGGTTAATAGTGTATAATTTATCAACCGGGACTTTAACTTCATTCTCAGTTAAACCAATATCAAGCACGAATTGCCTGACTGCTTCAGGCTTAATCCCCCTGCGCTTAAGACTCTGCAAACTCCACGTTCGAGGGTCATCCCAACCAGTGTACTCACCGCTTTTTACTTCGCGACTACTCTTGCTCTTACTAATCTTAACCCCTTCAACGCTAACTAATGAACTATGAACAATGACTGGTTCCTTCCAGCCCAAAATACCCCAGATTAATCGCTCCATTTCATCCTCAATATACAAGTCCTTACCCCTAAGTATGTGCGTGATGCCAAGCAAGTGATCATCTACTGCCCAAGAGAATTCAAGCATTGGCCAAACACAATATTTAATCCCTGTCTTTGGGTGCGCTCGTTTGCTAATCCTAAGCAATACGCGGTCCCTAAACGCAGGGTTTTTGTGCTTCAAGTCAGTTTTTATTCTAACACAAGCCTCACCTTCATCATAACCCCCTGATAGCATCTTCTTCCATAAACGCTTATTCTCACTTACAGTATTATTCCTATGAAGACACTCCTTGCTCTTGGCTCGGTAATCCCTTATTAATTCAGTTGGGCACTCACAAACATAAGCCGCGCCTTTATCAATTAAGCTGGCCGCATACTTATAGAATAATTCCATTCGGTCTGACTTATAGATTATTGTTGGGTCAAACTTTACGCCGAGCCACTTCAAGCCCTGCGGTATCAACCTGTAAGCTGCTTTATCAATTGGCTTAGCTTCACTGCCAATAGTATCATCAATCACTAATATTAACTTACCTTTATACTTCTTAGCGTACTCATCATTCAATACTGCGGGCAATGCATTGCCAATGTGTAATGGCCCGCTCGGGAACGGCGCGAACCGCATGACTACTTTGCCTTTAATGCCTGGTAATTCTTTCAGGCCTTTGATTTCTTCTTTCTTCTCAAGCAACTCAGGTGCTTGTGACATTAACTCATTAAGAATATTCTCAGGACTTAACTTATTAACTTGAGTAATAACCTCATTAATCCGTTTTATTAAGCCTTTAATATCCTTCTTTGATTCAGGCAATTCACCAATCACTTTAGGCATGACCGCGCCAAGAATTGCTTTGCCATGCTCATGAGCGTTCTTAAGTGCATACTTACGGATAGTCTCATTCATAATAAAAAAGAGGAATTGTTTTGGATTTATAAATCCAATTCTTGACCATCTTGAAGCAAGTGAACATCCTCGCCCAGTTTATACCCTAACTCATTAGCTAGTTTAACTGCACTGCTTAATTTCAGTAAGCCGCCATGACTTGGTATGTAATGCTGTGGCTTAATCATCTTCAAGAATTCCCGCATGCCTTCTCGGGCAACGTGACCACTAACGTGGACATCATCAAATATTCTTACTCCATGGCTTTTCAAGCTCTTAATTAACCGACTCTTGTTAGCTTCATTAATCGGGCTTGGAATAGTCTCACTGCAGAAAACAACAATGTCATCTGGCAGTAATTTAAAACTCATTGTATCCTGAGATAACCTGACTAACATACTATTCGGCTCGCCTTGGTGGCCTGTCATTATTAAGAAATAATTACCCCTGCCATTGCGCTCTATTTCTTTAAACATCTTATCATTCTGCCTTGGGTGAACTAATATTGCTTCTTTAGTTATGTTAACCAAACCAACATTCTCAGCCGCAGTCACGTAATTAAACATGCTTCGACCAAGCAATACTGGCGTTCGTTTCATCTTAATAGCTGTTTTTATTAGTGTTGTTAACCTTGCTATATGACTAGCAAAAGTAGTGGTTATTACTGCTTTATTTTTTGAGTCAATAAAACTAAAAGTGTCTTCAATCATGTTATTAAAAACACTTTCACTGTAAGTCCTGCCATCACGGTCAACCCTAGTTGAATCAGTGATTAAAGCTTTAACGCCTTTAGCAGCTAACTCCCTTAATCTTTTGTAATCAGTTTTCTGGCCTAACACTGGGTGTTCATCAAACTTAAAGTCAACTGCGTACAATAAATCACCTTCCGATGTATGTAAACAACTCATCACTGTTTGAGGAATACTATGCGTAGCGTAGATGAATTCAACGCTTAATTTATCACTTATCTTGTAAGTGCTCTTAGCATTCAATTGAACTAAGTGCTTGAATAAACGGCTTTTCTTGCCTAATTTCTGTTTTAGTACTTCAAGTGTGAAAGCAGTCGCGATAACTGGTACGTTATATTTCTCAGCTATCTTATCAGCGCCCGCAACGTGGTCGAGGTGCGCGTGGTCAATAACTATTGCCTTGACTTGCTTGCCATACTTCTTGAAAAAAGCCCTATCATCAGGGATTACTTCCTCAACATATAATGCTTCAGGAGGTAATTCCTCAGGATTAACACCTCTTTCTTGCAGTCTGATTAATTGGTCGACTGCTACACCAATATCAAATATCACTGTTTCATTTCCGACAGTTACTGCGGTCATGTTCCTACCGAACTCGCTGTAACCACCTATTGCGTGTATTTTCATTTTAATATATCACCTTCATATTCTTTTATTATTTAATAAGGTTTAGAATTTTTTCTCAAAACCCGTCTTATGGAAAAAGAATGCAATAACCTGTTTATAAGCTTTTTCATAAAAATTTAATGGTTATTAATAGATGGAACTGTTCCGTCATCAACTATTATTGAACTAATGTAATCATTTATTACTTTATAGTATAATTCGAGTTTTTTCTGTTTTTCAATACAATCATCGCATAACTTATTAGTGCAGGCGTCAATTATTGGCTGATAGGAATCTACAATCTTATCATATAATCTTTTGTAATTAACTAAGAATTCATTCTTGTTCTTTATGTGCTCATTAGCTTTCCCACCATTATTAATATCTAAATGGTCTTTTATTATTTTATAAAGCACTTCATCAACGTTGGATAACTCATTAAATTCATAACATAATTCATTTAGTGTTGTTAAGCAAATATCAAGCGTGTCAAACCTATCAAAACCTTTTATAGACTGACATTGCTTAACCCTTTTATAAGATTCTTTGTAATTAATTATAAAATTCGCTATTGATAACCTTGCCTCGCCTTTCTTAAGCTCTATTCTGCCAAAAGGATTTTTATTCCTTGGTTTCATTAAGAGATTTTATTATTATAACATTATAAAGATCATTGTAATTCAGTTCTCATTTTATCCCTGAACGCGCGAATCATTAATGGGTGTATTAGTGGGTTCTTATCATACTCGACCGCAGGGAGAAGTATCCCCCTTCAGTCTTGAGAAACCCTGATTCCCCCTCTACGTTTATTTTGTCTTAATGGCGTTACTGATTAATTCCTTGAATTTTCTTATCATTAGTGGGTGGATTAATGGGTTCTTGTCGTAATTGATTTTATTCATTAATTGCTCGTCGCATAAATCTACTAATTTTATCCCCAGTTCCTTGCACGCGTTCTTCAAGCACTGACCTGACTCACTCTTTGGTTTATAATAAGAGAATACTTGCTCGTACTTATGAGCTGTTAAGTAATCCTTGACCCGTTGAGTGTTAATCCTAACATACTCTTTCATTACTTCTGGCGTCTCGTTCCGCTCATCCCAGTCGTAAGCGTTGAATGGGTACTTGTCAGCGAACTCAATTGGGATAACCCCTGGGTTGCTGATAACAATAATATGAGTATTCTTATACCAATCAAAACCAGTAATAGCGCGCCTGATTGAAACATGCGTCCGACTATTATAATAAGGCTTCTTCTTACTGCAAGGCAAGAACAAAGCAATAGTTTTGTTCAACGGCTTATTATACAAACGAACCAAGTAATCCTGCCAAACGTTAAAGTGAGGGTGAGTCACGAACTCAACCCCAACGCCATTTAAATCAGCCTTCTTCTCTAACGGGAATTTAGGCACGAACGCATAATTATTCGGCTCTAACTGAACGCTCTCATACTTTTTTGTTCGCTTAAAAAACTCTTGCTCACTAATAGGCTTCCACTCACCTGCCACCCATAAATCAAACAAGCCTGACCTGGCGTGAGGAAAAGTATTAATCAACACTATTTCATTACTATACTCGCGCGCTAAGGCAACGCTTTTATCCAATAACCCATCATAATCAAACGGGTGATTAATCAATAAGTATGACTTAACTTTGAAGCCATGAGCGTGAACTCGCTCACAAGCCCTCTTATAAGCCTCAACCGTGATGCCCTTGTTTAATTTCTTCAATACTTCATTATCACCAGCCTCAAGCCCAATCGCCACTACTAATTTGACACCTTTGAACAAAGAGAGTTTCTCGTCAGTCACGTACTCTGGTCTTGACTCAATATACAAGACTCGACCCTGCATTACTTTAGCCACATGAGTCTGGAATTTAATTGGGAATTGACAGTCATCCAATAATGAGCCACTGCAGAATAATTTAACATCACCCTCACCACTCTCCCTATCAAACCTGTCAATTAACTCATTAGCACTAATATTAACATCATCCTTACCCCAACCACAAAACAAACACTTACCCCAAGAGCACTTGCCGGCGTTTAACACAATCTCTTTCATAAAAAAATGGAATCCGTAACACTTTTTAAATACCTTGCGTATCACTTTGTTCATGTCATTTGAAATCAAGGACCACGACGGCCTCGGCCGATTAGGCGTACTGACTGTTAACAATAAGTCAATCACTACACCTAACATTGCGGTAGTCATTAACCCTAATGACTTAACCATCCCCCCTGAAGAAATGATGCGTGACTTCGGGGTTGATTTAATTATCACTAACGCCTACATTATTAAAAACTCAAAAAAAGCCAAGGACATTGAAGCTAAAGGATTGCACGAATACCTTAATTTCCCCGGCATTATTTACACTGACTCAGGCACTTACCAGATGTTTAGCAAGGGCGGTGCTGCCATCACTAACGAGGAAACACTCGCTTACCAAACTAAAATTGGGAGTGATATCCACACGCCACTTGATTTATTCACACTGCCAGATGATGACAGGGCAACCGCAGTCAGCAAACTTACTGAAACAATCAAGCGGATTAAAGCCATAAGAACAACTAATTTCTCAGCCCCAATACAAGGCGGCTCGTTCATGGACCTGCGAGCTAAAGCCTGCAAAGAACTAGCCAAGGTTAAACCAACTGTTTACCCAATTGGCGGTATCGTACCATTAATGATTAGCTATGATTTTAAACGATTAATTGAAGTAATCCTTGAGTGCAAAAAACACTTACCCTTAAACACACCTGTTCACGCTTTCGGCGCTGGTCACCCGCTTATCTTTGCCTTACTCGCTTACGCAGGAGTTGACTTATTTGACAGCGCTAGTTACGCGTTATACGCCAAGGAAGCTAAGTACATCACTGAGACTGGCACAATGAAAGTGGATGAGTTAGTCTCACTGCCTTGTAATTGCCCTATTTGCGCTAAGCATAAGCCAAGCGATTTGCGCGACGTTGGCTTACTAGCCCGACATAACTTGCACGCCTTAATGAGAGAAGTAAGGTTAGTTAGACAAGCCATTCAGCAAGACCGATTATTTGAATTAGTAATGTCAAGAGCGATGAGCCACCCAAACGTTTACTTTGCGTTTAAACGATTGCTTGAGTATAAAGAATTAATCAGCGAGCATAACCCTATTCGTAAGAGAAACGCTTTATTCTGGACTGGAGCTTTGAGTAGTGAGCGACCTGAGATTAATTATGCTAATAACCAACTTAAATTACTTAAACTAAAAAAAGCACCCAAACCATTAAAACTAGTTTACCCTTTTGGTCAGAACGTTGGCTGGAGTATTGATTATTCAGTAAAAAATTATGATGACTTAGCAACCCTTCGATTAATGGCTGATTACCAATTCGGTGCTGGCGCTGGACTAAAATTAATCCCTGACAATGTCACCATTATTAAAAGCCGTAACCAGCGATTACATGAAGTATTACTTAAAAATGAATTATTATTCATCGTCCGCGCCCGTGATGGTTACTTTGCACTACATAAAGCTGGCGCGAAACGATTAAAACAATACTTAAAAAAAGTGGTCGCGCCAGATGAATATAAAGAGTTTTACCAAAAAGGCGGCGACGTGTTCGCCAAACACGTGCTTAAAGCAAACAACATTAAGCCGCGCGAGGAAGTCGGTGTTTATTGCGGCAAAGAATTAGTCGGGGTCGGCGAGGCAACACTATCAAGCCGTGAGATGATTGTTTTTGATAAAGGCGTGGCTGTTAAGACACGTGAAGGAATAAAATAAAAAAAAATAAAAAATTAATTAAGAACTATTTCCGCTTGGCTTTACGCTTTACTTTCCTGCTTGTTGTTTTCTTAACAACTACTCTCTTATAGCAGACCTTACCTAATATTAGTCCCGCTACACCAGCACTAACTAAGTTTAGTATTGCCATATCTAACAAGTTGCTCATAAAACCCTCAACAACTAATAACACTACACCAGCGATATAAGTGATTAAAAACCACTTATTTAGCTCCTTGCCTTTAGTTAATTGTATAATCCAGCTAACTATTATTAATAGTAAGCCACTTATTGATATAAAACTCATTAGGATTAAGTAATCATCATTCTGTTATTAAAGTTTTTTATTAACATTAATGCAAAAGTATTAAAAAAACAATCCTTGTCTTAAAGAATCAAAAGCGACTGTAGTCCAAGCTTTTCTTAGCAAGAAAACCTTGACCAAAAGAACTAAAAGTTATATTACAGTCAATGTAAGAAAAGCGTTCGTAGTCTAGTGGTAGGATCTCAGCCTTCCAAGCTGATGACCTGGGTTCGAATCCCAGCGAGCGCATCAAAGATGCGAACTGATGGGCTCTGTGCGAGACTGAGCTGAAAGCGAAGAGCAAAGCGCACAGCAATCCCAGCAGTCGCAGACACTTGCTCATTCTTGTTTGATAGCAATCTTTAATAAGTATTAGTTGTTAGTATTCTTTTATGCCAGTTGCTAAAGAATTAACCCCTGTTAACGTGGTTGATAAAATTAAACTAGTGATTAAGAAAGGAATTACATTCAAGAACCCAGTTATTATTGAAGGGTTTCAAGGCGTCGGGCTCGTAGGCACCTTAGCAGCTCAATACTTATCATCCAAGAAGG
Organism: Candidatus Nanoarchaeia archaeon; assembly: GCA_041653515.1. Classification (GTDB taxonomy): domain Archaea; phylum Nanobdellota; class Nanobdellia; order WJKC01; family WJKC01; genus JBAZFG01. The sequence goes on from JBAZFG010000001.1 coordinate 103,404, forward strand.
ATTTTGAAACCATTGGTTACGTTGAGAGTGAAGGTATTCCACCAATAGCCTTACTAGTTAATGGAGAGATAAAAAACCCAATTAAGATACTATCAAATAAGAATCATGATATAATTATTATTGAATCAGAGTTATCCATCCCGCGCGGAATAATTTACGAGCTAAGTGATGAGATTGCTAAATGGGCTAAACGAATTAAAGCCCGTGAAATAATCTGCTTAGAAGGCATTAACGTGCCTGAATCAGAACGTGATTATGAGATTTTTGGCATGAGCACTGATAAAAAGATTATGGCATCACTTATCAAAAAAGGCGTTAAGAAACTTGAGAACGGAATAGTTATTGGTATGAGTGCAGCATTATTATTAAAATGCAAAGAGTATAACTTGCCAGCGACTTGCTTAATGGTTGAGAGCAGACCTGAACTACCCGATGGCTTGGCCGCAGCTGCTGTTCTTGAAACACTTGGCAAAGTTCATTCTTTTAGCATTGATGTTACTGACTTAAAGAAACAAGCAAGTGTTTTTGAAAAGAAGATGCAGAAAGTTATTAGTCATGCTGACCACTTTAAAATAGATGAAGGAAAAAATCCTAATAAAACATCAATTTATGGTTGATTAAAATTGAAAGCCTTAATCCTTGATTTGGACGGGACTCTAATTGACTCCCATGTTGCTCATACTAAATCTTATGTTAATGCATTAAAAGGCCGCGACTTAGTTATTGACAAAACTAAGATAATTAACCTCTTTGGCATGACAGCTGAGAACATACTCAAAACATTATTCCCTAAATTAACTAAGCGCGATATTGACCAAATAGTTAATGATAAACGAGAACGATACCTTAAATTAATAAAATTAATTAAAGCACAACCTTGCGCTGATAAATTCATTAAGTCAATGAGTAATAAATTTATTTTAGCTATAGCGAGCAGCAGCTCAATGATTGAGATTAAGCGATTACTCGACCAGTTTGGTTGGACAAATCACTTTAAATTATTAATGTCCAGTTATGATGTGCCTAAACCAAAACCAGCACCTGATTTATTAATAGCTGTAGCCAAAGAACTTGACTTAAAGATTAGTGATTGCTTGTTTGTTGGTGATAGCCTCTTTGACGCTTTAAGCGCCCGCTCAGCAGGAATGACTTTTAAAGGAGTTGAGACCGGTAGTTTCACGAAGAAGGATTTTTTGAACAAAGGCTTTAATTCTTACTCGAACCTTTGTTCTTTATTGAAAGCCTTAACTTAAAATGCGCTTCAAGGTCCTTGTAAATGATTAACGGAATCGAAGAAAACATTACTATCATACCAATAGCTGATAAGAAATAACCAAGCGTGAGTGAATAAAGCAGTGTTACGTCATAATAAATTGAATCCTTGTTAGTTAACACTAAGTAATTACCAATAACAAAAAAAATTAAGCCAGTGATTAATAATGCCCTAAAAGTATTGAGTTCATCCCGCTTGATTTTTTTACAAATAATTAACACTAATAACCCAGCAATACCGCAGAGTATGAACGTGATTAATTGGGTGTTAAGTAAACTATCAATAACCATGTAACTAATAATTGTTAACATAACAATAGTCATGCCCTTGAATGAATCCATACCAATCTCTTGCATCACTTTTTAGATGTGTTCTTCTTTTTTATTCGTTTCCAGACGCGCTCCCAATCAACCATTATTAATAACATTGTTATTACAAAAGTTACTGTTAAAGTTATTGTTGACACAAAAGTATTACCTGCACTAGTAACAGTCCCGTTACTAATATCAAGCCCGAATAAGTAGAGCACTACTTGGCCAATAAAAGTGTTCTTAGCTATGAATACTGCGAATATTAATGCGAGTACCATTAATAGTTTACCAATGAACGAGGCGATTAACGAGTTCTTTAATGAATATTTCTTCATGCCTAACGCGATTAATAAAATATCATCAGGCAATGGGGTTGCAGCGTAAAGGATTATTAATGGGAAACCATAACCTTTCTCAATAAGTGACTCAAGCCCCTTTATCTTACCCATATAACGCTTCTTATCAATTAATTCAGCCGCGCCACGACCTAATAACCAAGCGCTTAATTCGCCAATACTAGCGCCCAACGCCGCGAACACAGCTAATATTAATGGGTTAACAGGCATTACTAATAACGCAGTCATTATTGTTAGCATATAAGGCACTGGCAGTATTATGGTGAAGTTACCAAAAATACTGATTAAAAAAATACTAATGTAAATACCCCAAGGCCCTAGTAAGTTATAGAAATAATCATTAACGTTAATCATAGCCCCTATCAAGTCAATCCCGCTAAAACCAAGCAATAAGAATAAGCTTAATAAAACGATTACAATTATTATGCTAAGAGTCTTACTTAGTTTCATTTGATTAGTCATTAATTGTTATTCAATTAAAAGTCTATCCTGCCCTCAATTGCTTTGTCAAGTAATTCCTCTAACTCATCAATTTTAACTATTAATTGTTTCATTGAGTCCCGGTCCCTAAGCGTAACCGTGTCCTTCTCTAACGTATCATGGTCTATTGTGATGCAGAAAGGCACGCCTTCCTCATCAGCCCTGCGGTAACGCTTACCAATACTACCTGTTTCATCGTACTCAGCAAACAACCCTTCCTCAAGTAATAATTTATGCACTGCCCTAGCTTTATTATCAAGCCCGTCCTTCTTCATTAATGGCAGTACTTTGGCTTCGATTGGCGCGATAACCGCTGGCAGTCTGAGAACTTTTCGCTCTTTTTCTTCCTCGTAAGCCTGCTCGAGCGAGACGTATAATAATCGCTCAACACCCAAAGCTATCTCTAATACATGAGGCGTTTCTTTCTTACCATCAACCTTAATTGTTAAGTCCTGACCAGAGTACTTGCTGTGTTGTTTTAAATCATAATCACCTCTGTCGTGGACGCCGCCTAACTCAATCCAACTAAAACAATCTGTCTCGTACTCAACATCCCAAGCGTCAAGCGCGTAGAAAGCGCGCTCATTAGGGTGGTGCTGTCTTAACCTTATTTTATCCTCTTTTAACCCTAACCCTATTATTGTCTTATAAGCAATGCCAATACTAGTAGCATAAGCTTTATTCATGATTATCTTCTTCTTGATGGCTTCCTTGAGTGTCATCTTGACTGGTTTATTATCCTTATAAGACATTAATGGTAATTCTAGTTCTGCATAATCATTAAACTTAGCGTACTTATTCTTATCACTTTTTAATATGAATAATTGGGCTTCAGCTTGGTTGAACTCCCTGCCACGCAATAAACCTTGGCGCGGGCTAATCTCATTCCTGAACGCCTTGCCAATCTGGAACACGCCAAAAGGCAGTGTGCTCCTAAAGAAATCATAGTAACGCTTGAATTGTAAATAAGTAGTAGTCGCTGTCTCAGGTCGCAGGAATGCTTCAGTGTTAATACCAATAGTAGTCTTGAGCATCATGTTGATTGGCTCAGCCTTGCTTAATTGTGACTTGCACTTTAAGCACTTAATGCCTAGTTGGTCAATCTTTGTGTCATACTCCTCGTAAGTTAAGCCGTCAACTAATTCTTTTGGGTATAACTCACTTATCAGTTTGTCAGCCCTGTAATAAGCCCCGCATTTAGTGCACTTAATTAGTGGGTCTGTAAAACCACCCACGTGGCCGCTCGCCTCCCATACTTTGCGCGGCATGATTATTGGCGCACTAACTTCATAATAACCCTCCTCGAAGTATGATTCCCTGATAGTGTTAGCTATGTTGTGCCATAGCATTGTGCCGTAAGGCCCTAAGTCGTAGAAGCCGGCCAGGCCGCCCTCATAAATTTCAGGGCTCGGACCCCAGATAAAGCCCTTGCGCTTGAATAAAGAGGTAATCTTATCATAATCCTTCTTCATAAGATGATTTAGAACAAAATAGTCCTTTTTAAGGTTTATTTAAATTTTTGAAGAGTTTTAGAGAATATTTTCTTACTTTTTTTATTTAAACTTTCTGTGAAGTTAGCGAGTTGTTTCTCATAATTATTATTGTTTAGCTTTTTTAGTTCAAATAACATTTTAAGAAGTTCCATGTTTTCCTTTCCATTTTCAAGGCTTTCCTTAATACTCTCAAAATCTTTTGTTTTCCTATATTCATCTACAAATTCAGATATATTTTTAATGTCTTCTGCGCTTTCATTTTTGTTACGCATATCAATCATCCACCCTAAAATCCACGCATCTTCATTTAACTTCTTTTTTTTATCTTCTTCATCAATAATACCACAGACCTTTCTATATAACTCTTTGTTATAATCACGTCTAATCATTAATGTAGTTGATGTTGATATCATTGTAGCCGCAACTACTGGCAAGAAGAGTGTTAGTATTCCTCCACCTATCATTAGACTACTACTTATATCTTTCTTTTTAGACTTCAACTCCTTGCCATTCAAGAATCCTTTTATTTCATTCCGAGTTTCTGTTTTAGAAAGTCTGTAAAAAATTCTAAATACCTCCAGTGCTAGTGTGTCATCTTTAAATTTATCTAAATTTTCAAACGCTTGTTTTTGTAATGGACTTAATTTATTTTCATCAATTACTTTTTTATATTGTTTTACAAGTTTTTTAATTATACTCATCTTTATTTTCTTGCCAAGACTAAACATATTATTCTTTTTTTAGTTTAGTAAACTATTTAAAACTATCTTTGCGTTCAATTGTTCACCACTGTGTCACCCCAATAATACAGTGATGGGAAGCCATTCGTGGCTTCCCACTGTTTTATATTTATTTACCACTATTAGTGGTGCTAATGTTTATAAAGTGATTATTTACTAATTCATTTAATGGATTTAATTGAATTATTGAAGGATAAGAAGGCTATCTTGTTTGATTGGGATGGAGTCTTGTTTAATTCATTGCCTGCTCATTTGAAGCACGCTAAGCATTGCTGTGAGGCGCGCGGCATTATTAATCACCCTGTTTTTGAGTCAATGAAGGCTTATCGTGAGTTCCTGAGTGATTGCCCGGGCCATTTCTCTGAGATTTATAAAAAACTAGGCATTGATTACATGCTTAATCATGAGCAAATAACTAATGATTTCATTAAGTTCATGAATGATTCTTCTCTTGAATTATTTGACGGCGCTTATGAATTGCTTTGTGATTTAAAAGAGCATTACTTGGTTGGCTTGGTTACTTCATCATTCCGCGAGAGTGTTATCCCGCGTTTGCCTTATGGTTTTAATTTTCATAGTGAAGTTTTTGCTGGCGAGGCAGCGTCAAAACCAGCGCCTAACGGCATCATTAAGTGCTTGGCTGAGCTTGACGTTAAACCTGAGGAAGCGGTTTACGTTGGTGACATGATTAGTGATGCCCAAGCAGCTAGTGCTGCAGGGGTTAGTTTCATTGGTGTGACGTATGGTTATAATAATCATCAAGCACTGGCAGCCCAACCGCACTTATTAATTGTTGACAGTGTCGAAACGCTTAAAAAGACCCTGCTTACTTATAGTAGATTGTCAGCGACCATAACTTAAGGGGTACCACCCGTTCTCATCCCGAACACGGAAGTTAAGCCTTTAAGTGTTATAACCTGTACTGTGTAATACATGGGAACGTTATAAGTTGCCGACATCTATTTTTTTTTAAATTACACTAGTGCTAACTAAGAACTTTTATAAAATAGTACATTTTACTATAGAATGATGACTTTATCTGAGACGCTCCCCGGTGTTAATCAAGGTAATCTGAAAGACATTTATAATTACATTTCACGCTCAATTAATGAGGATTATGTATGTGTTATCAAGTTAAAAAATGATGATGAGTTATTAATCCTTTTTGATTTAATTACTAGGCTTTTTGCTTACACCAAAGAATCTGATAGTAAGGATGATGATATTAAGAAGTACATTTTAAGTAAAATTGAACATAAGTCAGGCTATGGCTTTTTGGTGAAATTATTTAGACTTGCTAACGATTGTTATAAAAAGTATTACAATAAAATTCCAAAAACCGTTTATAAAAACCTTATAGAAATAATTTATGATAATAGAATATTTGATTCGGATGAGGGAAGTGGTTATGATACTAATTTAGAAAGTTGTTACGTCATTGCTGCCGAGCTTGTTGGTGATAATAAATTGTATCTTAATGATAACCCTGTTAATAAATGGTCTTTAGAACAAAAAAGGGTTTATGTTCATAAGAAATTGAAAGAAAAGATTGATTCAATAAAGACTTCCGATGACTTGAATAAGTACTTCTTTAATAATTATAAAAAATTTAGTGATGAAGAAAGTTATCATGTGTTAAAAATGCCTTCTATGTTAATCTTCTTTGGTGGCGATATTTATACCTTTAATAAGGAACAGCAAAGTGCTGTACTAGATAATTTCTCTTATTTTGTTAAAAAGATGCAACAGATAATTGATAGTATCAATAGTATTGAGGATTTGTATAAAGCTTATTACTTAACCCAGTCTGTCATTTCTGATGCTAAGGAATTGTATTATACATTTGATGCACCTGATTTTAAAGAAACGCTAAAGTTTAAAGAAAAGCTAAAGAATACTTATAAGTCACTTGAGGAATCACTTAATGATAAACTAAAGAGTTTAGGGCCTTTCCTTAACAGTTCGTATGAAAAAAGGATTAATAAAATTAAGAAATCTAAGTAGTTTTATACTTCGCAGTTCCACTCTGCTAAGAATCTTTTAACAAATTCTTTAACGTACTCGTATCGCTCTCGGGCTAGTTCTTGTCCTTTCTTAGTGTTGAATGTCTCTGGTTTTATCTTTAGTATTTTCTCATAAAAGTGATTAATCGCGGTAGTGGTGTTAGCCGCGCCCTTGTACTCACCTGCAGGTATGCTCGGGTCATGCATTGAGCCGTGGTGCTTGCCTGCTTGATAAAAAACCCTTGCTATTATCATCGCGCCCAAAGCGTCCAGTCGGTCAGCGTCCTGAAGTATTCCTGCTTCAATAGTTTCAGGTTTTATTTGAGTTGAGTAACGGTGAACTCTTATTGAGTGAACAATGTTATCCTGCTGTGCTGGGGTGTAATCATATTCTTTAAGTAACTCGCGCGCCATCTCAGCCCCTTGTTCAGCGTGACAAGGACCGTTTGGGTTGCTTTCATCAAGGTGTCGGGCAATATCATGCATTAACGCTGCTGCCTTTACTACTTCAACATCGCATTGCTCTATCTTAGCTATTCTTAAAGCATTATTATACACCCTGTTTATGTGCTCGGTGCCGTGACCGCCAGCGCTGTAATAATCCTTAAGGTCAGATAATTTTACTTTCATCTTAAGACACTTAAGTTAATAAGTAGTATAAATATAATTTCAAGGCGACCGAAGCCGCCCTGAAACAGCGTTTGAGGGATAACAACACACTTTTGACAAGGAGCGTTGTTACAAGAATAGTTCTGTTTTAATTACTTTATAAAGTTTTCGGGTGAGTGTTTTTTTAGTATTTTGCCTTGGATTATTTGTTGAGCTAATTCATTCATTGAGTAATTCTTTAATTGCTCGGCCACTCGCTCGTGCTCTTTTAATTCCTTAACTAATGGTTCAACGTTGCTCTTGGCCACGTAATCCCATTTATTGCTTGGCACGCCCTTGCAGCCATTATTCAACTCAAGTTTCATTACTTCTGGGTAGAATATCATGAACGGGTAAGCGCGGCAAACTAACGGTCGGTCAGCGTAACGACTACATAAACCATCCTTTAGTAATGGGCATTTGCCGTTCTTATTAAGCAAGCCGTAAGGCAGGCCAGAGCGCTGGTCAAAAAATAAATCAATCTTTACGTTATTAACATAATAATTGCCTGCTTTGAAAATAACACCAAGTCGTTTCATATCAAACACTGATAGTTTAATCTCGCCTGAGCAACAAGTATTAACACATTCAGGGCCACTGCACTTAAAATCACGGCTTAATTTCATGATAATATTAATATGAATAGTTTTTTATTTAAGCATTACATTATTCTTTTACTTAATGAATGTTGGTTTTAAAATCGCTGGCGTTATCTGTTTAGTCCTAGGTGTTATTGGCGCCTTAGGTGTTTTAGGAACAACTAACCCATTGAGCATTATTAGTGACCCATTATTTAACCTAACTAAATTATTCCTCACTGACAGCGGCTCATTCTTCCTATGGGTCTTTATCATCGTGCTTGGCTTAACGCTCGTTGGCCCAAGTAAAGGTTTTATTAAAGGCATGGCTACGCGAAAGTAAGCTTTATTAAAACAAAGGGGCTGTGCCCCTCTTGACTCCCCCTTTCTTTGAAAGTAAGCTTTATTAAAACAAGACTACTATGTTCTTAATCAATGGGGCTTGATGATTGGGAAGATATTATTCCAGGGATTGTTATTGTAATATCCATTTTAGCTTTAATTGGTGGGATAGCTAATTTCGTGCCAGCCATTAAGTCAGTGACTTGGCTTTATACTATCACTAATTTTTTCAACAATATCTTCATGTATGTAGCAGCTGTAATAACACCTTACATACCACTTCAAGCAATCTATATGGCAATAATTATTGAGATATTAATGATAATATTTAGCATCATCTTCATACTAAAAGTAACAGTCTTATAGTAAGGATTATTAAATCATCCTTCTTTCTAATTAAATCATGGCGTCAAGAGTATTAGGGTTCTTCCTTGGTTTATTATTCATTGCCTTGTCATTAGTGCCTTTCGTTGACTCATACTTGAAGAACACTGTAATAACAACCATTGCTGGTTATTACAGAACTTACTCATTATGGGTATTGCCAATACCAAGCATTGTATTATTCTTAGTAGGATTATTCTGCTTACAGAGTGCAATTAGGGATACATGGCCCTTTTATGGTTAAAAAAAAAAGAATTTATTTATTGTAAGTTATTTTATCAGCCATCTTCATACCGTTATTAATATCACTTGATGTGACAGCGGTACCAAGATCCATTATTGGCACGTTAATAACTTTATCAGTTAATATTTTTTTATTAGTGAAAGAACCTTGGTCAAAGAATACAAAAATTCTTACAGTATTCTTTGTTTCAAAATCAATTATTGGCACAAATAAAGGCATTTGACCTGAATGGATTATTTTAAATAGATTAGGTTTAGTAACTGTTTTCTTACCCTCTTTGAATACTTTTCTTAAACCAACTGCTGGTTTATCAAAGTCATTTAAAACCTTTTCAAAATCACCTTTAGTTCCATAAGACTTGAAAATAATCTCAATAGCCCTTTGGCCCAAGCCTCTCTTCTTATTTTCCAATTTCTTCCAAGCTTTTTGTATATCATCACCAATTAGGTCATACAAATCAGCAGAAGGCCCTACTTTTAATTGAGGTATTGAGATTAATCCATTCTTTACAGATTCTTTAAAGTAATCTCTATTCTTGACACCTGAAATATCACTTGATACATCAATTAATACTATTAAAATTGCTGTATTATGTTCTTTAGTTTCAGCGTAAATTACTGCAAAATTTTTGTAAGCTTCATCAAAGTGGTAATCAACATTTTTTAAGCCTCTGCCAATACCAAATTTTTTCCCTTTAAGGTCACTAAGAACACCTTGCATATCGCCTGGGTTCTTAAAAGTAAATACCATGGTTTTTAATTCATTTAGGGCAACCATGTTTTATTCAAAGTTCTCTCTTTCTTATATATCTTTCTTTTAGAAATCTTTAAATAATTCATTGTCATTTCTTTTTCGGAATGAAGTGCGAGTTATGCTCCCGTGAGGTTAGTCAGGTGATTCGGTGTCAAATCTGTGATACTCGTTTCTGCCCTGATTGTGGTGATTATGAGCGCTCGCTGTGCAGGGATTGCATTGATTTTAATGACGCGCTTGACGGTGACATAGGCGACCTTAATGAATCGTAAAGAATTAATTGATAGTAATGGTTTTAGGGTTAAACTAAATATTCATAACCCTTCAGCTAGGAAGACGGTTATTTTTAGTCATGGTTTTCTTAGTAATAAAAACAAATACTTTCTTCAGAGCACTGCTAAAGTAATGGCTCGGCGTGGTTATCGTTGTGTTCGTTTTAATTATAAGACTGAGGATATTAGTGACCGATTATTAATTCTTGACGCAGTATTGAATCATATTAGTAAGTCCAGTGACTCAGTGGGTTTGGTTGGCTCTAGCTTGGGTGGTATGGTGTCCCTTATTACTGCTGTTAAACCAATCATTAAGTCTTTAGTTTTATTAAACCCAGTTTATTATCAGGATAAAGTTTATCGTAATTACGTTGCTCATCACTCATTGCTTAAGCGATTGTTTAACAAAAAAGTAGGGTTAGAATTCTTTAAGTATGACTTGCAATCAATTGTTAAGCGATTAAATAAACCAGTATTAATTATTACTGGGGGTAAGGATGATATTGTTGATTACCGCACAATGAATGGTTTGTATAACGACCTTAAGGGTGAGAAGCGATTAGTAGTGCTTGATGATTGCGGTCACTCTATCTGGCGCCCAGACCACGTTAGGATTACTCGTAGAGAAATAATTGATTGGTTCAGGAAAACACTCTAATTTATTACATACTGTTTTCAGATGAATTACTTGATGTATATTTTAAAACAATTAAATAGCTTATAACTATTATAAGTCCAATTATTCCAATTATTATCGAAAAACCGATTATATTCATAATATTTAAAAATATATCCAAGAAAAGTTTAGTCATGTCCATCATATTATTCTATGAATTATAGTTTATAAACTTTATTTTAGAATTGGTATATTTGTGTAATTCTTGCCGTCTTTTAGTGTCTTTATCCAAGGTCTTCTTCTTGGATGACAACGAAGTCGCCGACTGCAATAACACTGCTAAAAGGTATCTGGATGATGCCATCCTTATTGGCTTCTAATTCAAAAGTGCTGGTGTAAGATGTAGGTGAATCAAGCAGTATGTAGATTAACTCACCAGTTCTCGTCTCAAAGACTACATCACCGACTTTACCGAAAGTCTTGCCAGTCTTACTGACAACTGTTTTACCAATAATATTCCTTGAGATTATTCGCTCATCAGCCATAAGAATTAATTATTGGCTCTTTTTATTTAAACCTTTCGAGAACTATTAGTTAAAAATCCTTGAAATAAGTTAAGAATAACATGGCAACCATCACTATTAACCCGATGACCCCAGCGATTAAAGGGTTGATTAATAGTGTTAAACCAAAGATAACACTGGTTGAGATAATCATTGAAATCCAGACCATTCGTGACCACATAATTATTTTACTGCCGTCAAGCGGTGGGAACGGCACTAAGTTGAATAAAGCCAGGATGAAGTTAAGGGTGACGCCATAAATTAGTATAGGGTAATAAGGCGCTAATAAAGCACATATAACACCCATTAAAACATTACTTGCCGGGCCAGCCAGACTAATCTTACCCATTTCCTCAAGCGATAAATTAACAAATTTATAACCAAGCCTTGTCTGGTAATAAGTGCTGATGCTAACAAAACCAAGTGCGGCGAAAATAAAGTTACCCCTAGTGATTAAACTAATAATTAAAGAGAATAATACTCCTTGCGGCCATAAAACGTACTCAGCTTTACAATCAAATGATTCAGCCACTAATTTATGGCTTAACTCATGAATAATAAAAGCTGTGCCAGCAATAATTGTTATTGGGAGAAAATAATTAAAGTTATTCATTGAGAAGATGAAGCCTAAAACCAAGGTTGATACTAATAAACTACCTAATTCCCGCCAAGTGAATGTGAACCTCATTTAATCACGCTGTTAATATAATAAATCTCTGGTTGCCCGAACCGATGCGTTATCTTACCGCATAATAAAATTACATCCCCATTGCTTAAATTGTTTTCCAACACCCACAAGCCTTTCCAGACAGTAATATTACTTGTCTCATCACATAGTTTGAATACTTGATATTCATTACCGCTTGATGAGTTAGTTAAGTTAATCTCACTACAAATAGTAGCGTTAACTAATACGTTATTCTCACCTGGTAATAAACTAATTAAATTAATTTTCATTAAGTCAGCGTTACAACCAGTCACAGGATAAAAGAATAATATTGCTAACCAACTAATCATAAAAATATTAACCCCCCAGAAAGCCCTACCTTTTTTTAATGAAAACAAGAACTCGCTGATACTATCCTTATTAATTATTACGATAATAGCGCCAAGGATTAACCCGCCATTAACTAATAAGTCATCCCAAGAGGCTAGGTTGAAACTATAATTAGGCCCAATTGGCCATAATAACGGCACGCCCATTGGCGTTATGGTGTCAAGCATTAAGTGCGATGCTAAACCAATCAGTAACGCGTAACCGCTTCGCTTGCCTTTAAACTTCCATACAACTAAGCAAGTGATTATTACGAATAATAATGAGTGGGTAATTGTTCGGTGCTGGATGCCAATAACATAATCAAGGTCAGGTATTATTGCGCCAAGAATAACAGTAATAGGATTAAGCATTAACGCCTCGCTTAATGCAACCCCAATTATTGCGTGAGTGATTAAGTTCACGTCAGGCTTCGCCTTCCTCTGTCCTGTCGGACAGCCATCACCCTCTCCAGTCGCTCCTTTGTTCCTGTTGGACAACCGTTAACAATCACTTCTAGTATCATAAGTACCTCAGCGAGTTTAATGCATTGAAACCATCCATGCCTGGTATTGGCAGTAAATTAATTATTGCTAACCACCAATTAATCACCCTTAATGAGTTAATAAAATCAGCGTTAGCCTGAACCCAGTTAACGTTGTTGAACTTTTTTAATAAGAGTGTTGTGATGCCAAAGATTGCTAAGTTAGTGAGTGGTCCTGCGAGCGCTGTTAAAACGTAAACTAATGCGCTAGCGTTACCACTAATACTAACGTAAGCTGGGACAAAAAATACTGGTGCTCCAATAAACCTAAGCACTAAGCCTAACCCCAACCCTTGATAATTAGCGTGGTAAACTGCTTGCAAGCCACCCGCTATTGCAACAAACTTATGACCTAACTCATGCAATACAATGCTTAAGCCTGCGAGCAGGAATGATTGTTTTGGCTTGCCTTTAACTAAAGGCATTAGTATGAAACCCGCAGCTATGATTGTGATTATTATTTCAATTATTTCGAGCATAAAAATAATTGATGTGTCATTTCATTAAAAGATTTTTCAAAAAAAACAGTTTAAGTAACATATATATTGTAAAAAGCATTATTTAATTACTGTGAGGGTGGAACCACACTTGCGTATAAGCAAAGGTGATATTAATGAGCGTTGTATAATCGTTGGTGACCCTAGTCGAGTCCTTAAAATAACTAAGCACTTAAGCGATGTTAAAAAAATTGGTGATAACCGCGGTTTCATCACTTATAATGGTGTTTATTCTGGTGTGCCAATAACTGTTGCTTGCACTGGCATTGGTGGCCCAAGCGCGGCTATTGTTATCGAGGAATTAATTAATTGCGGGGCTAAAATTATTATTCGCGTTGGCAGTGGCGGGGTGATGCGCGAGGAGATTGAAACCGGTGATTTAGTGATTAGTACTGGTGTTTGTAAAGAAGAGAAATCAACCAAGGCTTACGTGCCTCATGGTTTTGCAGCAGTGCCTAATTATGACGTGCTTAACGCTTTGATTAATAGCGCTTTTCAGTCAGGTAAGCGTTTTTATTATGGCTTAACTATGTGCACTGATTCTTTCTATGCTAAAACACATCATGATAAAATGGTTGAGTGGGGAGCGTTAAATGTAATTGGCAGTGACATGGAGTCATCAATGTTATTCACTTTAGCTGCGATTAAAGGTGTTAGAGCAGGATTCATTTTTTATGCTGGGCTTAATATTTCACGCAAACAAAAACATGGTGATATTATTAAGCAGGAATCAAAGCGTTTAGCTGGTGAGGAAAACGCTATCATGGTTGCGCTTAATGCAATGAAGAAATTAAAAGGAGGTGATTTAATTGGCTAAGAAAAAGAGTAAGAAAGCAGTTGTTAAGTCAAAGAAAAAAGTTGTTGCTAAGTCAAAGAGCAAGACTGTTGCTAAGAAAGGTCTTTGGAATAAACTTAAAGCTGAGTTCACAACTACCGCAATAGTCCTGATACCAATCGCTATTGGTATTAATCAAGTTGGCAGGCTTATTTCAACAGCACTTGGACTACCTATATTCCTTGATACTATCGGAACCGTTTTCATGGCAATGCTAGCCGGCCCTTGGGTTGCAGGCGTTGGTGGTTTCTTAACTAACGTGGTAACCGCTATTGCTTACGGTCGAGCGACATCAATTTTCTTTGGTGTAGTTCAGTTATTCGTTGGTTTGATTGCAGGATGGTTTGTCTATAACGGTTGGCTTAAGAAACTATGGTCTGTGTTCACGACTGGTGCTTTGATTGCAGTAATAGCTTCACTAGTTAGTGCTTTAATGGTTGTTGCAGTCAGGGGCGGAGTGTCAGGCACAGGTGTTGATGCTGTAGTAGCATTCTTCCTGGCTTCAGGAACTGGTTTCTGGACTTCAATAGTGTCTGCAAGGATTATTACTGAGATGATTGATAAGATTATTGCAGTGTTCGTTCCTTGGATTTCAATCAAGAGACTACCTGAGAAATACGCTAGATTGTTCAAGTACACTAGTAAGATTAGGGATTAGACTAAATAAGATACATTAATTAAGTTGTTTTTATTTTATTATTATTATATGGCGCGAGTTATACTTCTATCCTACATGTATAAGAATTCTTTTTTTCACAAGCTTAACCCATTAACTAAATTATTAATCACTACTTGCGTTATCATCCTTACTTTTATTCTGAGAAATTTTATTCATAACTTAATATTATTCGCATTATTCCTGCCAGTGGCTTATTACTCAAAAGTCCTAAGCAAGGTCTTTAAACCACTTAAGTACTTGTTCATTATTTTTGTAATACTATTTGGTATTCAATCATTTTTTTACCCCTTTGGTCAGACCGTGCTGGTTGAATTGCCCTTTGGTTTTCATATCTGGCTTGAAGGGATATTATACGCTGCTGACGTGTCAGCCCGTTTGTTAGTCATGATGATTTGTGGTTACTGGTTTGTCCTAACCACCCACCCCGGCGACCTTGTGTCTGCTCTTAGGAAGATTGGAATACCGCACGCTTTTGGTTATATTATTATTACAACCCTGCAATTAATCCCTAAAGTCCAGTCGCAGATGGAAGTGATTATTGATGCTCAGAAGAGTCGCGGTTTAGAAACACAAGGCAGTGTGATTAATAAACTAAAAGCATACACTCCTTTGCTTGGGCCATTATTTATGGGCTCGGTTCAGCAGGTAGTTGAGCGCTCAATGGCTCTTGAAGCAAGGGCTTTTAGCGCTGACTGCCCTAAGACTAGTTTTAGAAAAACAAGCATTAAGCGCGTTGATAAAATAATCATGGTTTCAGTAGTAATCGCATCAATTACAGGAGGAGTCTTATCATGGGTGTTGTAGAATTCAAGGATTACTCATGGACTTATGCTGGTTATAAAAAACCAACACTTAAGAACATTAATCTTGAGGTTAAGAAAGGTGAGTTTATTGGCTTAATTGGCCGCGTTGGCTCAGGTCGTACATCGCTTTGCTCGTCACTGCTTGGCTTAATACCTCATTTCTATCCTGGTAATACTTCTGGCAAATTAATTGTTGATGGCTTGAATGTCAGTGAGTCAAGTATTGCTGAGTTATCACAACATGTTGGTCTTGTTTTCCAATCACCAATCAATCAGTTAAGTGGTGCTGGCACCACGGTTGAGGAAGAACTGGCTTTTGGGCTTGAGAACTTGGGTGTGCCCCGCAGTGAGATGATTAAGCGAATTGATGCGATGATTAAATTAATCGGGCTTGAATCATTTAATAAGCGAAGCCCGTTCGAGTTATCTGGTGGTCAGCAACAAAGAGTGGCTATAGCTAGTGTAATGATTATGGAACCTAATGTTTTAGTGCTTGATGAACCAACAGCCCAGCTTGACCCATTGGGCACTGAGCAAGTGTTTAGTTTTATTAAAAAATTAACGCGCAAAGGCATCACTATTATCATGGCATCTAATAAGATTAATTATTTAGCTGAGTTCGCTGATAAAGTCGCGTTGCTTGATAATAAAATAATCGCGTTTGATGACGCGCGAAAAGTGCTCACTAATATTGAATTATTAAGAAAGCATAAGTTAACTCCTTCTGATTTAACAATACTTTCTTATAAGTTGAAATCACGAGGTTTGTGGAAAGGGCCATTAGCACTTAACATGGCTGACGCTAAAAAAATGATTAAGCAGGTGACGCGCAAATGATTAGTGTTAATAACCTGACTTTTACTTACCCAATTGGCGTGACTGCTTTGCGTAACATTAATCTTGAGATTAAACAAGGCGAGGTAGTAGCGATTATTGGCCAGAACGGCAGTGGCAAGACAACACTGGTTAAGCACTTTAATGGCTTGTTATTACCTACTACTGGCGACGTTTTAATTAATGGCAAGTCAACGTTTAATTCAACCACTGCTCAATTATCCCGCGAGGTTGGTTACGTGTTCCAGAACCCTGATGACCAGATTTTTAATAACACTGTTTTTGATGAAGTGGCTTTTGGCCCAAAGAATCTTGGCTTAAATAAGCGCGAGGTCAGTAAGCGGGTTAATGACGCGCTTGAGGTTGTTGGGCTGAGTGCTGTTAAGCGCAAACACCCATTAGACCTTGATTTGAATCAGAAGAAATTAGTGGCTATTGCGAGTATACTTGCCATGCACCCACAAGTGCTTATACTTGATGAACCAACCACTGGTCAGGACCATGAAGGTTTAATTAGAGTTGAGTCATTAATTAAGACTTTAAGGAAGGATCATACTATTATCATGATTTCCCATGACATGGGTTTAGTTGCCCGCGCCGCTGACCGCGTGGTGATGATGTGCAATGGTGGTATTATTTTTGATGGCTCACCGCGCGAGGCGTTCACTAAGAATGATTTGTTAAAGCGAACTTATCTTCAGCCACCATTAGTCACGCAATTAAGTCAGTCACTTGGCTTAAAAAAGGATGTCTTAACTATTGATGAGTTCATTGATAGTATTCATTCTTCCAAACCTCGCTCAAAGGTCTGAGTTTTTTCTTCACTGGTTTCTGGTCCGGGTAACCAACGGTTATTAGGCAGACTACTTTAACGTGCTTTGGCGTTTTGAACGCCTTGCTGATTGACTGCTCTATTTCCGGGAATCCTGGGTCAAAGGCGCCAATATAACAGGCACCCAGTTTGAGTGCGTGGGCCGCAAGCAGTATGTTCTCGGCTGCGACTGCCACGTTCTCAAGGTCATGGCTAGTCGCTCTTGATTTTTTCTTATCATAACCGCAAGCGATTATTAATGGCGCTGTCTTGATGAACTGGCTTTTCTGGCTCTTCACGGCCGCGATGGCGTCCTTGACTGATTGTTTGGTTGATGTGATGAATACCCAAGGCTGGTCGTTGTAGGAGCTTGGCGCGTTCCGGCCGGCAATGATTAGTTTTTTAACAAGGCTCTTAGGTACTTTCTTAGGCAAGTACTTCCTGATGCTCCGTCGAGTATTGATGGCCTCAAGCGCTTCCATGGCTTAGGATGAAGCATTTATCTGCTAAATAAGTTACTATATAATATAGAAATACTTTTAACCAACTAAGTTTGAGAATTCAATTATGGGTGTTGAAGTTACTGATGGAGTAAACACTTTAGGGTCTAGGACTGGTCTTGACATTATGCTTGGGATAATGGAGAAACTTGAGCCAGCAGATAAGCAGATTACTCCTTGTATTGAGGTTTATCAAACTGGTATGGCCGTAATCTGGAATGGTAAGGAGAACGCTTATGTTTTTTCATGTGATAATGTTGGTTGGGATATCAATGATAGGATAAGCGCGGTTGAAGTATCTGATGAGACTCATAATATAAGGGTTGCTCGTTTAGGAACAAGAGAGTACACACCCTGCCTTGTTGAAAAAGAAGTTTCATATGCTTCTCTTGATTCTGTTATTGATCTTCTTAAACAGTCAGAGGAAAAGTTTGTTACTAATGGTAAACCTGGGATTGATCTTGAGATAAGAAATCCAATAATTTCTTTAAAATTTTGTGATAGTGGCAGACCGTATACTTTTGATAAAGCTGAAAACATCCGGTTAGATTTGTTGTATACAACGACTTTTGCAGAAGATGTTGGCCGTATGATTAAGTTCTTCCATGTACTTAAAGAGTATGAAGTTGACATGAGAGTGTTACTTGGGTCTTATTCAAAAGCTTTGAACAAATAGTTTTTATTAACTAAATAACTTACTACTCACTTATGGACTGGTTGTTTTATACCCTGCTCGCAGTTATTTTCATGGGACCTAATACTTTTATTGTTAAGAAACTCACTAAGACTATTAAGTGCCCGCAAGTAGTATTGTTTTACCAGTTCTTGACCGCAGTCATCGTGGTCTTCTCTTATGTGTTAATCACTGGTTTCTCTGATTTATCAGTCTTTGCTTTATTGTTGGGTGTGGCTTACTTCATCGCATTGACCTTATTTTATTTTGGTTTAAGCAAAGGTGATTTATCCAAAGCCAGCCCTGTTTTTAATATGAACCTGCTTGTAACCGCAGTCCTTGGCTTAGTCGTGCTTGGCGAGCAATTAACATTCAATGTTATTATTGGATTAGGGCTTGGCGTGTTAGGTATTTACTTATTAGGTGGTGAATCAAAATGAATGAATGGTTAAAGTACGTGCTCTTAGCATTATTAATTCAGGGCACAGTGGTATTCTTTGTTAAATTATTATCATTAACTATTAACCCACTATCAATATTATTAGCCCAGTACGTTGGTGCTTTAATCAGCACAGTCATTTACTTGTCAGTCAAACGGGTTAAGCCTTCTGTTAATAAGCGCGAAGCATTACTCGCAGTACTATCAGGTTTCTTGTTAGCAACTGGTTTATCTTTTTATTACACTGCGATTAGTCTAGGCAGTGTGTCAGTGGTCACGCCAATACAGAGCGTTGGCGTCTCATTAGTGCCAGTCTTACTCGCAATAATATTCTTAAAAGAGCGATTAACCAAGCGACTCGTTATTGGTTTAGTGTGCTCATTAGCAGGCATAATACTTTTAACAATTTGAGTCATTATAATTAATCATGTTAGATGTACTATCTGTAGGGAATGCTAACGTAGACTTGATTGTTAATTCTGATAAGATAATCAGCGCCGAGCCATTAGTCATGCCTGGCGGCAGTGCTTGTAATTTTGCAGTTGGTTGCGCGCGACTAGGTTTGAAAGCAGGTTTTTTAGGTTATACTGGCAAGGACTCTTTTGGAGAATTAATTAAGGCTTCATTGAAGCGCGAAAGAGTCATGCCTTTCATTAAAGTGGTTGACGAGCACACTGGTCTCGTGCTAGTGTTCACCAAGAAACGATTCAAGAAATTCATCAAGTACGCCGGCGCTAACAAGCGGCTTGAATTATTAAGGATTAGCCAGTCAGCTAAGCACTTGCACTTAGCGACCCCGCCATTATCCTTATTGAAACAAGCGCGCGGCAGCGTGTCAGTTGACCCTGGCGCTAGTCTATCAAAATACTCACTCGCAGAGTTAAAACCTTACTTAAGTAAAATCAATGTGTTCTTGCCTAACGAAGCTGAAGCCAAAGCAATCACAGGTCATTCCTATAAAAAAGCAGCTAATGATTTATTGAGCGCTGGGATTAAAATTGTTATAATCAAACTCGGCCGGGGCGGTTGTTACTTAAAGACAAGTGATGAATCAATTCGGTTACCATCAATTGATTACCCTGCGGTTGACACGACTGGTGCTGGCGACGCTTTTGATAGCGCTTTTATATCAGCGTGGCTTAAAGGCAAGTTACTACGAGAGGCCTGCCAGTGGGGTATTATCTCCAGTAACGTTTGCGTGACCCGATTAGGCGCGCAGAACTCAGCCACCATGAAGGAATTAAATGCTATTAAGGCATTACTAAAAACTTATTAATGAGTTCAACCAATAATGATTATTAATGCATTTCATTTACGACCTGCTTAACCTTAAAGGAATACTCGAGTACGCTGAGATAAAACTAAGCTGGCTGGATAATAAGCGCTTCGAACATAATTGGGGTAAGTTAGCGCGCGAGAATAATGATTATGCTTCACTGGTTGAGTTAATTAGTGAGTGCTTGCCAAATAAAATCAGGCCAGTCTTTGATGAGAAAGTTGTTGAGTTAGACTTAACTCAGAAATTAGATAATGCTAAGGGTAGGGCTTATCGCTTACTAGCCACTGATCCTGTTACTGGCCGATTAAGTTTTGGCTTGATGGGTAACCTGGTTGATTTCACTAAAGGAATTGATGACCCTTATCACGAGTTCTTCTCGCCGAAACGAATGAAGCAATTAATAGAACCTATAAGTGAATCAACTTTTGATGTGTTAGGCCGTTACTTTGAAGATAAATTCTCATTCTTAACAAAGTAATTAAACAATCCATTAATAATGTTATTTTAATGAAAAAATCATTGCTCTGCCGATTAGGTCTTCACCGCTGGGGTGTTAAGATTAATTACAATGACCCTAATAATAGTTTCATTCAACACTGGGAGCAAGAATGCACTGTTTGCGGTGTCAAAAGAAAAGGCACTAATAAGATGGACTGGGATTACAGTTAGTATTATTTGATGAAATTAATCTTATCCCCTTTTAATGTTCCTTTAGCGTTAAGAACTTCTATCACGTACTTAGCTGGCTTGTCAGGCATGTAACAACGCCACGTTAATGGGTTAAGAGTTGCTCGTCGGCACTTCTTAACGCTAACAACACGATGGTCATCATCAACCCAGATAATATGTAAGTCCTGGGGCACGAAGAACATGTGAATGCTCGCTGACAAAGCGTCCCGGCAGTCATTGGTTAACACGCAAGCGTCATCACTACTGATTCGCTTGAACATTAAGCCCTTGCAGTTCTCAAAAAAAGACTTGCAGAGCCAAGCGTTAGAAGCAAGAGTCTTATTGTTAGATTCGTTCATAATAATCATATTACTACTTAGTTAGTACAGTAATAATTATTAAGTTATTCATCCTATTAATATTACTGGGAGTGGTTTTATGATGAGTGCTTTAGCAAGTACTGCGGAGTGGATTAGTAGTTCACTGCCAGTACTGGAAGGGTTAATAAGTGAGTGTAAGCAGGAACAGGATGACTTAGCTATTAGTGACTTCATTGAGTTCGCGAATGATTTATTTGACCAATACTTGTTCTTCAGCAAGTATTACCAAGACGAGATACCATTATTTACTAAGGCTTACAAAGACAGCCTTGACTTAAGCTTTAAATTATTAAATGATGGTTTAATCACCAAAAATCGGTTAAAACAATTAGGCGGTTACTCAAAAAACATTAAAAGTTTATTCAAGACTTACACTAAGAGTTTCAATAACACTCTTAGAACACTTAACAAATACTTTTAATTCTTTTTTCCTTTTTTTATTAAATAACTTAATAAAGGGGTAATAGTCAGTTATTAGTGTGGACCGATTAAATGAAGTGGCGAACTTTTATGATTCAATAGATGACTTGCTCATAAAGATTAGTGATTCATCATTAAAGTTCAATAGGACTAATGAAATTGATACTAGTTTCATTGACGAGGCTTACAGTTTTTTTAATGAATACATAACTGAGCGATACTACGTTAATCTTGATAAGGACTGCGTGGTTAAGTGCACCGATGTTTACGAACGCGCCTTAAGACTTGCTGGTTATATAGGCACTCTTAATGTTCGCCTTAAAGCCCGAAAACTAATCAAATTAAAACCATTAATTGAAGCTGTTTATACCAGCAATATTAAGACCTTAACAAGCGACTTGCATAATTCTTACAACCAATTAATTCACTTCCCTTGGCGCAAGGACCCTGTTTACAAGTGTAAGAAATTCATTAATAAATTAATAAGGAATAGAAACCAATCTTTGAGCTGATTTTGAAGCCATTAATTGCTCTTGCTCAAGAATACTAGTAACCTTATTATTTGATAAATGGTCTTTATATAAATCAAATAACTGCCAGTAAGTAGGGCAACCCTTAACGTGCTCAATTGCAACACCTAAGTCAGTCTTTAAGTTATCGCAATTAATCGTTGTTGAATAATTATTACCCTCCTGGCTAATATTCTCAATATTCATTAAATTATTAACATACTTAACAGCAATGTCATTGAACTCGCATAACTTATCATAATCACTTAACAAGTAAGATAAGTATTTTTCAGGCATTATTAAACTAACAGCTGAGTCAACATCAACACTTTTATTGTGCGAAAAAATCATGTTTGACAGAATCAAGTCTAGGTTTGATTGTTTATTCTTATTAAGCGTCCTCTTAAAACCAAGTTTCTTAAGATAATCCATACCAAGTTGATTGGTCAAAAGGGTTTAAAAGCGTTTCTAATCAAATATTATTGATGCATAAGAGACTACGTTCTTGTAGTCCTTGGTCTTGTCAGCGCTCGTTGAGTACTCAAGGAAACGGCTTTTAGCGCCTCGCCCTTTCATAGCTTCCAATAACACTGTGATTGGTTTATAACCGCAAATAGTTGATTGCTCGCCTAATGCGTGAAACTCATCAACCCTTAATTCTTGAATTAACTCAATCGCTTTCATGTCATGCTCCCGTAATTCTAATTTAATATTACTAAAAGGATTATAACCATAAACCTCGCCATGATGAGTGAAATCACTACTAACAATAATAGTCGCGTCCAAACCAGTGAGTGCTAAACCAAGTCGTTTTAAGTCAGTGAGCGGTGCGTCACCAATAATAATAGGTACAATACTAAGCTTATCACCATAAAGCGATTGAAGGAAAGGCAATTGAACCTCAACCGAGTGCTCATGAGAGTGCGCAAGGAAGTCATTAGTCAAGCCCATTGACTTGCAAAGACCACGAGCCATTAACTGGTTAGTCTTAACTTTACCTAAAGGGGTTTTGTAACCAGCATTATACATAATGCTAATCGGGTCACCTAAACCTGAATGGCTTGGGCCAATAATTATCATAGTCCTTGGTTCATGCTTGCTTAACTCATAAAAGCCCCGCGCCATAGTCCTGCCAGAATAAGTGTAACCGGCGTGAGGTGAAATTAAGCCATTCATAAAACCAGCCCGCTGAGAATAAGGTTTCTTGCTAAATAAACCCTTTATTTCATCCTTTAACTCATCAGGGTCAGCTGGGTAAAACGAGCCGGCTGCAACCATATCACGAGTGTATAATAAGCTCATAATAAATAATTAGTTAATCATCCTTTAAGAAAATTGCTCAAGCGTGTAATTAAAAGGCAAACCATTAGCTTTACAGTAATCACGTGCAATAATCCAATAAACTAATGATAAACTCTTATGGCCCTTATTATTACAAGGCATAATAACATCAACGTTACTAATAGCAGTATTAGTATTGCAAAGAGCAATAACTACTGCGCCACTCTTAACTGCGTCAGTTAACGCTTGCTTGTCATACCAGACGTCAGTGATAATAACCACTTTTGGTTCAATAAAATCATCATAATTAGGGTTAGTCATAGTGCCTGGTAAGTAACGACCAGTAATAGTCTTAATGCCAGTTGCCATTGATAATAATTTAAGTGGTTTAGTAGCGTTATCACGCTTGCAAACAATTAATAACTCACTAGGCTTGAAGTTAGTTAAATAATTATTAATATCCCTTAACCGTTCATCAATCTTCTCAACATTAAGGATTGCAAGACCATCAGGTCTGACTTTGAAAATATAATCACTCATTGATTTACTCCTAAATTTAGTGCCAATGTGAACCCCTGCGCTCAAGTAAGTATCATTAGGTGCGAGCATTCGTGATTCATCATTAACTTTCTGCTCATCATCAGATTTATTAACAACCTTAACTGGCTTCTCGGCTTTTTTAATAGGCTTATCAGTAACCTTACACTTATGTCGTTCTAAGTTCTTGAAGTGCTTGCCACAAGTCGGGCAGTCACCCTCACCTTTTAATTCAGCCATGGTAGTCTTTTCAAAAACTAATAGGGCTTTTTAAGCCTTACTAAAAATAATAATAATAATAAAAAAAGAAAAAGAAAGAAAAAGCAAAGTTATTGCGGTCGCTCAACGTTAATAGGTATTTTACCCGCTTCAAACTCTTTAATAGCGATATCAACCGGGTCCATTAACTTCTTAACAATAGCGATTGCGATTAGTGGCGGAGCGCCCTGACTAATTTGTAGGGATCTAGCACCAATAATCCTCGCAATTTCATACTTTGTTAATTCAATCTTACTCATTTCTTAACACCTAATGCTTTTTCAAGAACCTTTCTTATCTTAAAAGACTTTTCTATTAGTTCTTTGACCTCGTCAACAGTGAAACCACCACTACCACTCTTTTGTAAAGCGTTGATTGAGTCAACACCACTAGTAGTGATGCTAAGCCTAGCGTCCATTAACTCCTCTTCCTTCAAGCCAGGGTCAACCACTAAGTGTTTACCTACCTTGACGAAACTAGTAGTTAGTGGAATCTTATCCACTGGTAATTTCTTGTCAGTTAACTGACCATAGAGCACTTTGTCGTTCTCAACTTTAGGCATTCGGGCGTTAAGTATTGCCGCAACTGCTGCAAGCGATGAAGCGTCAATAATGTTGCCATCATAGTTCAATGGGTACACATCAATGAATACTTTCCAGATTAACTCTCCTTTCCTGATGCATAATTTCTTGAAGTCAACCATTTTACTTTCCCTAATGCCTCGGTCAACTGTTCGGGCAATCTCTATTGTCTCATTACTTGGCGGACCACCTTCCCATTCTGAGAAAGCTATCTGTAATCGGTCAGTGTCAACCATTAACGCACCTTCGTCTGGTGTGTCACTGAACGGTTCGCCTAAAGCCATTTTAACACCAGCAATCACTTTAGTGTCGCCGATAGTTACCATGGCTGAGCCCTCAGCTTTCTTGGCAACGCCTAACTCAATTTTAATGTCACGAAAGTCATCAAAGCCTCGGCCATCAATCCTTAAGTTCTCATTACCTATTTTCTTAATGTAGTTCTTCATTTAATAACACCTCTTGAATACTTTTTCTTTAAGGCTTCTTCCTGAACACTAACTATTTCAGTAGCTGACTTGATACCCATATCAAGTGCTTTGAATAAGTCCTTCTTACTAATCTCACCATCTAATTGTAGGTGGGTGATTAAACCTGTTTTAGGGCAGTAAGTTAACGGTATGTCCGTTGCTCCTTCAGCCCAATCTTCTTCTTCTTTAGTTAAGTCAACAACAACTGTGCTGCCTATCGCGCCAACACTAATACTGCCAGCTAACCCTTTCATTGGGATGCCTGCATCAGCTAAGGCGAGGCTTGCAGCGCAGATGCCTGCGCAACGAGTACCAGCGTCAGCCTGAGGTATTTCTATGAATACATCAATAACTTGCTTTGGGTACTTATCAAGGAATACGATATCAGATAACGCATTGCTACTGACAAGGCTTAACTCCTTATCACGCCTTGATGGGCCAGGTCTCTTTCGATCAGTAACTGAAAAACTCATTAAGTTGTAATTACACCTTAATAAGCCTATGTCAGCTAATTGAATCCTTCTGGGGTGCAGTTCTCTTGGACCGTAAACACCAGCTATTGCTATTGTTTCACCAATCTTGAACTTAGCACTACCATTAGCGTTCTTAATAACACCTAACTCAATCTCTATTTTCCTCGCATCCTCTACTTTTCGACCATCAGGTCTAACATTTTTTGTCATTTCTTCCACTCTCCTATTTTTTCTTTTATTGTATCAGTTAATCCTTTGAGGTGAGCGTTCTCTTCAATGAATTTCAAAGCCTTAACAGCTAATAATTCCTGCTTCCTAGTCTCACCTTTTATCCAAACAATGCCGTTCTGCCCGATGATGAAGAAACAACCGGTCTCGTCTTTCAACGTGTTAACCATGCTGCCTTTCTTACCAATAACCCTTGGCACTTTCATTGGGTTTATTTCAACTACTAAACCGCCTTCAAGTTTCTTGAACATCCGATCTTTCATGTTTAATCTAATAAACATTGGTTTGCTGACGCGCTCAACTTCAGCGTACACATAGTCATTAATGGCGTAATACCTGGACAAATCCTCTCCTAATTCAATATACGTGTTGGTTGCCTCAGCAACCCCTAGAATTGCCTTCACTGGGGCCTTAATATCAACATCCCACACAGAATAACCAGTGTCAATAACTTTGCCGATGACTTTATCGCCTGGTCGGGGCATGTAAGCGCCTTTCAGAGGGATTACTCTGATAACGCTGCCCTTAGCATCGACTAAGCCTAGCACTGACGAGCGAATCTCTTCGCTAATCCTGTGAGTTCCGTGGCCTGGAAGGAATTCCATTCCCTGAGCAATAACGTCGCCAGGGATTACCAGGTTCTTATCTTCTACTAAAATTCCTTTACTCATTTTTTTTATTCCTCCTTTATTTTTATTAAACCGTGACTAAGACTTTTTAGCTTATCACGTAATTCATTAAGATAACCTGCTGATAATTTAGCTGTAATACTCAGCGAACCATCTGGCAGGTAATCCTGTCCAATTACTTCAGCGCCTTTCTTAACAAGTGAGAACACTTGTCCCATGAACTGCGCAGGTGAAGTAATAATGACTGTTAAATCAGCGAATGATATTGGCATGACCTTCTTTAATTCATCCATTAACTCTTTGGCTTGCTCGTTAACTGTTTTATCAAAACGAATCTTATAACCAGTCTTTTCCATACCAAGCTCAACTCGTTGTCTTGGGATAGGATAATGCGTTTGCGGGTCAGATGCCTTGCTTGAGACTTCTTCTAATACTTGATTTCTTTTCTGCTCAACGATTTTATGGCGGTACTCCTCACTTAATTGTATCTCGCCTTTCTTAATAATTTCATCAGCAATTACTAGAATATCATTTGTGCCAAAGGACTCAATTAAATCACCAGCTAAATCACCAGTCCGCGCGTCCTTGAATATTTTATCAACTAATAATACATCACTGATATTATTCTCGCCCCGCCTGAATTTAAGCGCTGCTTCAGAATCAATAATAATCTCATAATCCTCACCGTTCTTTTTTAACCGAGCAATATTCAGATCGCTCTTCTTGTGTTCTGGCTTATACATAGTCATAAGAATTTTATGCTTTCAACTGTTTTTCGATTTCAGTTTTAGAGTACTTCTTGAATTCACCATCAATAACCACTATTTCAATGTGGTCGCTGCTAAACTTATTTTTTAAGTAATACTTTAACGCGTTGATAGCCAGATTAATTGTTTGTTCAGTAGTTAATCCTTCCTTGTAATTTTTTTCTAAGTACTTATTAACAACACTACTACCCTCACCGATTGATATAGCTTTGTACTTAAAGAAAATGCCTGCTGGTTCAGTAACATATAACCTTGGCCCGTTTGAATCAATTCCACCCACTAATAATGATACTCCGAAAGGCCTTGTACCTCCATATTGTGTATATAATTGCTTGTAGTCACAAACCCTGCTCACAAGGGTTGATAACTCTATAGGTTCATCATACATTAATTGATGTTTCCTAGCTTCATCCTGGGCTTTTTTAATTAATACTCGGGCGTCACCCAGTAGCCCTGAGCCCGCGCCAGCAACATGTGAGTCAATCTGGAATACTTTCTGCGAGCCTTCATCATCCATTAAAATAGTGGGGATTATTCGTTCAGCGATGAATATAACACTATTCTTTGCTGTAATGCCTATTACTGTCGCACCTTTCTTAACTGTCTCACGAGCATACTCTACTTGTAATAACCTGCCGTCAGGCGAGAAGACCGTAATAGCGCGGTCATATCCTAACATATCAGTTGGTAAATTTGGCATTTTTTATTGTTCCCCTATCATTATTTTCTTAGCTTTTTTTAATGAGCCTGTTGTTTTTATTGTTTTGGTTTTCATACCTTTAATCAAACCGAGAACGATTTTGAGCTCGTTAACCATTAAATAATTAACCCTTACAATTCCTCTTTTATTACTCCAGTGTTCTGGGAGGAATATCAAACCCATTTCCCCGGTTCCTTTCTCACCTAAGAACGCAAGGGACTCCTTATAAATGTTATCTTTCACTGTTTCGTAAGCCTTATCCTCAAGTGTTTCAAAGACAACGTAACGTTTTTTCTCCCGCAAAGCTGGGTCTAACATAAAATTATATGGAAAATAAAAGACTTTATAAATCCTGTTATCTAAGAGTATATCCTATGCTAACACAGCAGGATTTATTAAACACTAATAAAAGCTTTTTATTAAGTGATCTTAGGCAAGTTAAAGTCTTTAATGAAGTAATTGATTTATTACCCAAACCTGAGTTAGAATCTATTGCTGATTACCTTAACTTAAATTATGTTAAAAAAACTATATGGCCAACAATTTCTAAGAGCGAAATCGCGGCTAATGAAGAACCATTTGTTGATTTTATTAAAGCTTCAATGGATTGTTTAAAAACAGATGAATTAACTGCTTATTCAACAATAATTGATTTAATTGATAACGCAAGCTTTAGGCTTCTTAATAAAGAATCATTAAAAGATAATCACTTGTTTGATTTTTATGCTAAGAAAAAAGAGCTTTTTGAATTAATTGACTCAGAGTCATTTGATGAAGTAAGAACTACACTGGGCTTTAATCTTGGCGCTAGCCAAGAATCAATTGATAATTATTTGGATAAAATAATTAATTATTACGCTGCCAGCGCAACTTATGATGTGTTAAGAAAGAAAAATGTTAAGCATAATCATAAACTTCTTGATGATTGCATTAAACCTCTCGCTGCTGACGCTTACAGCCACTTCGTTAATATAATGACTGTTTACTCAAGCGGGCTTGAAGTTAAAGCAATAACTGCAACTAATCAAGGCGTGTTTGACATGTATTCTGATGCGAAAGAAAATATTGAAAAAACTATTAGTTTAATGAAACCTTATCTCGCGAAATAATTTTTTCTTGAGCGTAATTTAATGCTTTCTTTGACTCGTCAGGCTTAAGACCAAGTAATTCACCCATTGCTAAGAGTGATTGAGCGCACGCTAAATCAGCTTCTTTTTCAGCCCCACTCGAAATAATGATTGGCACTTTTTTCTTAACACAAATCATTATCTCCTGCTTCATTCTGCCCCAGACTAGGGCTCGTTTTTGTCCATTAGTGCTTCTTAGCTCATTGAAAGTGAATAATAAACAAACTTTGTTGTGACTCATTATCTTAGCCGCAACATTATCAATAAGGGTCCATCGGTGATGAAAATAATCATGACCACTTAATCTGTTTGGCAGTACTGCGTCAACCAATGATTTTTCAATCGCGTGCCTGAATACTTTTTCATCCGGGTGTTTTAGTACAATAAAGCCCTTAACCTCTGCAGTCTTGTTTTTTAACTCCTTAATTGATTTAGCAGTAATGATTACTGGCTTCATAAACCCTTTAAAACCATACCAAGCGGTTTTAACAACTGTTGGGCTAAAATCATAAAACTTCATTGAACCATAACTAATAATAGTAATCTTTAAAAAACCTTCATCGCTTCTGTTTTCTTTATGGCTAAGAAGTTCAAGGAAGCTCAGGACCGGTTGTTTGCCGGTGTCTTTGTCTGCCGTAAGTGCAAACACAAAGTTAAGAGCAGTCCTATGCGCGTTAAGGATGGTAAGACTAAGTGTCGTTTCTGTGGTCGACGCGCTCTTAGGCCTAAAAAGAAAGAAAAGAAAGCAGTCTAAACCGTTTCTTTTAGTACAAGTAAGTTCTTTAGTTCCTTTTTGAGTTTAGCTCTGACAGGCACGATAGATTGGCCGTACTCAAGTGATTCATCAAGGTTGTTAATCATAGTCTGTAATTGATTAATTAATTCATCAAGTTTTTTACCAAGCTTAATAGCATCCCTTAATTCACTTATATTAAGGTCACCCTTAACGCTTTTAAAAGCAGAGTAATCCTTTTTTAGTAAGGCAAGCTCTTTTTTCATTAGCTTTAATTAATACTGTTGATTATTTTAAGACTTTACTAAACTAAAGCTTCAATTGACTTTGCTTGTTCTTTAATCATTTCTGAGATGTTATTTATTTGGTAATTAATGCTTTTTTCAATCTCTTCTCTTTTTGCCTTGTTAAACATTTTTTGGAGCCCTTCTCTCATTTCATTTAGAACTTCAGACTCACTCACCGCAGTCATGCCGGTTAAGTATTCATTAATCAGTACTTCTTTGTTACTTTCAAGTTGTTCTTTAAAAGATTCTAATACCCTAACCATAACTGTTAAGGATATCTTGTAAGTTTCTTTATACTCACTTATATTAGATTTTAGTTTATCAAAAACATTTTTTCTAGCAATTGGGTCTGGCAAACTGTACAAATTATAAATTGTTTCCACAATAATCTTAATGAAATTATCATCATCATAGCGGTTCATGTTGCGGAATTTATCTGTTAGTTTTTTTAAATTATTGGCTGGTTTCTTTATATCTTCAAACAACTTGTTGAGCTTCTCTACTTTTTTACTAACTAGACCATCCTTTAGTTCATTGGTTATTACTATCTCGTTTAATTCTCCTTTAACCTTAAGCTCGGATTTTATTAACATGTTACCAAGCCGGCCCATTTTTTTTGATAATTTGCCAATAATCTCCTTTGAGTCTGAAGACTTCTTAATGTTTTCAAGTAAATCTTCAAGCACATCAAGATGCTTCTTTAATCCTTCAGAGAATTCTTTTATTGATTCCTTGAGTTCTTCTAAGTTATCAATTAATTCCATACAATATTAAAATAAACCATCAATTTAAGTAATTTTCATTTTCAAGCAAATCAGTTTGTAGTAAACAATAATATGCTAGTAATAACTCGTTAGGCAAGTTATCAACCTCTTTTAATTGATTAGAATCAATCATTAATTTGTAATCCAAATCCTGCTTGTCAAGAAATTTAAGGCCATCAGTAATGTTATTCATTAATCGCTGGTTATCAATCAATAAGCCAATACTCTTAGTTATCTTAGACAAGTAATTGTTCATTAATTTTAATGACTTGACTAGCTCTTTTATAAGCTTTTACGTTCTGATGCTTGCGCTTGTCTTTCCTGTCACACCGCTTAGTAAGTCAAGCATTGAGTAAGTGCTGCCATGCTCAATGATTATTGGCTCAGTCACAGCGCCCAGCTCAATTGACTTATTTAAGGCTTCAGGCCAGCCGCCGAGCTCATCAATTAAGCCGTATTCAAGCGCTTCATAGCCCAGGAAGAAGGAGCCGTTAGCATAAGTTAGGAAATCAGTCTTGTTCATGCCCCTGTACTCAGCTGTCTTGTTAACAAATGAATCATAAACCATTTCCAATTTATTAATAATCCACTCGCGCTCCTCATCAGTGAGCGGGCGGTAACTGCTCATAATATCTTTATGCTCAGGATAAGATAAGTTAACATAAGTAATGTTATAACGCTCCATTAAACCTGAGTACTCAAGGTAATCCATAGCCACACCAATACTACCAACAATACTGTATTCATGAGCCACTATGTAATCACAAGCACTCGCAATCAAGTAAGCCCCACTAGCACCTGCGTCCCTGATTAATGCTACAGTTGGTTTGCCAAGTTCACTAACTGCCCGCGCTATCTCAGCACTACCAACACTTGAGCCCCCACCACTATTAATATCAATAATAACTGATTGAATGATGGGGTTAGCCTTAATATCAGCTAATTGTGATTCAATTGTTTTTAGTGAAGTGCCACTTGACAGTAAGCCTGAACCAGTAGTGGTTATCTCGCCAGTAATGCTGATTACAGCGATAGTGCCATAAGGCACTTGGAAGATTAAGCCAAGAGTGAAGCCGAGTAATACTGCGAATGATAATAATATTATGAAAACACTTAACACGCGGCCTAAATTCATATTAATCCCTCAATTAGATTGATTCGCTTCTTGTATAAAACATTAACTCCAATTGATTGGTCAATCAATCGTTTGTTGTAAACCAATAAGCCTAACAAATCAAACGGCAACGCTATTATCAGAGTTGATTTCAATAAGTTTCTTGCCACAAAAGACCATAAACTAGCTTTGCCCTCAACCCATATGTTCATTAATTCTTCCCAATCGTCCGACCAAAATAATACTCGCTTAAAGCCATGTAAAAACAAAAGATTACTGTAGCTGATAACAGTACGCCAAACATCACTGAAATAATGCTTTGGTTTAACAATAAGTAATCAACAGTCATTAACTCACTTGTCAACCCACTTGTTGATTGAAACACTGACATAAACGGTGTGTAGAATAATACATTAAAAACTAATAAATCAATGAATAAAGCCAATGCTCGGCGCCATAAAGGTGCTGTGCCAGCCAGTAACTGTTCATCTGGTAATTCATAAGAATAATAATCAGGCTCATCCATTGAAGAAAGTTAAGTAACAATCTTTAAAAAACCTTGTCTTAATCCTCTATATTGATGGACGCGCGCGAAATAGCAAAACAATTAGATGCTGGTTTAATAACTACTCGCCGAGCGCTTCATAACGCTTGCAAGAGCATTAAGTATACTGATGTGATGAAATGCGTTAAAAAAGAATCATCTCGTTACTTGCTTCAACGAAAACCAACCCGTTCAATGAGCGGTGTTAGTGTTCTTGCGTTAATGTGCGCGCCTCACGATTGCCCTGGTAAGTGCGTTTATTGCCCTAAAGGTGATAATGCACCCCAGTCTTACACTGGCTTAGAGCCTGCTGCGATGAGAGCAATTAATAATAATTACGACCCTTACAAGCAAGTAATTGACCGGTTAAAACAGTATGAAGCAACAGCTCATGATAGTACTAAAATAGAAGTGGTGATAATGGGTGGTAATTTCTTAAGCACGCCAATTAATTATCAAACTGATTTTATTAAGAGTATTTATCAAGCGCTTAATAACACTAAGACTGATAATCTGAGTGAATTAAAAAAAGAAAATGAGACTGCCCTTCATCGTTGTGTTGCAATGACTGTTGAGACTAGGCCTGACGTGTGCGCTGATAGTGATATTAAACGATTGCTTGATTATGGCGTGACGCGGGTTGAACTTGGGTGTCAGAGTGTTTATGATAATGTTTTGGAAGAAGTTAATCGCGGTCATAACGTTAAGTGCGTTAAAGAAGCCATTAAGCGATTAAAGGATGTTGGCTTGAAAGTTGATTTGCACGTGATGATTGGCTTGCCTGGCTCAAGTGCTGAGATGGATGTTAATATGTTTAAAATTTTATTCACTGACCCTGATTTTAGTCCTGACGGATTAAAAATTTATCCCTGCTTAATTGTTAAAGGCACTAAATTGTATGATGATTGGTTTGCAGGTAAATACACTGCTTTAACTGATGAAAAAGCAGCGAGCATTATTGCTCAAGGTCTTGAGTTCATTCCGCCTTGGGTTAGAGTTAAACGCGTGATGCGCGACATACCGACCACTGCGATTAGTGCTGGGCCTAAATTAAGTAACTTGCGCGAAGTGGCTTGGGCTAAGATGATTGTTGAGTGTAATTGTATTCGTTGCCGTGAGACTGGTCGCAAACGAACCGCGGTTAACCCATCATTAAGTGTTATTGATTACATAGCGAGTGGTGGTCGTGAATTCTTCATTAGTTATGAGGACTTTAACACTGGCGCTTTAGTTGGGTTTGCCCGATTAAGGCTTGGCAGGGAAGCTTTTCTTAGGGAATTGCATGTTTATGGCAAGACCACACCAGTCGGGCTTCCAGCAAATGACTGGCAGCATAAAGGTTATGGAGCTCTTTTGTTAAAAGAAGCAGAATTAATTGCGTTTGCTAATGGTTACAAATCAATTAACGTGATGAGCGGTGTTGGTGTTAGGGGTTATTACAGAAAACATGGCTACTTGCTTGAAGGTGACTTCATGGTTAAGTATAATAATTAGTGTTTTCTATTAATTATTGATGATTGTTTCTGAAATAATGGTCACCGATGTTAAGATTATTAATGGTGACGCTCAAGTATCTAAAGCTTTATCTTTAATGACTCGTGAGCACGTGAAGGAATTGCCAGTAGTTAATAATGGCGTGGTCGAGGGTTTGATTACTGTTCATTCAATCATTAGTCACTCGGGCGCTGATATTAAAATTAATAAATTAATGTTCATGCCACCGGCGCTTAATGAAAATGATGACTTACTGACTGCGCTCAGGTTAATGAAAGAAGCAGGGGTTCAAGGTTTGCCTGTGATTAGTGATACTTTATTGGTTGGTTTCATTAGTGATTATGATATTATTAACGCGTTAAAGAGCGAACTGAAAGGATTCACTGTTAATGATTTAATGAGGCAGTTACCTTCATCACTAAAACCTTCTGATAATATTGCTCATGCTAAACAATTAATGGCTCAGGAAAAAGTTACAGCCTTACCAGTAATAAGTGATTACAGATTAGTCGGCGTGTTAAGTGAGGATGACTTGCTTGATTTTTATAAGCCAGCTGAGAAAATGGGTTATGGTGCTGGTGGTGAGGGTAACTCAGTTAAAACCCTTAACGCGATTATTAAATCAGTTATCCCTAAGAATTTTGAGTCAGTGCGCGTTGGTGAGAAACTAACAAAAGCAGTTGATTTAATGATTAATCATCATTTATCAATGTTATTCATTGTTAATGACTCTGACGAGCCGGTTGGGTGCTTGAATCGTTTTGAGTTAATCAGGCGCTTGTATGATGAGCACCAACCAAAGGATTTAATGATTAACTTATCAGGCTTGGAGCTTGACTCAGTGACTAACGCGTTATTAATTAAAGTGGTCAATGACCACTTAGCGCGGATTAATTATTTAGCTAAGAGCATTAAAGAGATTAGTGTTTATATCAAACCATTGCACGCTGGTGAAGGCGTGCGCAAGTTCGAGCTTGACTTAAAAATTCGTTTAACCACCGGTGTGGCTCATGGGGTTAAGAAAGTTGGTTACGCGCTAAGGGAATTACTTGATGAAGCGTTAAGTGATACTGAGAAATTAATGAAGAAGAATTACAAGAAGAGTAATCCATGATAAAATTTTTAAAGCAGAATATTAAACTAAGAGTGATGAAGTATTTGATTATTGGCGACTTACATGGCCAAAAACCAGGCATTTATTTTAATGATTTTGACGCAATAATCGCGCCAGGTGATTTCTGCTCTTCAGATGAGACTCGTAAGTTAATGTTTGAAGTAATTAAAAATAAACATAAAAACCCTGATTATAAGACTGAATGGTATGAATTAGTTGGCAAGCGCGAAGCAAGGCGATTAATTAAAAAATCAATCAGTGATGGTCGCCAGATTCTTGAGTACCTTAACTCGCTAGACAAACCTGTTTACATGGTGCCTGGCAATAATGATTGGGTTGCTGATAAGGATTCAAAATGGCCTTTTCTCCAACAAGACCATTTTAAGGAATTAACCAGTAATCTTCCAAACATAATTAATGTTCATAAAAAACTGGTTGACTTGGGTGATTATGAAATGATTGGTTACGGTTTGTCATCAGGCCCAGAGTACCCTCAGTACGAAGAGGACTTGAATCGTTTTACAAGCAAGGAGTTAGCTAAGAAGAAACGCTCTTATGAGCGTGACTATAACAAGATTAGTGCTTTGTTTGAGCAAGCGTCTAAACCAGTATTATTCTTATCGCATAACGTGCCCTTAAACACTGAGCTTGATAAGATTAATAATCCTTCATCACCGCGCGACGGCCAACATTTTGGTTCATTAGTTACGCGCAATATAATTGATTTTTACCAACCATTAATTTGTATTGGCGGCCACATGCACGAGCACTTTGGCAAGTGTAAGCTTAACAAGACAATTGTTGTTAACACTGGTTATGGCACTGGAGTTAATACTTTGCTTAAATTGATTAACGGCAAAGCAGGTTTATCCTTTCATAAAGAATAATAACTAGTTGTTTTCTATAATCATATTATGCCGTTGAAGAATAAGACTATGGCGCTCATTCGTTTGAGGAAGATTCCTTACTCTGGACTGCTTAGTTTCCTGCAGGACGTTTTCTACAAAGACGATGTCATGGCTGGAAAAGCCCTTAAATTGCTTGAAATGGTTTATAAAAAAAGCATTCCAGCCAGTGATTGGAAGAGTGTTGTGTCAGAATTATTCAATGTTAAGCCTGCGTCAAGCAGTGATGAATCAGTGATTGATGACGCGTGTATTAACTATCTTGGTTTTCATCGCGAGGATGTTATTTTAAGCAAAGCGCGACTCAGAGGCAGGAAAGCTTACAAGCAATTGCTTGAGCGCTCAGATGTTAAACCAGACGTTAAATTAATCTTAAAAAAAGTTAGTGATTGGAACAGTGCAGTCACATCTTATTATTCAATTATTAATAAGATGAAAGCGCTTGGCTTGATTGAGAAAACTGATAATTTTTATGTTAAGAGCAATAAATTATCTAATCGCTTCTCACAGGTCATTGGCTTGCTTGAAGGTTTTGAATTAGAATTTAAACCGCGTTAATTAATAAGTTATCCTCAATTGTATGATACGCGACTAACTCATCAACGAACACTGTTTTAATATTTGCATTGTGATTGCCTTCACTGCAAGTAATATTAAAGTAAACCTCATGGTACTCGTCAGCGTCAAGGTAACCTGTGTAAAAATCCCTTATAATAACGCAGTCACTCGTGAACTTACACTCATAGAATAAACGATTATTTTCATAATTAGTAATATTATACTTAATTACAGTTGCTTCATTATTATTAATAGTATAATTTATTGTTTCAATAATAACATCTTCTTCATGGCCTGCGTAACAAGCAATCTTTGGGTCATAAGTGTTATTAGTGTTTATGATAGTTAACCAATTACCTAAAGATAAGCCTTGAATCATTAATTCAGTCTGATTGCCTAACGCATAACTATTAATCAATATGAAGTCACGTTCATCTGCTTGACAATTAATCACTGAGCTACTAAAATGATTTGAGTTGATTAATGTGCCATAAACCATTATTACTCTAATGTTAAAAGCAATAATTAATATGATTATTGAACAAACAATCATCGTCCAGAAAATAATCTTATTCTTCTTGTTCATTAATCAATAAGTAAGAGATTGGTTGTTTTTAATCTTACCTTTCGCAGAAAGTGGCCATCTCAATTAAAACACTATCCTGATAACAATTCCTGTAACAAATACTGCCTTCACATTTCATGAAACCTGTTGGCTCAAGCCCTAATTCCTCGCAGGTCATTGGCTCGCAAGAATTATTATTAACATAATAACCAGTTATCTCTTGATTAACACCACTGATTGTTAAACCTGAGATTAAGAAAATTGTCGCTAAACTAATAGTAATGAACGCATAATGTTCTTTTATCATTAATAATTAATTAATTAATTAAAGCTTATATAATTTAGCGTTTCCTAAAATCAGCCCGTGTCATCTCTTGCTGGGATGGTTTATTACCCCTTAATAAGAAGTAAATAATTACGCCTAACAATGAAACGTAGAACCCACCGAGTGCCCAAGGAATGGAGCCAAGGATGACAAGCGTTAATTGGTCTTGTTCATAATCGCCTGTTTCAATAACTAATTGTTCTAACTGCTGGAATGTTAAATAAGCCCTGAATATTATTGTGAAGATAAATAACCCTACAATAAATACTATTGTGGCTGCGATGATTAACCTATATGTTGGTATTTCCTGCATTAACTAAGAATAAATGCATATAGATTATTTAAACTTTTAATTTATCTAATATGAATATGAGTTTTATTATTCGCAAACCTAAAATGAGTGATGCACCAGCTTTAACTAAATTGATGAATGATTTAGTCAGGGAAGAAGTATTCATCTTGGTTGATAGTGTAATAACTGTTGCTGAAGAACGCGTTCGCTTAAGAAATCGTTTAAAACAAATTAATGCTGGTAAGTCAGTTAGTCTTATCGCTCTTGACGACAAGAAGATTATTGCTTCGTTTGGCATAATGCTTGAGAAAGGCAGGTCATCGCACGTCGGCGGCTTCGGTATAGTAATAGCTAAGGGTTATCGAGGCCAAGGTCTTGGCAAAGAATTAATTGTTAAAATAATTGATTTAGCCAAAGAGCGCTTGAAAGGCTTAGAATTAATTGAGCTTGGCGTCTTTAAGGATAATAAGCCTGCAATCAAGCTTTATAAGAAAATGGGTTTTAAACAGGTGGCTGTGATTAAGAACCGATTAAAATACAAAGGACGATTGACTAATGAGATAATAATGCATAAGTGGCTTTGATTAAAATATTTAAGCAACTAGTTGCTTTGATTATTCTATGCGCAAATCATTTCATGATACACCAGTGCTTGATTTCTCGTTAAGAAAGTTTGAGAAACCATCAGGTAATTTTGATGAATTACTCCGTAAATTTTGCATTAGCACTGGCTTGCTTCAACCAGGTGATAGTCGTGATATAATAATTGACTTATTATTATTGTTCATTAAAGCAGGTAAAGTGAAGCGATTCATCACTATTAATAACATTTACAAGTACTTGCTTGATACTGGCAAACCCGGTGTGTCGCAGAGTAATGCACGCCGACACTTACTTAGATTAAAAGAGTTTGATTTTGTTGAAAAAACAATTGAAGGTTATCGCTTGCGCGAATGGTTATCAATCGAGGAATTATTCAAGGACTTCATTAAGTTTAAGGCAGAGCCAACTATTGAACGAATAATTGAGTACGCCTCGCTTATTGATAAACAATAAACTCTGCTCAGTCTTTCAGACGGCTGCCCAATTAATTGATAAATCTTAAAGCTTAAGGCTTTAGGTATAAATTAGTAATTTCTTACTCATCAGCTTTATTGAATGACCTGATTAATTCTTCCATTACCCTGGATATTTCAATACCTAATTTTGTTAGCTCAATAATTTTTATCCTGCCTTTCTTAACAAAAACAATTAATCCGTTATCCTCTAAAATCTGAAGAATACGAACCGTGTGGCTGTAAGTACAATCAACTTCTTTAGCCAATAAGCTAGCGTAACGCGGTTTATCAAAATTCCTTAATTTAATTAACATTAAAAAAGGTTTTTCTCTTAAAAAATAATGCAATAATCGCTTACTTTTTGAATCCTTCATTAAAAGAACTAATCTATACTCTGCTTTATATACTTTATGCTTGATATATTGTATAGACAACTTTGTCTATATTATTGCCCTAAAATCCTATAAAGGTAACCCTTAAAATCCTGTAGGACTATTTGTTTAACTTATCAATCACTTCAGCTGGATTATTAAGCGAGGATTTTAATTCAATCTCCATCAAATAAAATTAACCAGTCATGATTTAATGATTAACCCAAAAAATCTTTAAAGCAGATTTACTATCAACCTCTTAATGAAATTATTTGTCTGGGACTTCCACGGCGTCCTCGAAATGGGAACTGAGTTATCAGCACTTGAAGTTTCCAATAATATCCTTGAACGATTTGGTTATACTCAAGATTCATGAGTGAGGATGTTGACCGTTTATGGGGTAAGAAATGGTTTGAGTACTTCGAGGACTTACTGCCTGACAAGACCAATAAACACCACCTTGAATTACAGCAAGCTTGCTTTGAGTTAAGCAATGCTTGTTTTGATATTACTGAAAAGCACATTAAGTTAACTCCTGGCGCGCTTGAAGTATTAAACTCAATTAAATCAGCAGGACATGACCAAATAATTATCTCTAACACTGGCGCTGAGTCACTGCCATTATTCCTCAACGCAGTCAGCATTACTCAGTTCTTCCCTACAGGAAAAGCCTTTGCGGTTGACAGCCATGTTAACCCGACGAGGAACAAACGTGACGTCTTAAAAGAATTCCTTAAAAATAAAACGTATGATGAGATAATTATTATCGGCGACTCGCCTAGTGACATGGCGTTAAAACAAGTGGCTGGCGGCAAGACATTCCTTTACTCGCACGCGAATAAGACTCATAGGGTTTGCACGGCTGACTATAAAATAAATGACTTAAAGGAATTGCTCAAAGAAATTTAAGTCATTAATAATGACTGGCTTAGCACCTATTATCTCCTCTTTGTAACTTAACTCTGGTATTGGCTTAATCATATAAATCTTTTTGCCAAGGTATTGGGCCACACCCATCTCCATTAAAGTGTTGCCCCCGACGTAACCGTTAACACCATTCTTATCATGATTCAAAACAAGGATAGCATCACACCACGCAATTTTATTGAAATGCGTCTTCATTAATTCTTCTTTCTTATCCCAAACCCATTGTTCATTTGACCCTTGCTTTCGAAGTTGATAATAATCCTTAACACTAATCTCCTTACCTTCATGTATAAATTCATTAACGGGTATTTTAACTTCATGACCAAGCAACTCTAATCTGACTTTGGTTTCATTCATCTCGTCAATGAAAGCAATACTACCACAAATAGTGATTTTCACGAAAACTCAAGCAAGTAATAATATAAAAATGTGACCCTGCCGTGCACTCAGCGCTTAACAGCGCTTCGCTCTGTCTCACATTCGTTCGACAGGCTGACACAAAAGAAAAAGTAATGACCCTGCCGTGATGCTCTGCACTGCCGTGCAGGCACCCACTCGCTAATGCTCGTGGGTTTGAACACAAAAGAAAAAGTAATGACCCTGCCGTGATTTGAACACGGGTCAAAGCCTCCGCAGGGCTTCATTCTATCCAGGCTAAACCACAGGGCCAATGTAATCTAAAAAATAGAAGTTGTTTTATAAATGCTTTTATAAATTAAAAAAGGTTAATAATTAATTAATGAAAAAAATATTATTCATTGTTCTTGACGGCGCCGCAGGCAGACCTTGTAAGACCCTTGGGGGCAAGAGCTCGCTTGAAGCAGCTAATACCCCAATTATTGACTCATTATTCAAAGATTCAATAAATGGTTTAATGAATGTTATTGGACCCAACATTGCACCACAAAGCGACGTGGCCGCGTTTGCATTACTTGGTTATAATCCATTTAAAGTCCCTGCCAGAGGCGTGATTGAAGCAATTGGTGCAGGCATAAAATACCATGAAGGAGAAGTTGCGCTTAGATGTAATTTAGCTAATGTTAAACAAGGTAAACTAGTTAAAATAAGATTATCAGAATTAACCAAGGATAAAGGGTTGCAAATAGAGAAATTAATCAATGAAGGCATCAGCCTTGACGTGCCATTCACCTTCAAGCACACTGAAGGTTATCGCTGCGTTTTAGTGCTTCATAAAAATTTATCTGACCAAGTAACAAACACTCACCCAGGATACATAAGACAACGATTAGGAGTTGAATTAATCAGTGTTGCTAAAAAGATTAATGAAGGAATTACTATTAAGGAATGTAAAGCTTTAGCGCCAGAAGCTCAAGTAACCGCTAACATAATTAATGATTTTACTAAACAAGCCAGTCAAGTATTAACTAAAGCAGGATTAGGTGACTTAAGAAGTGTTGAAACTAATTATATCTTTACTCGTGACGCAGGTAACTCATTGCCAGAGCTTGATTCATTTGAGGATAAACACGATGTTAACATGGCTTTAATAGCTGAAATGCCAGTAGAACTTGGCGTAGCCCAATTACTTGAAATGGATGTTATTAAACCAATAAATGACGCTGGTTTAATGGTTAATAAAATAATTAAATCACTTGAAAAATATGATGGGATTTATATTCACTTGAAAGGACCTGATATTTATGGCCACTTAGGTGACGCTACTGGCAAAGTGCGTGAAATTGAACGAATTGACAAAGAATTCATGAGCCAATTAATTAAATCAATAGATTTGAAAAATAATATTATCTGCATCACATCAGACCACGCGACGCCAGCCTGCTTTGGGTCGCACTCAAATGACCCAGTGCCTTATTTAATAACTGGCGATGGTAATGGGCAAGGTCATTTCTGCGAGAAAACAGTTAACAAAAAATTCATTGAAGGTAAAGAATTAATGAATAAAGTAATTAATCAGGCTCGTTAATCAATTATTTTAAGAAACGATTGAGTATTATAAACACAAATATGGTTTTTGAAAAAAGCTTGAAATAAATCATTCTTATTATTCTTTAATTTAGTAAAACCATCTAAGCTAACTATACGCGCGCTAACAGCATTCTCAATATTACTAAAACAATCCTGTAAGAATAATAAAATTCTTTTACTATCCCCTTCGCTGATAACAAGAATATCAATTTTTTCTTTACCATGATCCTTAATGAAAGGCCCAAATAATAAAGCGGTTTTAATACCCAGATTACTGGACTCGCTTGTAAGGTTTATTAACGAATCCTTGATTGTTGGTTTCTTTTCTATCAAATTCAATTCTTTTTCTTTCTCAATTAAACCAAATAATAACCTGCCTGTTTCTTTGCTGAAATCAGGTTTAATAATCCTAAGCGAACCATTACATTCCTCTTTAAAAATACCAAGCTTGATTAATTCATCAATATGCTGGTAACCAATTCGCTGGGAAACACTAGCTTCTCTAAGTAATTTTGAGATCTTAGTACCATTATTATTATATACATGGTTAACTATCTTATAACAAGACTTCGATATTGGGAATATCATAGACATTATTGTCTATTTTTCTATTTAAAAAACTTACTCTAAAAGAATCTTAACCAAAAAAGGTTTTATAAATTAACTATTGCTTTATCTTAGTTAATGATTGTTGTCGGCGTTAAAGGTGAAGGTGTTGATGAGAGTGATTTACTAACTAGCCGCTCATGTATTATTGCTCAAAGTGGGGCTGGTAAGTCTTATGGTGTGGCAGTTATTTGCGAACAATTAGCTGCTAATAACCTTGGTTTTTGCATTATTGATACAGAAGGCGAATACTTTAGTCTTAAACAAAAATTTGACGTACTATGGGTTGGTGGTAAGGAAGCTGATGTTGAATTATCAAGCATTGATTTACCTAAATTGGCTGAGAGAGTTATTACTGAAGGTGTGCCATTAATATTTGATGTTAGTGATGTAACTGATGATAAAAAATTAGTTGATGATTGGCTTACTGCTCTTTACGAAGCAGCTTCAAGAATCAGACGCCCATACTTATTAGTTATTGAAGAAGCTGATAAGTACATACCCCAAAGAGGTGAAGGTTTATCAATAATACAAGAAGTTGCTCGCCGTGGTCGTAAACGCGGTCTTGGGTTAATGGTAGCTAGCCAACGACCAGCACTAGTTAATAAAGGGGTTTTAAGCCAGTGTAATCATCAATTCATTGGTAAACTCACAGTTGAGAACGACCTTGACGCTGTCAAGCATTTCTTTGACTCGCGCAAGAACGTTCACGCACTCACAGATTTACTGCCAGGTGAGTTCTTTATGGTTGGCTTTAAGCCAGAAGAAACTTTATTCAAGTTCAGACAGCGAGAAACAACTCATGAGAGCATCACGCCTAAAATAAAAGAACGGTTACCAGTCAGACTTAAAGAATTAATAACCTCAATTAATACTAAGAACAATGGCTCAGGCGTTAAATCTTTAATTAACAAAAGTGATGCGGAATTAATTGCGCTTAACAATTGCCGCAGAAAATATTTATTAATTGGTGAGCGAGAAAAAGTGTTATCAGTTAAATTAATTTATAAACCATTAATTGAACTAACTTTGAAAGTAATCAGAAAGACTTTCTTTAACAACGAACAATTAAACATTACTGCTTACATAACACCTGAATTATTGGTTGTTGATAATTATTTTAAGAAAAAATTTGATTTATTCTCTATTAAGAATTTATCAAGTGATGACGTCAGGGCGCTTATCGCGATATTATACAATAACGCTCGGACAATCAGCGATGTGATGAGTTTCACGCATTTGCCTGAACGTGATTCAAGGAAGTTAATGAAAAAACTAGAGGTTGATGGATTAATAATGCATTATGACTGGCGTGGCAAACAGAAATTATTCAAGCCAACTACTAAATTATCCATCCCTAAAACAATAAGCCTTGCCTCAGAAACAATCGAAACAAGCGTTGATGTTAATAATGATTACTCACCTGACGAAACATTATTATCACACGTTATTAAATCACTAGACCCTAAAACAAGTATTGTAAACACAAAAGTTATTTATTACCCATTTTACAAAGCAATACTTGAGCGTGGTGAGGTTAATCGTGAATTATTTATTAATGGTGTTAATGGGAGAGTTGAATGATTAAGTATGAATCATCACTTGATATTAAGAACAGGGTTAATTTTATAATCAACTCACTTGGCCTTGATTATATTGACGCTGACAGGGTTATTTGCTTTAAGAGTACTGGCTCTA
This sequence comes from Candidatus Nanoarchaeia archaeon, assembly GCA_041653515.1. Classification (GTDB taxonomy): domain Archaea; phylum Nanobdellota; class Nanobdellia; order WJKC01; family WJKC01; genus JBAZFG01. The sequence continues at coordinate 147,715 of JBAZFG010000001.1, forward strand.
GAAGTCAGCGCGTCAGGGCTCGCTGTTATGGTTTTTATCGAATACTACAACAAGCATTGAATATTAAACCCCATTATATTATTGAGGTAATTGGTGAATACTATGATTCATCATCCAATGAATATCAGGATAAATTACTTATCCATGAATTATTGCACATCCCAAAAACTTTTAGTGGTGCATTAAAAAATCATCATGGCAGTGCCCATAAAGAATTAGTCGCGCCATCAATAGTTAATTATTATTATGATTGTTTGATTAATAATAAACCAATCATTAATTCCAATAAAGCAAAGGGCCGGGTTAGTGTTAATTATAAACCTGTGCCTGAAGTTAAGGCTCGCTTAAACCAAATAATTAACAAACTTGGTTTAGCGCATATTAATCCTGAGCAAATAATTTGTTTTGAAAGCGCAGGGTCAAAAACAAATAGTCCAATATTAATCGGCCCGCTACCAATCATCTGGCAAAAAGCCCTTGGATTAAAACCTCATTATATTATTGAAGTGATTAGCGAGAAGTATTATAACCTTAGACCTGAAGAACGTGATAAAGCATTAATTAAAGTCTTATCATATGTTCCTAAATCATTTAGTGGCTCACTGAATCGCCATAAAGTTAGCTTAGTTGAAGTGAATAAATCCTATAATGAATTAATTAGTCAGGAGGGTTTTTCATGGATTTAAAAAATGTTTATGACTCAATCGCAGTCTCATGGGATAACTTCCGCAAGAAACCATTAAGTTTTGTAACTGATTTCATCAAACAACATGACGGCTTGTTGCTTGACGCTGGCTGCGGCAGCGGCCGGCATGCATTAAGTAATAAATTGGTTGGCACTGACTTCTCTTTTGAGATGATTAAGTTAGCGCGAAAAAAAATTAATGATTCATTAGTGGCAGACGTTAGAGCATTGCCTTTTAAGAATAAAGTTTTTGATAACTCAGTTTGTATTTCAGTCCTGCATCACTTGAAACCAACTGAGTGTTTAGTTGCTTTGAGAGAATTAGAAAGAGTCACTAACAATGAATTATTAATCTCAGTTTGGCTTCATGAATCACTCAGAGGTGAACAATACATTAAGTGGGGTGATAACAAACGATACTTCTATTTTTATGAACCAAAAGAGTTTGAATTGCTTATTAGGAAAGTATTCAAGAAGGTTAAATTTATTCCTGATACAATGAATCAAGTGTTATTAGTTAGTAATTAATTTAAACACGCAAATACTTTATAATTAGCGTGAGGGGTCATTTACTGTTATTAACGCTGTTTTGCTTTAATGCTTGTTTGGCTCACGTGCCAATACTGGCTACTAATAACAATGATTTAATGACTGCTTTTACTATTAATGAACCATTAAAATCATGGGCTATTTACGGTGAATTAAAAGCTGATGAATATGAATACTATAATTTCTCATTAATTGAAGGTGACCGATTAAGACTATCTTTATTCTCACCTCAACCAAACAATAATTTTTCTATCGCATTAATAATCCCCGGCCACCCATTAAACGCTGACTTACCTTTAATGATTGAGTTACCTGTTAATCATGGTTCAGTATTATTTAACTCAGAGCCAACTAACCTTAAGGAGTACGAGCCTTTCACCCCATCAAGTTATTATCAATTAATCAACATTGACTTAATTGTTAATGAATCAGGCACTTATTATTTAACCCTCTACGGTGAAGGTAAGTATGGCTTAGCAGTTGGTTATAAGGAGCGCTTCAGTCTCATTGAATGGCTTAAGATTCCATTGGACGTAACACTAGTTCATTTATGGGAAGGCCAGGGCTTATTGTTAATATTATTGCCTTTAATCATCATTATTAACAGTGGTTTAATTATCTGTTATAAATGCAAACACTGCTTTAAGGGCTTGTTAAGATTATTATCCTTCATCGCTGCACTATCTTACTTTGGCAGTTCTGGCGTTACCCTTAATCAAATGATTATTGCTCTAATCAATACTCAAGCAAACCCATTAACGCCTATCACTTTAATATTTATTATAATCCCATCACTATTAGGCTATGGTGTTATTAGAGTAATTAATAGGCGCAGGATTGAGACCCCTGAACGAGTGAAACTAATCGCTTACGCTGGTCTGGGTTTATTCTCATGGGCTGGCTTCATTTTTGGGCCATTATTATTAGTAATAGCTTCCTTACTTCCTGAACCAAAGAATAAGAAAAGAAAATAATTTCTAGTGGACTCGGCGGGATGCTCTGAACTCCACTTCGTTTCATTCAGGCACCAACTACGCTTCGCTCCGTTGGTTCGCACCCTACTGTTTATAAGTGATTAAAGATATTTTAGGATAATGGAAAAATACTTGTTAGTTATTGTCCTTATAGTTTTTGGTTTAGGTTTAATAACCATTTTTAGTAATTGTTCCTTAACTGGTTATGGTACTAAAAAAATTTGATGGTATTAATTGCTCTAACAATTTTACAAATGATTGTGCTAAGTTAGAAGAGCGATTAAATGAGTATAAATATAATCTTCCAGATAAAAATAGAATTCTTAATGAATTGGCTTTAAACTTCTCAGAACCTTCAGGAAATGATATTGATAAAATAAATAACATTTCAAAAAATGTTAATAAATTAGTATTTGATTTTTATAATAAAAATGCTGAAATTCTTTTATTAAATAACTCTGAAGTTGGTTTAATTGAAGAAAATGAATCATTTTATTTTAGACTTGTTTATTCTCAAAATGTACTAATTGGATTAGGTGGGAATCCTTTATGGATTTATTACCTTAAGGGTGGTGCTTGTCAAGATAAAAGTGTCCTTACATCTTTTTTATTGAATTATCTTGGTTTTGATTCAAAATTAATAGTGTCAAATGGGCATGCTTGGGTTGAAATTTATTACAAAAATACTTGCGTTCCAATCGAAGCTTCTTTAGGTCTTGGTTTTAATTCAAGTAATAATTTTTCTATTACTTGCCTGAATAATTTTAAAAGATTTCTTAATGGATTAACATGTTATGAGTGGATTGATATTGGGGGAGGATTATCTCTAAAGGAGGGGTGCTCCCATCCTTGAGAAGTGGACTCGGCGGGAATCGCACCCGCGACCTTCACGTTGCGAACGTGACGTTCTACTACTGAACCACGAGCCCAAATTGGAATAAATAAAGATAGCGAGCCTGGCAGGATTTGAACCCACGACCTGCCGGTTTCTTCTTTTCCGTTAACGCTTTGCGCGATAGCGGAAAGGGTTATCCGAAGCCGGCCGCCCTATCCAGACTAGGCTACAGGCCCACTATGAATAATAAAAACAAGCCTTACCTTTTAAAGACTTTTCCTAACAAAGAAAAGAAATAATAATACGCGCCAGGGGCACCCCTCGCGGTTCAACTCGAGCCCGGAGTGTTCGAACTTCGTTCGGGACTCACGGTCTCTCGCTTCGCTTCGAGCCCGGAGGGATTGCTGTGCGCTTCGCTGCACAGAGCCCTCCGGAGCAGATTAATAAGCCTCTTCCAGAGACAGAAGAAATTCGAGCCCGGAGGGATTCGAACCCACGACCTACAACTTAGGAGGTTGTCGCGCTATCCAGACTGCGCTACGGGCCCATAAAAAAATGGTTGTTATTTTAAGTAAAAAAGTGAAGCCCTTAAATACTTAACTTTCCTTTAAGTAAATTAATGCTAGACGTTAATAAGAGTCTTGAATTCCTAAAACTTGAGGGTTATCCTGTGGCGCATAGTTTCATGGTTGAATCAGTTAATGAACTAACCGAGGTTTTGAAGCGCGTTCAATTTCCAATAGTAATGAAAATAGTCAGCCAAACTCAAACTCATAAAACTGATGTTGGTGGCGTGATAACAAATATTAATTCAATCAATGAAGCAATCAATGCTTTCAAGAAACTAAAAAGAATAACTAAATCAATAATGATTCAAGAACAATTAAATGGGGTTGAATTAATCATTGGGGTTAAGAAAGACCCTGTTTTTAATCAAGTAATAATGATAGGGCTTGGCGGAGTCTTAGTTGAATTATTAAAAGATGTTAGTTTAAGAGTTTGCCCAATCAATCTTAATGAAGCCAAACTAATGATTAATAAACTAAAAACATACCCACTACTCAAAGGTTATCGCGGTAAGATAGGCATTAATATTAATTTATTAACAAAACTATTAGTTAACCTATCAAGAACTGCTGTTGATAATGATATTAAAGAATTAGATATTAACCCATTATTTGCCACTGATAAGAAATTAATAATTGTTGACGCTAGATTAAAGCTTTAAGCGAGTCAGCAACCTCATTGATTTCATTAAAACATAAAAGCCCTTCTTTTTTAAATAATTCAAACGCTGGCTTAATTTTATTGCCACCCAAAAAACAAGGAATCACCACTCGCTTCTTGCTTAACTCAATTACTGCCTTAGCCGTGCCCTCAACCTCAGTCATTGATTGAGGCGTTAGGATAACAATAACCGCATCATAAAATGATTCATTCTTAATAATATTAAACACTTTCTCATAACGGTCAGCGAGCGCGTCACCCAAGACATCAATCGGGTTATTATGGCTCCAATGAGAAGGCAAAACCTTATCTAACCGCTTCTTAACCTTAACAGGTAATCTTGGTATTACTAACCCGTTATTAATGCACGCATCAGTCATTAAGATGCTTGGGCCACCAGCATTACCAACAATTAACACCCGCTTACCCTTAAGCAAACCATAATCATTAACTAATTCAGCGCTCTTAACTAATTCATTAAACGACTTAACACTAATAGCGCCACACTGATTGAAAGCAGCTTCATAAACTTGATTATTACCCGCCAGTGAACCAGTATGACTACTAACCGCACTAGTCCCCTCACTACTAGTCCCTGCTTTTAACACTAAGACTGGTTTTTTTGAATTACGTACAGCTCGCATGAAACCAGGCCCATCACTGATTGACTCAACGTATAACGCAATAACTTTAGTCAATGAATCCTTATTTAAATCAGTGATTAACTCATTAAAATTAATATCACACATATTGCCAATACTAATAAAATAACTAAAACCAATATTATTAGTAATAGCCCAATCAAGAACTGCCACCCCAAGCGCGCCTGACTGGCTAATAAAACTAATCCCACCACTCTTTGGCACTTCATTAAGGAAAGAAGCATTAAAACTACCAGGCTTAATAACACCTAACACATTCGGGCCTAACAATCGCATACCATACTTTAACGCAACACCCTTAATTTGTTCTTCTAACTCTTTATTGCCAGCTTCCTTGAACCCAGCACTAATAATTATTACTTCCTTAACCCCTTTAAGACCACATTCATTAATAACTAACGGCACTACCTTGGCAGGCACTGCGATGACGGCAACGTCAACAACACCCTTAATATTAGTTACTTTATCATAACACTTAACCCCTAAAACGCTACGCGCATTAGGGTTAATTGGGTAAACCTTTAGTTTTGATTTAAGCAAGTTATTAAACACAGCATAACCAACCTTGCTCTTATCACTTGACGCGCCAATAACAGCAATACTACTTGGTGATAAAATCTTAAACATGATTAAATCATTAATCACTTACATTTTATTAAGTATACTCTTCATCTTTAATGCATCCTTCTCAATTAGCGGTGACTCACAAATAATCGTGAAATCATAATCCTTAATCACTCTTGCTAATACATTAAAATCAGGCCCCCACTTACTATCCAGTGGCCAGTGCCTGACCTCACCTTTATCAGTGTATTCAATGTTGCTGAAATGACAGTGAAGCTCTTTCAAATAAGTTTTACCCAGTTCACGCTCGATTAACTCAAGCGGTCGCTTGAAGTCCTGCTCAGTCTTTAAACCACCATTACTAGTCGCGTGCAAGTGAGCCCAATCAATCACTGGCCGACACTCTTTGCACTCCTTGCAAATAGCGATTAATTCCTCAGTCGTCCCGACCTGTGATTTCTTGCCATTAGTCTCAGGTCCGAGAATAAAATTTTTATAACCCTTATCATAAGCATCATTAATTACTCGCTTAATAGTCTTAATACAAGTCTTTAATGCTTCACCTCTTGATTGACCCATTAAGTAACCAGTATGAAAAACAATACGAGTGAACCTTAAATCCTGACTTACTTTAATGCAATCAAGCAAGTGCTTGCGCGTCAAACCATACTTATCAGGGTTATTGCAATTAATAAAATAAGGCGCGTGACAAGAGACTCGAATATTATTTTTATCCCTAATGACTTGCATCTCGCGAGCCATTAATGGCGTCATGCGCGCTCCTCTAACAAACTCAACTTCATAAGCGCCTAAACCAAGATTAATTGAATGATTAAGCCCATCAACATTATTCCCTTTAGCCCCAATTGGAATGCCAGCTGGTCCGAATACAATAGTCATAAAGGCTTAAATATTCAACTAGCGTTTATTAACTTTTAATGGTTGATATTAATGAGTATGTTAAGCGTTTAAATGAAATGAGAACTAATAGCTCAGAGGATTACAGTAAAGCCATGAATAATTACAAGACTAATTACCCTGAATTCTATAATAAATTAATTGAAGCCATGGGCTTAAAACAAAAGACTAAACAATCAAGAATAAAAGAGTTCTTCTCACTTTACAAATGGTATTTAATCGCGATAGCAGGCGGACTAACAGTTATTATTTACTTATTATACTTATTAATGAATCGTTAAGGCGTGATTGCGTGCAGTATTATCACTGTTAGAATAATTATTATTGACGCAAAAATAACATAACCAGGCTTAAGTGATAATTTACTCTTATAATCACTGAAGTAACGCATGATACCACCAGTACTCTGATTAGTCTGAGCAGTTGCTTTAGCCATAATTAATAAAGAATTAAGCACGGTTTTATAACGTTTTTGGCTTATGCAAAAGATTTTTAAAAGCAATTGATAATTCATTTTTTATGAAATTAAATGACTGGAAACAGATTATTAATGAAGTTAATGATAACTGGCTTAAGCCTGAATTAATGATTAATAAGGATTATGTTGAGCGAATAATTTTTAACATAAACTTTGACAAAGGCAATAGCCTTAGCATCCCTGAATCCCTTTACACTAACTTAACCCCTGATAAGTTAAGAACCCTTAATGATAAAATTGCTTGCGAGTCAATGAACCCGCAAGTTAATCACGTGTACTTTGACCAAATGAGGCCTTATGTTGATAATTATTTTAATAAACCAATGCCGGGATTGATTGCAATGTCACCAATGGCTACTGGCTCGGGCGTTTGCTTTGTCTTTAAAGAACAAGATTATAATCAGTTAAACCCTGAATTAACTAAGTCGCTTGATAAGATAACCCACTACGTTAATGATAACATGGATTATGATATACAAATGGCTAACCTTGACTGCGTTGTTAAAGACCACCGCCAAGAAAAAATTATTAACCCATTATTCAAAGGCATTTGCATCGACTCAACTTACTTTATCAGCAGGGAATTAATTAAGCAAGAATTAGATGTTTACTGGTTCACTCACTCATTAAGCACTAACTACGGCACCACTCATTCATTAATCACTTGTTTTGATGATAAAGGCCATTGGTTATTAATTAACGGCAAACGGCCTCGCGATAATGATTATGCAATAATCCCTAGCAAAGCATTATTCAGTGAGAAACCAGAGTTCAAATTATTCCACTTCAAATAACCAAACTAACAATCTTGGTTAACGCGCCGTCATCAACATACAAGTAAGCTTTTAATTCATACTCACCATCTAATCGCGGAACCTCAAGGACTTGTAACTTAGTAAATGATTGTAATGGTGGGATTAATTGATTAATAATAACTTCATAAAAATAATGACCCCCATCAGTTGTTATTAATAATAAACCCCTTGAAACATTAACAAAAAAAAGACTATTAGAACTAATGGTTAACTCAGCATTAATACTATCCCCACCAGTAAATGATAAACCAGTAAAAGCATCAATATCATTAACCATTAACTCAACCCTAAGCGCATCTGACTGGTTAACTGGTCGCGCCTCAACCATTAAATTAAGCGGTGACTGCTCAACTCCATTAACATTATAATTAATCGTGACCGCGTAAGCGCCTTGATTAACAGGCATAAACGGCACGTTTAAGTAACCAGTCAAGCCTGCTTCAATACATTGACTCTCACTTAAAGCAATTGAGCCATTAACTAACACGTTATTAACACAAATAGTTGAGACGCCATTATTAATCACATCAAGCATGATTAACCCTTCATCACCCCTGATTGGGTTAATAATAGTGTAAGCCTTGAATAAAGCGTTGTTAGCAATAATTTGGTCAACACTAAAATAAGGCATGACCATACTAACATCACTATTAAAAGTTGAGTTAATCATTGACGGCTTGAAGATAATTACAAAAGCGAACAACGCACCAGCAAGTAATAAACCAATAATACTTAAGCGCTTATGCATCAAGTCAAACTCCACATCCATAACTTATAAGTTTTTCTTAGAATTATTTATAAATAATTCATTCATCAAGATTGATCAATGATTAATGTTACTGAAAATAACTTCAAGAAAGAAGTGCTTGACTCAAATAAGCCAGTCATCATTGACTTCTGGGCTAGTTGGTGCATGCCTTGCCAGATGATGGGGTCAATCTTTGAAGGATTAAGCAATGAGTTAACTGATTATAAATTCGTTAAAATCAACATTGACGAGGAGAAAAGATTAGCTAATGAATTCCTAATAAGCAGCATCCCCTGCATCGTGATCCTTAAACAAGGCGCTGAATTAAGCCGTACAGTTGGTTATAAAGATAAAGAAGCATTAGCACTTGAGATAAAAGAAGCATTAATTAAATAATTAATTGTGACTGAGTGTTACCCCATTTTCTGTGCCAGAACCACACTAATGTATGGGCTTCTGATGAGTGGTATTCTACTAAGCGTCCTTAAAGGACTTGCACAGTTACTATTTAACCCACTTGATACCAAGCCGTTTCACCCTTTATCAAAACCGCCTCATATCATTGGCTTAATGGTTTTTTACAGGTATCGTTGCTGTTCCCGGTAAATCGCGCCCTCTCAAGCGCGCCATTACTGGCTGGCAGGCGAGCAAAATTAAATCGCTCATTTCACTGTGAATGGAGTTCCTCTGCGCGTTGCCGCACCGTCGACCACTTCACTCAGTCACAAAGAGTAATAGTGCAGTACTCTGTTTAAAAGCCTTACTAATCATATTCTCCACATGATAAATCCTTTAAAAAACAAATTAATTGCTCTAATAATAATGGTTTTAGAAAAACACTTAGCAGAAATAAAATACCAATCAAACCATTACTTAATCATTAATAATGGTTCATCAGAGTCGTTCAGAGAATTATCAGGCTTGATTAATTACTTAGTTAATTATAACCAACTGCTTAACATAACAATTAATGATTTAACAAGCAGTGATGCTCAAGCAATTAAAAAAGTTAATGCCAAGCAGAATAAATTATTAGTGTTTAACGAATTATTTAATATTAAAATCGAAGCGCTGAATGATGAATCACTCGGTGATTTAATCAAGGATTACTCGCGTCTTATTGAACCTGATAAGCAATCTAATCACTTAATAACTGAGTACTCAAGCAGCGATGCCGTCAATATTCCTCAGTAAGTAAGCATCCATTAAGCCAGCGCCCCAGATGCGGACAATAAAATGATTATTATTACGCTCAACCTCAACTGGGTAACCCTCAAGCTCAACCTTATTCTTAATGCTCCAGGCAGCGAACTTATTATTCACTTTAACTAATAAGCTGTCATCCCGCACATAAGTCGTTAAACCACTAATGTAATCAAACACTTTCATAACAAGAGATTATTGGTTAATGGCTTATATAAGAAAAGACGAGCTGACCACTAGTCCCATAAATTTTAAAATCATCTTGTGCTAATTATTATCTATGATTTTTATTGAAAAGCGCTCAACCTCACTTGCCTTATTCCTGGCTGGCTTGGCTTTTGTGGTCGCCTGCTTTTGGTTATGGGACAGCGTGCCAACCACTTATAGTCTTAGGTTCATGCGCAATGACTTAACCAGGCACCTGACTCTTGGCTTAATAGCCACTTTCTTTGGCGCTGGCTCGCTGTTAGGCCTGTTGAAGCTGATTAAGCCGTCCAGTTACGAGTTACTGCCTTCCGGTATCAGGTTTAGTGGTCTGACTAGTAATTTTTTCGTGCACAAAGATAACATTGAGTCTTTTTCAATCATGGGTTTCCAGATGACCTCACAGTCTAATAAGCAAACGAGTGGTTACTCAGTTAACGTTCACGTCAAACGCGTGATGCCTGATTATTATAAAGGCATTGCTAAACTGCTAGGTTTCCTGCGGGATAAATCACCAATAACCTCAAGTCACGACCTGCCAATATCAGCCATGTTATTGAAAGATAAGTCACTGGCCAGCGTCCTGAAAAAGACTTACCCAAACATTCCTTTCAAAGGCAGTACATTGACGCGGGTTACTTACAAGAATAAGTAAAATTAATAAATTTTTAATTAACCACAAAAAAAGAGAGCTAGAGCACTAATTTTTGTTAAATAAAATCTAAAAAGTGTATACATTAAAGACCGCTGCATTGGCAAGCGAGAATAGTTAATAGATTATTGTACCTCACAGTAATTCTTTGGTGCTATTTCATTCCAGTAGAGAAATTGGATTTGGAAAAAATCAGGGTTATTAGTAAACGCGGGCTGAATACCTCGTCTCCTCGGTACTTACACCCCGTTTCTATCAACGTCATCGTCTATGACCACCCTATCAGTGACTCTTTTCACGGAAGGCTTCCCGCTTAGATGCTTTCAGCGGTTATCCTATAGCGCGTAGCTGCCCGGCCTGCCTTGTCAGACAACCGGTACACCAGAGGCGCCGACCCTCTGTTCCTTTCGTACTTTGAGAATCTTCCACTCAGTCACTGCACACCTCCAGTAGTTATAAACCGTACTGAGTCACCCCGTACTAAACCCAGCTCACGATCCCTTTTAATCGGTGAACACCCGCACCCTTGGCTGCTTGTACACAACCAGGATAGGAAGAGCCGACATCGACGTAGCAAGCCTCGCCGTCGCTGTGGACGCTCTGGCGAGACAACTCCATTATCCCTAGGGTAGCTTCTCTGTCGTAACTAAGCCTCAACAAAAGGCTATAGTGGTTCGCTAGACCAGACTTTCGTCCTTGGAATCATTGCTGTTCTGATTCCATTCAGGCCAACTTTTGCTCTTGCACTTAACACCGGAGTTCTGACCCGGTTAAGTTGACCATTGGGCGCCGGTGATATCTTTTCGCCGGCGTACCGCCCCAGTCGAACTGCCCACCAACTACTGTCCCCTTTCAGGTAGAGCCATGTCATCTATGAAGGTCAGTGTTTCATCGTAGACTCCACGACAACTGACGTCATCGCTTCTATGTCTCCTGACTACCCTACACAACACAAACAACAAAGCAATAGCAGGCTGCAGTAAAGTTCCTAGGGTCTTATCAACCCACTGGAGGTCTCCGGCCTCTACACCGGAATGGTATCTTCACAGGGCCCATGGTTGGTACAGTGGGAATCTCGTTACGCCCTTCATCAAGTCACCATTTAAATGACAAAGGATCGCTACCTTAAGAGCCTCAAGGTTAGGCCCGCCGTTTACAAGTCCTTGGCCCGGTTGAACCCAGGTTTCAGATACTTGCACTGGGCAGATGTCACCAGCTATACACAACCTTTCGGTCTAGCAGCCAGTTATGTTTTTATTAAACAGTCGAACTCCCCTTGTAATTGCACCCAGCAATCGCAGACATAAAGCCAACGACCGCTGAGACCCCTTATCCCGAAGTTACAGGGCTATTTTGCCGATTTCACTAACCATGGTTATCCCTACACGTCTTAGCCTTCTCAGCTAGGGGCACCAGTGCCGGTTCTGGGTACGCACATGAATGATCCTTGCACTCTCGCTTTTCATGGACTCGAGGGGTCAGCTTGAACGAAATACATCGTCTATTCATAGTTTAACCCGGTTCTCAACGTTACGTCTCTCCCCGGGCTTGTCCTATTTAAACAACGCGACAGCGCTGCCAAGCCTACCCGCAAGTGTCACGACCAAGTGCCTTGCGTTGCCGCTCGTACAATCATGGTACAGGAATATAAACCTGTTTCTCTTTCGGCATTCCCGATTAAGGTATGCCTTAGGTCACGACTAACCCTCAGTTGATGAAGCAGAGCTGAGGAACCCTTGCCCTTTCGACGGAAGGGATTTACACCCTTCTTAGATGCTACTCTTGCCAGGATTCTCAATCCAAAGCGCTCCACATGAATTCACATTCATGCTTCTAGGCGCATAGGACGCCTCCCTACCACATCACTCCAAATTACTTGGAGGGTCGTGGGTATCGGTACCTGACTTAGTCCCGTCCATTTTAGAAACCTATTTCCTAGATGGGTAAGCTATTACGCACTTATTATAGGATGGCGGCTTCTGGACCTACCTCCCCATTGTTTTAGGAAACGGATATTCTTCTTCACTTAGTCAGGATTTAAGGACCTTAACCCACGGTGAGGTTGTTCCCTTTTCGGGATACGAGCTTACCCCGCACCCCCGACTCCACCCTTCAACGATGTATAAAGATTCGGAGTTTAACAGAATGCCGAGCTCTCTCGAACCCTAAACATCCAATTAGTATCTCTACACTTTATACTATCTCCAGGCAGGCTAGACTTAAGCCTACTTCGAGAGGAACCAGCTATTGCCGGCCACGATTAGCTTATCACTCCTAGCCACAGGTCAGAAGAACGCTTGTACACAGTACCTCTTCAGGCCTCCATCCTCCTTGCGGAAGACTTCACCTTGCCCAAGGCTAGATCGGCCGGCTTCGGGTCTTACACAAGTGACTACAGGCGCTATTAACACCTCGCCCCTCATAAATTGCGGGCTTGTCGCTTTCGCTATGACTCACCGATTTGAAACGGTTAGTCTTGCCACTTACATAAACTCCCTGGCGGATTATCCCAAATCTACGTTGCAACTTCGACTACTAACCCTTCGTTTGATAGATCACTCTACTTTACTTCATGGATTAGCTCTTTTAAGCCGCAACATCCGTCGCTATTAGGTTTCAGGATCTTTTTACCTCCGTATTTAGGATACTTTTCAACTTTCCCTCACGGTACTTATTCGCTATCGGTCTTGAGTAGTATTTAGGGTTGGAAGTTGTTGCCTCCCGTATTCCCTGATAAATATCGATACCAGGTACTCTGGAACTCCCTTCACACTCATTAACTTACCCTTACGAGACTGTCACTCTCCAAGGTGCCGCGTTCCAGCGGACTTAAGGTTCATTAATGACTGATTAATAGGGGTCCAAACACCACACCCAATAACAGTCGCCTGTTATCGTTCGGTTTGCCCTATGCCGTTTTCAGTCGCCCTTACTAACGGTATCCCAATTGGTTTCTTTTCCTGCGGGTACTAGGATGTTTCGTTTCCCCGCGTTCTCCCTCACCTGCGTGAGTAACGCCTGAAGCGTTCGGAAGTCCTATTAGAGAATCCCCGGATTAATGCCTGCATGCGGCTCCCCGGGGCTTATCGCAGCTTGCCACGCTCTTCTTCGACTCTCAAGCCAAGTCATCCACCTAACAGCTTATCGTTTTTTATAAATCCAAATTCTTTTTTAAAATTGATATAGCATCAAAGATATTATTATTTTTTCCTGCGAAGATTAATTTATTAACCTCGCTTGCCAATGCAACGGCTTCAATGAACATGAAATTCGTGTTCTCAGCACCTTACTACACTAAACTTTAGTTTAGGTAGCGCACGAAATAGTAGTTACTAACACTAAGTGCGTAACTACTCATTTAAGAAATTGAGAAGGTGTTTATAAAGGTTTTGTCTAAATAACAAGTTGTTTTAGCATCCTGAGTAAACATTTGAGGTATCACTATTTTTTTTATTTCTATTTAAATAAAGCTTTTTATTATAAGACTAGTTTAATAATCACTAATGACTAGCGAGACTATTAAAACAGCTGTTGAAATATTAGAAAAAGGTGGGCTTATTATCTTCCCAACTGAGACTTGTTATGGTTTAGGTGCTGATGCAACTAATTCTGTGGCTGTCCGCAAAGTCTTTCTTACCAAGAACCGACCGCTTGACATGCCGTTGAGTGTTATTGTGCCTTCAATTGAGATGATTAAGGAGTACGCTGTTATTAGTCGTGAGACTGAGCGCTTAGTGGCTGAGCACATGCCTGGCCCGTTAACACTGATTGTTAAGAATAAGTCGCTACCACCATTGCTTTGTGGTGGTGGCAATAAGATTGGTTTTCGTATTCCTGATAATGTTATCGCGCTTGAATTAACCAAGCAGTTAGGCAAGCCAATCACTGCAACCAGCGCTAACTTGCACGGCGAGTCAGACCCTTATTTAGTGCCTGAACTAAAAGGGATTGATTTTACTATTAATTACGGTGAGTTACCCCATAACAAGCCAAGCACAGTATATGACACAATACTTAAGCGAACGCTCCGCCAAGGTGATATTAAGTTATGAAATCAATATTTAGTGATGAAATAGTTAGGCGTTATTTCGTGATGAATACTTTTGATGGTGTCTTAACTGTTATTGGCATTCTAATTGCTTTAATGCTTGCCGGAGTTATTGACACGCGTATTATTTTCATGTCCTGTATTGGCTCAGGCATTGCCATGGGTGTGTCTGGTTTTTGGGGTGCTTACTTAATTGAACGAGCTGAAAGAAAGTATGATATTGTGTCAAAAGGTGCAAAGAGAACTAAAAAGTTAATCAAGCAGAATAATAATATTTCAATAATAATCTCATTGGTTGACGGCTTATCACCTTTCATCGCAATGTTATTGCTAATCATTCCTTTTTGTTGCCTGCCTGTCATAATAGCTTATTATATTAGCTTTATTATTGCAGGCGTAATGGTTTCTTTCCTTGGAGTTTTTATTGCGCGCATCGGCCGAGACCGAGTCATTCTCAGCGTCCTGAAAATGCTGTCAGCTGCTGGCGTGGTTATACTGCTTATTTACTTGCTTGAATTATTAAAGGTGGTTTAAGACTTTGGATATTATCTCAAAATTAAAGTCAATGCGCAATGAAAAAAACGTAATAGGAATGGCGCGCTTTGGCATTACTGGCAAAGAAGTGCTTGGCATTCAAATCTATAAACTACGCGCCTTAGCTAAAGAGATTGGCCGGAATCATGAACTAGCGCTTGAATTAGCCAAGTCTCATATTCATGAAGCCCGCTTGCTCTCTGTCTTCCTTGACGAGCCTGACAAAGTCATGCCTGAGCAAATGGATTCATGGGCTCTTAATTTTGAGTCATGGGATGATACTGACCAAGCTTGCACTAGCTTGTTTGACCAATCACCTCACGCGTGGAGCAAAGTCCGCGAGTGGGCCAAGCGGCCAGAATTATTTGTTAAGCGAGCTGCTTTCTCAATAATTGCAGGACTCGCGGTTCATGATAAAAAAGCTCATGATAAACAACTCATTAAATTATTGCCCTTAATTAAAAAAAACTCAACTGACGAGCGCAATTATGTTAAGAAAGCAGTTAATTGGGCTCTTCGCAACATTGGCAAGCGTAATAAAAACTTAAATAAAATTGCGATTAAACTATCAATTGAATTAAAAGAATCAGATAATAAGACTAGCCGCTGGATTGGCAGTAATGCTTATAATGAATTAATCAAGCGTTTTCAGGAGTAAATCTCGCTCGGTTTCTTACGGCGCTCAATACTCTTGTATACTTCCTCAAGAAATTCATCTGCTTCAACTCGTTCTTCATCACTTATTAACGAATAACTACCTAGCGCGTTGCATAAAGTGAAGTATTCACAATTAACTGCTTCTTTACTAGTCTCTAATTGCGGGTCACAATCCTTATTTGGGCATAATTCCTCAAGTGTTTTAATAAACTCATCCCGATGGTCTTTAACTTTGTTGAGTAAATCATTTAATTGCTTGACTTTCTTTTTGTTAAACATTTTTTATTGCAACTCCAATAATTTCTTGACTAAGCCATTATTCGCTTCATTACTAAGTAATCTAACCTTGTTTTTACTAAATGATTTGTAATCAAATTCTTTTCCTGTTTCTTGCTCAAGCAAATCTTTTGTTATGTAATCCCAATTACTCAAACCATAAGTCATGCCAAGACATAGTTCATTAATCCTAACAATACTGTCATTAATTAAGCCGTACTCGTTGTTTAGAATTTTTAATTTAATATCCGCGTGTTTCTCTTCAAGACTTAATTGGTATTCAATTAATTTTTTATCAAAACTAACTTTTTGACCAATCATTTTTTTGCATAAATCCTTGCTCACGTTTCCGTGGCATACTACTTTTAATTTTCTCATAAAATAATAATAATTAAACATTAATAATATAAACTTAGCACAACTAATAATGGTTGTACACTCAAGTGCTAAAAGCACTTTCGTTCTGTCCTATCAGATAGTAAGTGTGAAAAAAAGAACATGATTGATTTGTTGCGTAAACTAGGCTTGAATAAATATGAAGGCGACGCTTACATAGCGTTATTAAGCCTTGGCACTGCTGGCGCCTTTGAGATTTCAAAGAAAAGTAGCGTGCCGTTTGGCCGGATTTATGACTCGCTTAACGTTCTTGAGATGAAAGGCTTAGTTGAAGTCGTGCCATCAAAACCAAAGAAGTATAAAGCAGTTGAACCAAAAACAGCGCTTAACGGGATTGTTGATGACAGGCTCAATGAACTAACAATCATGCAGGATGAAATTAACAACGCAGTTGAGTCACTTGGTCAGAAAGAATCAGTTGATGAACTTGTTAGTGTCACAACCGGTCGTAATAATTTTGCTAAACGAGTAGCCGAGCACTTTGATTACAAGGATGAGTACTGGGCTACTAGTGATGGTTTTAAATTAGAAAATTGGTACCCCTCAATTAAACGCAGATTCGCTGAGACTGATAAACAAGCAAATAATCGATTCATCTTATCCAACTTTAACAAAGCAGACCCGCAACGAATTAAAGAAGTACTCAAAGCAGGCGTTAATATCAGACACTACCCGCTACCTGGCGTCAGGTTATTAGTAAGTGATGAAGAATTAGTTACTATCTCAATACAGGACCCGTCGCATGAGTGGGTTAACATTAACATTCAAAGCAAAGCCCTTGGCCGCGCAATGACTAAATTATTGAAGACTGCCTGGGGTAAAGCCAAGAACGTTTAGAAGATTATCTTCTTAACATTAACACTATAAAGGTTCTTAATAATTAATTCACCTTCATTTTTGTTAAAAGCCCTTGATTTAGTGTTTCCAGTGTGAGGGTAAACCTTTCTGAGTAATTCTGGATAAGGTGTTTCACTTGTTAATTTCATATTAATTATCAATGTTTCAGGAAGTCTGCATGATAGCAACCAATCATTAAGTCCAATCACTGGCTTTAATGTTTCATTAGTTTTGGCGTAATCATTTAATGCCTTGAAGTCCTTTTCAGTGCAATAAAACTTCTTGTTTAAAAATAAGCTATCACCAATCTTTAAATCCCTGCCAAAAACTTTTTCACCATAATTCATTGTGTACTTCTGGTTCTCAATTATTTTTATTTCAAAAATTTCGTCCATAAGTTCAGTTAAAAATTCCCCGCAGCTGGAACCATCATACTTATAGCCAATGTGATAATGCCCGAATCTATCCTCTTTTTTATTTTGACGGAAATTATTCAAGTGTTTTGTTATTGTTTTTATCTGACGTTTATACGGCTTTTCTTTAACATAAATAACTCTCGCGTATCCATTCGGGATCTTTATTGTGGCTTCATACTTACTGGGTTTGACTTTTGTTATTAAGTCATTAACTTTGCTCTCCACTTTACTATCAATAAAATCACTAATCTTGTTGTACGCTTTTTGCAGGAATCTATTAATGTCACCAAGCCCGGCAACCATTAACCCCTTATTAACATCATTTAAACTGTTAATGCTCCCATTATCAATCAACCTGACAAGCGTGTCATAACTTATAATTTCTTTGTAATCATCTGTGATGCCAATAAGGCTTTCAAGACTTTTCTTGACTAACCATTTAGCCCCATTGATGTAAGCCTTATCCCCTTTAAGATCATCAATAAAAGTCTTTTTCTTGATTTTGTGCCCAGCTTTTTTCAGGTTAGTAACCTTTTCATTTATGTACTGCTCAATGCTATTAACTTTATTAAAAAACTCAGTAGCGTAATGTAAGTAATCACTTAATCGTCCAAAAGCATTTAAATCCCCTTCAATCAGCAAGTCATCATTGACTTTAATTAATCTTTCTCCAACTGCTTGTCTTATAAGATTTTTATACGAAGCCTTGTTGCGTGTATTAATTATGAACTCATTTAAGTATCGTCTTACCCCATTATTAAACGCTCTAATATCATCCAGATTAGCTTCTCTTAATCCGTCAAAGTCGGCTTTTATTGATATTATCTTCTCGTTTTCTAATCCAAGCTTGCTTAAGCCGTCAATTATTTCTATGCTCTTCTTATTGGTTAAACTGATTAATTTTTCTGATAAACTGGTTGATTCATCTTTGATTCTTAACGGTTCAAGTAACTCGTCATTAATTGTTTTGTAAACCCTTTTACTGATGTTTACCCCGCAGTGTTTATCAGCGAATGAAACTCCTTCCCCGCAGACTGGGCAGATTAGCTTACTGGAATAATTTATGGTGATAGATTTAACGAGTTCGTCAGTGACCTTAGTTAGTTCAACTTTACCTTTAGATTCATTTTTCCAAAGCTCGAATAATTTATCCAACCCTTTAATAAAGTCATTAATATCCTCTTCCATTAAATATAATATTTAATAAGTTACCTTAAAAATGTTGCTACTAACAATCTAGTTGCTTCCAGAAATAATCTTAGGGCTATTATGAGCTGGATGGGGTGCTCTGAACTTCGCTATTTGTTCAGTTGGATTGCTCCTTAATTGAGAAGGGGATTGTTAAATTGGACTGGCTGGGAATCGCACCCAGGACCTCCCGCTTGCAAAGCGGGCGTTCTACTACTGGACTACCAGCCCTCACTTCGTTCGGGCTGTTGTCTTGCGACAAACCAGCCCTCACGTCATGGTCTTAATAACCAATAGCTAATCGAAACTAACTCTTGTTTTTTAAGGCTTTTTATCCAAATGCTTAAAAAAGGAGCTTAATTGTCCAATGATTCCCTATGGAAATGGATAATAAAATCTGCTTAGACAACGAAATTCTTAGGTGTTGCTCTGTTTGTGATAGCATTAATTATGACGGCAAATGGCATAATGCTTCTAAAGAAATGATTAACTTCTTGAATGAACAAAAAAAATTAACTCACGGTTACTGTAGCCCGGAATGCTTAATAAAACACTTAGGCTCTTATTTAACTAAAGAGGAAGCAGAAGACATCTTTAAGAATTAAATAAATCTCATGCTCACCACGTTATTTGCTGTGGTGGGATGGGCTTGTCCCAAATCGCGGCGGGGCAAGCCCAACTACCATACTACTGAGATTACTATTAGTACTGCTGTTAATATCACTGCAATGATTGATAACCAGACCATTAACTTATTGAAACGCAGCTTGGCTTCCAAATGCTTTTTATCACGAACTGATAAACGTAAGTTATTGCTTGCCACAAGACAAATAGTGCCGACCACGAATAATATTGAACCAGTAATAGAATTTGATAATGAGCCCATAACCGCTGCGACCAATGATAATAAACCAGCAATCAAGAATAAGTTAGCAGTTAATCGCTTACAATCATCACTAATCATTAATGGTTTGAAAGAGCTTTGTTTTTATAAAATTGATTGAATTTCCTTAACGCTTGGCCGCGCATCTTGATTTTATTCCGCTCGTCAACGCTCATAAGTGATAGCGTCTTGTCATAACCATCCGGCTTGAAGATTGGGTCCCAACCAAAATGATCACCCACTGGTGGGACAACAATACCACTTAATTCACCCTCAAAAAACTTAATATCCTTGCCATCAGTGTAACCAACAATTGTCTTAGCAGTTGCTTGATAATTACCTAATTTATTACATAAGTCATAAATGCCCTGCCGACCCAACGCTTTCAGGAACCACTTAATTAACGGGCCCGGCAGCCCATTCAAACAATCCAAGTAAACACTCGTGTCATCAACAATGAACTCACCTGAATAATGCTTGAGCGCCTCACTTAATTTTGCTTCAATAATCATCTTAGAATCCATCTCCTGAATCTCAGGCAAATCAATATCCAATTGTTTTAAATCAGGGATTAATGCGCTTGCTTCCTCAAACTTATCCTTATTGCCAGTAATAAAATAAATCATTGGTAATACTCCTTGTTTAATAATTGCATAAAAGCATGAATAATTGCTTGTTCATAAGATTCACTGCGCGTCACTAAACCGTTAGTTAACAAACCAGTAGTGCCTAAACCATGTTTAATATTAGTTTTGCCACTAAACTCATCCATGACTGGCCCGAGCTCTCGACCCTTGCGTAATTCAACAGCCACCTTGTCTGGCAACCTAATCCGACTAGTGTTACCAATAGTAACTTTAACCCCATTACTAACCGCTGCCCAAGCACTGAGAAACATTCCTTGATTAGTATCATTAACTCCTCCTTCAATACCCACCCCATAATCATAATCACTTTTAGCATTAATCGCCCGATTCTTAGCTCCTTTAATAGTCTCTTCATCACTCATTGGCATATCACTAACACCACTAGGCGCGTTAACACCAAATACCTCAAAGTCACTAAACAATTTGGCAGCAACTCGCTTAACAGCATCAACCTTAGTAGGATTACTTGAACCAACAGCAATTATCATTATATTCATCCTAAAACAAAGATTGATTTAAGAATTTTATGAGTGAAGTTGTTCTCTTTAATCTAGAAATACTTATAAGTTTCTAGGAATAATCTTATTATTGATGGTTGATAATTCATTAATGAATGGAGATAAATTAATTGAACAAGGATTTCTTATTCAAAAAAAAATTAATAGAAGCCTTGGTTTTAGCGCAACTGAGCTAGAGAAGATAATTAACTGGCTAACTTTTAACAGCGCTAAAGAAGAACTATTAAAAAAACATAGGCAAAAAGCACAACGATTAAGTGAATTAGATTTTAAGCATTCAAGAAATAGTTTTAACATTTGGGCTCATAGAGTTGATTATTCATCTCCTAATTTAAGTAGGTTAAGTGATATTGACATGATATTCTTAAAAGATTCATTTAAGCCATTCATTGAATGTGACTCATTTGAAAATGAATTACTAACTAACCTTTATTTTCATCGACTTAAAGTTGATTACTTAGTTAATAAGTCAGAAGGTGACGAGAGGTTAACCCCTTATTTTATGATGAAATTTAAGGAGAGCGTTGACTTGCCTGTGCCAGAATTATTCACCCAAGTCTTTAATAGTACTCCTTACCCTTGCATTGAGGAACAATTACTTCAGAGCTTTAATGAATCCTACTCTAACAACCCCTTTTACTCTTTTATTGAAACAAGCTTGAATTTAATGGATGAATCATTTGTTAAAAATAGTATTGATAAAGTGATAAGTTACTATGCAAATAATTTTACCATACCAGAAGAGATTGAAAAATCAATTAACAGTCAATTTTTAGGTGATTCATCTAAGGATTCTTTACTTAAGTTGATGGCTTGTTATGAATTAAAAAAATCCTTAGTACTGCCTGATAATAACTTAGTTAATAATTACCTTGATGAGAATTTAAAAAAATCGCTTTATGGCATCGTCACGAAAACTTTTGATAAAGACTTCCTTTGGCATATAACAAAAGAAGAGATCAAGAAGATTGCGGGTGATGATTTCCCAATAAGTGAACTAGTTGCTAAATACTTTAATCCTTCTAATTAATTTTTTAGCTTCCTTTTCTTATTAATTTTTTGCTAAGAGTTTTAAGTCTCAGATTCTTTTAATAAAATATGGTCTCACTGGATAATATTCACGTGGTCGGCTCGTTTTACATGGGCTTGCATGGCGGGTTCAAACCAGAGCCAAGAGCATTCATTCATTACTTGAAAGCCAATGGTTTGAAACCAAAAAAGATTTTCTTCCTCGGCAACCGATTAGTTGACATGGAATTAGCTGATAAACTAAGCAAGCGATTAGATTGCAAGTCATTCAAGTGCTTATTACTCAGAGGCAACTTAACCAGTTTAGGTCAGAAGAAAGCTGACGCAATAGCCAAGAATCTATGGACCGCACGACAATTAATTGATAAATTCAAACCAGACCTAGTGATGAGTGACTTTGATAACACACTAGTATCAAGCGGTTACTCAAGCGTTGAGTCAATCGTTGAGTCAACGCGATTCTGGGAACGACACTCAAGAAACCGATTACTAAGAGCGCTCTACAGCCTTGGCTCGCAATTAAGCATCCCATTCATCAGGCGACGACCATACAATAACCGCTATGATAACACTGAATCATTCATTAAAACACTCAAGACACCACTACTAATCCACAGCATGAGCCCAGAATTAGTGATAGCCAAAACCATTAAAGAAATAATAAAGTAAAAAGAAGATTTATTCATCCTCTTTTAGTGAGATTATTTGATAACCAAACTCATCTACTTTTTCTTTAGGCCAAAAAGTAATATCTTTAGTTTTTAATACATAAGTTACTTTTTTACTTAATTCTCTGCCTGTTAATTTTTTAGTTTCAGCATCAACCTCTTTTAACAATAAAGTATCACCTGATTTAATTTCAAAATTAGCAAGTCTTAACTCAAAGTTTTTAACTCCACTCTTAACATCTTCAAAATATTTTGTTGTAATCTTTTTTGTAATAATCATTTCTTTATCACCTAACTGGGTACTTAATAAATAATATTTACATACCTAAATCTTTTTGCTTTAATAAAAGATAAAATGTCTTAAGCCCTCTTAAAACTTGATTGAGGGATTCAGCATTAAAGGTTAATAACTTAAAATTATGTTCTGTAACTGTTTTATTAAAAAATATTTAAGTATTTTTTTAAATATAAAGGAATAATCGTTTAATCAAGCCGCTTTAAGAGAATATATTCTATTTTCCCTTTTTTGTATTTATCTTTCATTTCTTTAATGATTCTAAAACCCTTTTTTATAAAAAAAGCCAGACCATCAACAATATCCTCAGATACTGTTGTTGATATATTATTCTTCTTAACTTTTTCAGTGTAAATTAAAGCTTGTTCTAACAAACTATTACCAATATCTTTGTTTCTGTAACCATCAAGCACGATTAAAGTTGAGATCTTAACATAATCTTTTTTAGGGTTATCTTTTAGAACAAGTAACCCTGCAATAGAGTTATCCTCATCAAAGACCAAACTTTTTTTATAAGCTTTACCTGTTATCCACTCAGTAACATTACTTTCTTGAGAACCATATAAATGAACAAGGTATTGTTTAGCAATAATCCTTAATTTTTCCTCATCACTTTTTGTTACTTGTCTAATCATATTGTTGATTAATCTAAAAATTTAATTAAATACTTTAACCTGTTCTAATCATAATATCTTTAATCTCAGCAGGAGTTAATGAATTGTTAGCTTGTTTCATTAAAGCAGCCACACCAGCAATATGAGGAGCAGCCATGGAAGTGCCAGAACAAGTCATGTAATACCCAGAGCATGAGGAACATTCTTCTATGCAATCGTTTAACGACCATCTAAGGGAAATTATATCAGAGCCAGGAGCAAATACATCAGTAATATTATTTCTATTTGAATAACTAGCAACATATCCGCTCTTGGTTATTGCACCAACAGCAACAATATCTTCAATACAAGCAGGAGCTGAAATATGAGTAGTATTCCCATTATTCCCTGAAGCAGCATCTACGAAAATATCCTGAGTTATTGCGTCATTTACAGTATCACTCCATTCTTCATAAACATCATCACAATAAGATTCATACAAAACATCATATGTTCCAAGACTCATTGAAATTACAGACACATTGTAAATCTCTTTATTACTAATGCACCATTTCATAGCATCATTAATGTCAGAGTTCCTATGACCAGTACCATTCTCGTCTAAAACTTTTGAGACAATAATCTTTGAGTCAAAAGCAACTCCTTTAGGAGGCCCATTAGCAACCACTATACCAGCAACATGTGTACCATGACCATTATCATCTAAAGCACTACCAACACCTTCTTGTTTATAATTCCCATCTGGACAACAACCAGTCCCATTCACGTCACCACTATCACAAAAACATGATTCATTTAACACCTTATCAGCCAAATCAGGATGGGGGCTATTTACTCCACTGTCAATGATACAAACTGCCTGATATGCTCCAGTAATATTAGTACCCTCAATCTGTATGTTCCAAATGTCATCAGCATTTATGAGGGAAACTGATTCATTAAGAAGAGTAGCTATATCAATATAGTCACTCACAATTTCTCTTACCTGTGAGTTTTTCATTAACTTCTCCAAACCTGACAAGGATATATATATATCCATGAAAAGAGTTAGAACTCATGAATGAGCCTCTATATCTAAAATCATCCTCAGACAAAGTTGACACAATATTATCATGTATCTCCTTGAAATATTTACCCTTTTGTTTATAGATTTCTCTATTTAGTTTAATATCTGAGGTATAACTAAACTCTTTATCATCAATTAATCTAATAATGACTGGAGTTCAATCATTAACTTCTAGAAAATCAGCTATATTAGAGTCTATAACAACATTAGATGGTTCAAATCTAACTCCTTTAATAGTAAAACCAGTAGTTACATTACCAGAACTGAATCCAACAGAAAAATAAGCTATTAAAAAAACAAAGAATACAAAAGACAATTTAATGATATTTTTCATTAAATAATACTCCCAGATATTCCAGTGTCACTTGCGCTTATGTTAGCATAGTCAGTTACTATTTTTCTTACCTGTGAGATCTTTACTAAGTTCTCTAAACCTTTAATAGTAACGTATCCAGCAAATGCATTAGAACTAGAAAACTTAGATTTTAATCTAAATTCATTATCAGTCAAAGCTGACAAAACCATATCTTCAATCTCATCAAAAGTAAAACCTTCTTGATTATGTAATCTAACAATAACAGGAGTCCACTCTCTAATTCTAAGATCTTCAATAACAACTGAATCAACTGTCACATTACTAGCTAATATTTGATTGATTCTTTGTTCAGTTATTAAAGAAGGATACCAAAACACGCCTAAAATAACTACTAGGCTAATACCTATGATGCTAATCAAGATTAAAATTAACTTCTTATCCCTCTTTCGCTTCTTAGCAACCACACTAATTAAGAAAAAATGGGTTATTTAATAATTTATCATTTAACTGAG
>JBAZFG010000001.1:173138-232779 GCA_041653515.1 Candidatus Nanoarchaeia archaeon
AACTGAGCTTTCTATTATCCTTGACTTGCTAGCACCATTGAAATTAATAAATTACTTAAATAATAAATTAATTAATATTAATTAGAGCCTTTAATATTTAATTGGGTAATTCCGAGTTGAATATACTTTATTATTATCAGCAATATAATTAATTAAGAAATAATAATAAAGTAAATTAATTTGGTGAGGCACGCTAACGCTTGATTAATCTTAATCAGGCAGTAAAATAACCCTTATTGATACTCTTTTTTCTTTTATCGCACACGAATCATTAAATGTTCTACATAAAAAATATGTAAAAGGAGGTGATCCATCCGCACGTTCCCGTACGGATACCTTGTGTCAACTTAACCCTTCTCATCGAGCACAGGTTTGCAACCATCCGCAGATGATAACTCACCTATACTCAACTCGAGTGGTTCGATGGGCAGTGTGTGCAAGGAACAGGGACAGATTCATCGCGCCTTGTTGAAACGCGATTACTAGGGATTTCGATTTCATGAGGGCGAGTTACAGCCCTCAGTCCAAACTAGGACAGGCTTTAAGAGATTTGCTTCACCTTTCGGTGTTGCTTCCCATTGTACCTGCCATTGAGTCGCGCGTGTGGCCCAGGGGATCCAGGGCATACTGACCTACCGTTGCCCACGCCCTCCTCCACCTTTCGGTGGCAGTCTCCTTATTGTGCGCAAAGCTCCGAAGAGCCATGCTGGCAAATAAGGATATGGGTCTTGCTCGTTACCTGACTTAACAGGACACCTCACGGCACGAGCTGACGATGGCCATGCACCTCTTCTCAGCGCGTCAGGTAAGCCCTTTAGACTGACCTTCATTCTGCTGTCGCTCCTGGTGAGATTTCCGGTGTTTAATCCAATTAAACCGCACGATACACCCCTTGTTGTGTTCCCCCGCCAATTCCTTTAAGTTTCACTCTTGCGAGCGTACTCCCCAGGCGGCCCGTTTAATGCCTTCGCTTCGACACTGCACGCCCTCTAGGAACGTGCAACACCTAACGGGCAGCGTTTACAGCTGGGACTACACGGGTATCTAATCCGCTTTGCTCCCCCAGCTTTCATCCATTCACCGTCAGACCTGTTCTAGTTGGACGCCTTCGCCACCGGTGGTCCTCCTGGGATTATAGAATTTAACCTCTACCCCAGGAATACCTCCAACCCCGCCCAGTCTCTAGACTAACAGTATTCTTTGCACGCCGTACGGTTAAGCCGCACGATTTCACAAAGAACTTATCAATCAGGCTACGGATACTTTAGGCCCAATAAAACTGGTCACTACTTGAGGCGCTGGGATTACCGCGGCTGCTGGCACCAGTCTTGCCCACCCCTTTCTTGCGAAGTTGTTTACGCTTCGCCACAGACTCACCATTGGTGAGCCACTTGGAGTTCCCCCATCACGCTTTCGCGCATTGTGGAGACTTCGTACCTGCTGCACCCCTTAGGGCTAGGACCCTTGTCTAAGTGTCCTTCCCGAGGCATCATCTTTCAATGCCCCTACGGATCTTAGGTTTGGTGGTCCGTTACACCACCAACAGCCTAATCCGACGCAGACCCATCCTTTGGCAAGTAAAAGCCATTTCTCTTACTCATTTGAGCGACAAATCATTGCAGAGCTTGTCACTTATAAGGTATTATCCCCAGTTTCCCGGGGTTATCCCCTACCAAAGGGAAGGTTATCTACGCGTTACTGGGCCGAATGCCAGGAATAAAGGTTATTCCTTCGACTTGCATGGTTAACGAACTCCAAAAGCAGTGACCTCCAGCGGGATCAACTGGAACTATATTATTATTCTGAAATTTTTGAGTATCCCCTTTATTTTATTATTGGAATTGCGAGTTATTACACAATCTCACTGACTAAAATTACCATATCATTAGCATGCCTATTTCGTGAACAATCTTTAGGTTGAACACACACCAAATTAATTACAAGAAATTAAAGCCTTTTAGGGGTTTATAAGGGTTTCTCTCAGTCAGGTTATCTTAACGTTATTTCAGTCCCATTTAAATTAAACAAATTGTTTAATTCATTTAAATCACGAATCGGGTAATTATACAATGTTTGATTAATACTGCAAATAACATTATAAGCACCTTTACTAGCGTTCTGTAAAGTTAACGCGCCAATATCATCAAAGAATTGACTAGCATTATCATTAATCATACCAATAACTGGTATGTTAAGCAATAAAAGCATTACAAATATTGCGCCCATAATCCAAATAGTAATATTTGCTAGCTTGAACGTTTTTACCACAATATCCTTTTGCTTGCGCATAGTTAATATTAAGAACACTAATGGAACAATTAATAATAAAGGCATCTTGTAAGGGTAAATCATTATTGAGATAATATATGACCCAATAGTAGCAATAGATAAAGGTATTAACACACTCTTATTCATCTTAAACGTTTTTTTCATATTAAGAACATTCTTCTTATACATAAAATAACTAAAAAGATAAGCAAAACTAAGAGTATTTATCACCCAAACTGGAAGCCTTGTTACCTCAGTGGTAAAAGTAAACCAGCCAAGCGAGAACTTAATGAATTGCATTAAGAACATACTGGTTAACGCATAACCCATCTTCTTCTTAAGCCTGACTTGCGGCGCGCTATAAAGGAAATTAAGAAGCAATAAACCTATCAATAACATCATATACCAACTACTAACAAAACTAGCAATCAATAAACCAATCACAGGCAAACCAAAGACTAGTGTGGCTGAATCCTTATAATTAATATCCCCCCTAGCAAGCGCTTTGTAAACACGCTTAAACTTATCCTTCTTATCACTCTCATAATCCATTAAATCATTATACGGGTAAATAGCACTATAAGTAATGATAAATGATAATAAACCTAATACTAACTTTATTGGGTCAAATGAACCAAATACTAATACATAAAACCCAAAACCAATTAAGTACTGGACTATGTTCTTTGGCATGTTGATGGTTATTGAATCAACTTTCATTCAAACTACTTTAATTACTACTCCTTAAAAAGTTTTGTTACGAAAATAAAGAAGCCAACAAGAAAAGCTTGACTAAAAGAACTAATAACCTTTTTAAAGAAATTATAACTTTCTATTCATCAAATAGTCCTGTAGTCCAACCTTTTCTTCAAAAGAAAAGCTTGACTAAAAGAACTAATAACCTTTTTAAAGAAATTATAACTTTCTATTCATCAAATAGTCCTGTAGTCTAGTGGTCAAGGACAATCGGCTTTGAACCGATGAACCCAGGTTCGAATCCTGGCAGGACTAACTTTTCATTGACCTGCGTGCAACGAGCTTGCTCGTTAGCACTGGCAGGACTAACATCACTTGCTGGCGCAAGCTATTCTGTCTCACTTTCGTTCAACAACCTGAACGAGCTTGCTCGCTAATACTGACAGGAATAATCAGCTAATTAGTTAATAATCTAGAATAGTAACCTTTTAAAGAATAACCAATGAATTATTATTCATGCAAGACTACCAGATTAATTATTGTGGCGGTTGCACTAATTGCTGTGTTAACCTCGGCAAGGCTTTATTACCAGGCGATGAAGGAGTCAAGATTGGTTTGCTTGACGTACTCAAACTTAGTTCAATTACGACTATTAAGTCAAAGCTTTTTAATTTTGATTTAATGCTTGGTGAAAAACAATTAGCTAAAATTAGTTACTCACCAGGCAATATTAAAGCAGTATTATATTACCCCTGTGCTGCACTAACTAATCAAGGCTGCTTAATCCATAACAGAAACGTTAATGATGGATTAAAAGAATTCATTAATGATTATTGCTTAAGAAATAATATTAAACCATCCCCCTGTGATTGCTACCCAAGTTATGTTCAGGATAGTTGGCGATGGATAGATAACCTACCGATTAATTATTGCCATAACAACCGAGTGTTAAGTGATTATGAAAAAAAATGCTTAACTAATGAAATGATTGTTAACGCAAAACTTGATGACCTACCCTTAATCATTGATTATCAATTATTCAAAGACTTAAAGAATAACAACTTAAGCCACGCCCTGCCATTAATCAAAAAATTATTGGACAAGGACTTTGGGGCTTTTACTAAAAAAATAGTGCCTGAATCACTTCAAAGTTATTTAGCGTAATCCTTATGCTCATCGCCAATCTTGCTCTTGAGCTTATGAGTCTTATCACACTGAGTGCAATAATACATCCCTTTATCAGCCAACGCTTGTCGCTCAGCTTCTTCTTTCTCTAATTGTTTTCGCTCTTCCTCACGCCTTAATTCTTCCATCCAATCAAGCCTTACTTTCAAGTTTCTAAGAACCTTAATCTCCTCATTTAATTTATTTATCCTATCACTAATAGCTTTGTTTTCTTTATTAGGTGAAGTTACATCCATTTGTTTGAAACAATTAGGACAAGCAAAATTATACTCCATTGCTTCAGCAAACAATAATTTAATATCACAATCCTTACAATAAAAATACTTATCCTCAGATTGGCTAGACGCCTTATCATTAAACAATCGTCGCTTACCTTGTAATTGTTTAATCAAGAAACCAGCTAGTTTCTCTGGATTGAACTTCCAAGAATAAATATACCAACCACGAGTCTTCTCGCGCTTGCGGTTATAATTAACAATCTTATTCTCGTATAATTTGTATAATAAACTCCTAACAGTATTAACATAAATCGCGCTTCGCTCAGCCAACGTGAACTCACTAACATATTTCTTAGCCTTGAATAATATTTCAATCAAGGCAAGGCCTTCATCGCTGATTCTATCAACTAAAAAATCCTTTATTTGCTTGTTGCGCATTAAAGCGGTATAAGTTACTTCTTTCATTTTTTATTAGGTATCCTAATATTAAGCCCTACTTGAATATATATCTTTTCAGGGGTCAATGAATTAGGACGTTTTTTCTTTTTATTCTTTACTATTAAGTGAATAAGCCAATAAAGAACGGCGCAATATTAATTACTAATAAACCAATACAAATACTTGATATTATCGACACTATTGTCTGCGCTCTTCGCTCTTTCATAACATATGATAATAAGTCATAAAGCATTTTTGAACCATCAAGCCCCCAAATTGGCAGTAAATTCATAATACCAATTGATAAGTTAAGGAAAGCAACCCATAATAATGTCTCATAAACAAAACTTATTATTGCTAATACTGACTCGCCGTAAAATAGTTTAGCTTCAGCTGAGAAATCAACGTTATTCTCAAGATAAACACCAACATAAGGCAGTGAATCATTGGATGGATTATTAGCAGTTATTATTGCGTAATCACCCCCATCAGTGTTAATTACTATCCCCTCACCCGGTGAATAACTCATTAAAGCTGTGTTAAAATCAGTTAAATTAAGAGTTTCAACCCCATTAATCCCTGTAATAACTAAATCATTAGCCATGTTAGCTGCAGCCGCAGGGTAACCCTCAATTGTTCCAGTTATTGTTAAACCAGCATAAACACTATTATCCGACATGAAAGGAATCATTGTGACAGTTAATAAACCCAATACAACAAAAGCCAGTATAATGTTTGTTCCAGCACCAGCGCTAATCATTCGCAAGCGTGATAACTTACTTGACTTGACCAATTTCTTTTCATCTGGTTCAACAAAGAATAAGGGGAAGACAAGGAACATGCCAAAACCAGCGTTCTTAACAGTGATGCCCTCACTCTTTGATATAATACCATGAGCCATCTCGTGAACTATTATCATAACACAAATAGCAATAATGCCCTGGAATATTGGAATGTAAATCGGGCTGCCA
The DNA here is from genome assembly GCA_041653515.1 of Candidatus Nanoarchaeia archaeon. Classification (GTDB taxonomy): domain Archaea; phylum Nanobdellota; class Nanobdellia; order WJKC01; family WJKC01; genus JBAZFG01. The sequence continues at coordinate 178,915 of JBAZFG010000001.1, forward strand.
GGAATCCTAAGTCCAGGAATAACTACTGCAACCCCTGCACCCGCACCAGGGCTAGTCAGTATTTCAAAAGCCTTAACCCCAAGCATGTAAACTAATTGAGGCATGAAATAAAATCCTATTGGGATGCAGATAGTACTGTATATTTTCCAGAAAAAATTTCTTGGTTTTAAGAAATCCATCCAAGCCAAAGGTCGTTTAGTTCGATAACCAAGTATTAGCCCTTGAATCCACTCAAACCTCTTCCGATTAAAGAATATTATTAAGCCAACAATTGAGTAAATGATTAAGGCTGTTATTAATTCCCAGTTCATGATATTCTTATTTAATAGATTAGTTGTATTTATAAACTTCGAATATTTTCTTTGATTTAATGGTTGATGAATTATTCTGGGCTGACGCTGAAGCACTTGAAGTGATAAAATCACGGGGAAAAAAGAGTTCTTATGTCTGCTCAGCTGGTATCACACCAAGCGGGCCAAAACACATTGGTAATTTTCGTGAGATAATAACTGTTGATATGATAGTTAAAGCGCTTCGTGATTCAGGCAAGAACGTTAAGTTCTTGTATGTCTGGGATAGTTATGACCGCTTCCGCAAAGTGCCAGCTGACGTGCCAAACAATAAGTTTGAGTTAATGAAAAATGAGATTGGCAAGCCAGTCTGCGATGTGATTGACCCATGGGGTTGTCATTCTTCTTGGGCTGAGCATTGGATGACTAAGCTTGAACATGAAATAGCGCTGACTGGCATCAAACCTGATTATATCAGGCAGCATGATTTATACCGCCAAGGTGTTTACGCTAATTCAATCAAACAAGCTTTGGTTAAGCGTGATGTTATAATTAATAATCTTAACAAGTACCGCAAAGAGCCATTAGACGCTAATTGGTATCCTATAATTGTTTACTGTGAGCGTTGCAGTAAGGACTTACCTCAAATCACGAGTTATGATGGTAAGTATTCATTGTCTTACAAGTGCCCGTGCGGTCATAGCAATACTATTGATTTTCGCAAGAAAGGAATAGTTAAGCTTCGCTGGCGGGTTGATTGGCCAATGAGGTGGGCTTATTATGGTGTTGATTTTGAGCCAGCAGGCAAGGACCATATGGTTGAAGGCTCGTCTAGAACTACAGGTGAATTAGTGGTTAAGGATGTTTACAATAAAGAACCACCTTACGCTTTCATGTATGGTCTTGTTAGAAGCAAGGGTGGTGAGGGTAAGATGAGCGCTAGTCATGGCAACGTTATCTTTGTTAGTGACGCATTAGCGGTTTACTTCGCGCCAGTCATGCGTTATATTTTCATGGGCAACCGAGCTAACAAGGATTTTGCCATATCCTTTGATGAGGACGTGATTAAAATCTATGAGGATTTTTATCAGTGCGAGCGCGCTTATTATGGTAAAACTGATTTAGCTGATAAAAGAGTTAATCAGTTGAAGCGTGTTTACGAGTTCTGCGTAGAAAAACCAGCCAAGAAGATGCCAGTCCAACTTAGTTTTAGGACCGCTGCATTAGTAATTCAAACTGCTGATAAGAGTGAGTGGTTAGCTAAGATAAAAGAGTTTTATAAAATAACTAAAACTGATGAGCCCCGCGTCAAGAGTGTTCTTAATTGCGCTGAACACTGGATTAAATATTACGCGCCCGAAGAGTATAAAATTATTATTAATGATAAGGCACCTAAAATTAAGTTATCACCAACCATCAAGAAAGCGGTCATTGAGTTAGGCAAGAAATTATTAGACAAGAAGCGCTCTGAGGATGAATTAACAAAGATTATTTTTGACATAGCAAAACCAGTTGGCATTAAAGAATTCTTTACTGCTTGTTACCAATTAATATTATCAAAGGATAAAGGTCCTAAGCTAGCGCCGTTCATCATTAGTGCTGACCAGAAAAGGATTGGCGAGTTACTGGTGAGTGCATAAATTACTTGAAGTAATCAATGATTTTTGAGTACGCATCATTATTTGATGATAAAACATCATATAGCTCACTATACGTTTTGCCATAAAACTCATTTAATTCTTTTACGTTAACTAACGCTAAATAATCAGCTAATTGTGGCGCAATAATTATTAATTTCTTTTCTTCAATGATTAATTCTTTGATTCTTAAGAATAAGTCATCCTTATTGGTTAATTCTTTTTTTGAAGCGTTCTCTCTTGAATTAATATCACTTAATATTTTATTAAGCAACACTTTTTCATTATTGCCCCTCTTTATTGGAAACATATTAAAGAATTATTATTTAATAGTTATATGTTTTTCTAGTCCTTACCTAATAATCTGCCGATTGACTCGCTATTAAGCCAGACGCCAACATCATAGTTAGGATGCACTTTATCTTCATTTAATAGCATTAGTAAAGCTTGTTTTTGGTCAACAATGCAGTAACGAGCGCTAATATCCTTATCATCTTTGAATTCAGCGAAATCACTTAATGAATCAACAACATCTTTGTTCTTATCACTTAACGGAGCATTAATCTGCACTTTAACGCCTCGCTCATACGCTTTCTTAATAATACTTCTTAAAGCGTGTAATTTATTGATTAAGCCATCTTCGGTCGTAACTATTTTAACTGAGCTCTGGGCATCCCTAATCATTGACTCCATTTGGTCATAAATGTTCTGACTGCCCCTGAACGCGCCTGATAATTCAGTAGGACTGTAAGTCTTAATGCCTTTATCATATAATTCAGTGATGCTTGTTAATAATTCAGACCCGCTTAAGTTATCTAAACGCTTGATTCTTGTTTCAGCTTCAATTGTTAATCTCTTCTTGAATCGATTAACTACTTCTGCTGGTGGAACAGCGATATATTGAATTGGCTTACCAATCTTGATAACAACAAAACCTTTCTTTTCAAGGCTCTCGAGAACATCATAAGCTCTTGAACGAGGAACATTACTTAAATCACTTAATTCACCGGCAGTGCTAACGCCTCTGCTAAGTAAGTGAACCCAGACACCAACTTCATATTGGTTTAGGTCAAACATATTCTTTAAGTTGTCCATTAAGCCTTTATCAAAAACCATTTTATTTATTGCCTCTTTACTACTCATTAATGAACGCAGATTCTTATATAATTTGCGTTGAACAGTGTTTCAATAAAGTGCCTTAAATAGTTTTCTATTTCTTTCCTTGTTCTGAGTAAATAGTTTTGATTTTCTCAATGTCATCAGGCTCATCCTTGTCCTCCCTGAACCTGATTAATCTTGGGAAGCGCAGGGCAAACCCTGATGAGTATGTCGGGCTTTGTTGTATCTCCTCATAACCCACTTCAAGTAATATTAATGGTTTAACCCTGACTGACTTGCCTTGCTCACTTGTTATTAATGGTTTTAGTTTGCGCGTGACTTCTTTGAATTCATCATCACTTAACCCTGTCCCAAGCTTACCTATCTCTGCATAACCATCATCTTTCTTGCACGCAAGGGTGAAACTACTCAACCAGTTAGACCGCTTACCCTTACCCCACTCAGCGCCAATAATAGCTAAGTCAAGTGTTTCCTTTAATGGTTTTATTTTAACCCCAAAACCAACTCTTGAGCCAGGCTGGTAGGGTGCGTCAAGGTTTTTCATCATAATACCTTCCTGGTCCTTGCTTAACGCTTCTTTATAAAATGAGTCAACAATTTTTTCATCATCAGTGATTATCTGGCTGGCTAATTCAATCTGCCAAGGCAATTCCTTAACTATGCTTTTTAGTTTAGCCCAACGCTCCTTGTAAGGCTCGTCAATAACTGATTTACCTTTAAAGTCTAAGATATCAAATAAGTATAATACTACTGGCGTTTCTTTAGCAAGTGATTCAACATCATACTTGCGCTTAATTCGCTTGCTAATCTCTTGGAATGGCTTGAATGATTTCTTAATCGGGTTATAACCAACACCTTCACCTTCAATGATACAATCAACCTTAATTGACTCTCTAACAGCTTTTACTACTTCAGGAAACATATTAGTTACGTTCTCAAGGCTGCGGGTGAATAATATTATCCTGCTGTCTTTTTTATGAACCTGCAATCGAAGCCCGTCGTATTTGTATTGAACACTGCAAGGCTTACCCACTTGGTCAAAAGCATCGGCAATGCCTTTTGCTTTTTGGTAATTCATTCCTTTGGCTGGCTGGCCAATAGTTAAGTTAACACTCTTTAAGCCTTCATTGCCTTCTTTGGCCGCGGTCTCTGCCATTGTCGCGTAATCAGCTGTTAGGTTATAAGCGCGCTCGAGTAATTTTTTATCACAATCAAACGCTTGCGCTAATGAATCCCTAATTGTGCCTGCGCCGAGCCCAACTCTTAGCGTGCCAAGCACTGTTCGGGTTAAGTACTTGGCTTCTAATGGTGATGCGTTAGTTAGTAATTCACTTATGAGACCTGCTTTGTGGTCAACACTGCCCTTACCATCAGTTTTGGTTGCTTGAGTTAAGTTATCAAAGACTTTCTGAATAGTTAAGTCATCATGTGATAAAGTGGCTTGTTTTCGTTTGCTCATCAAGTCACTGGCCACTACACCTAAATCACCAGTTTGCTTCCATGAGTGAATGATTTCACTTTCATTAATGCCTGACGCTTTACTTAATATTTTAATCATTAGTTTATCAGCGATGCCAATGACTTCCTCGCTATACTCAGGAAAGACTGTTCCTCGAAGCAATAAGATGACTTGCTTAAGGTCATCTGCCTTAATTTCTTTGATAAAATCAGATAATATTTTAGTCATCTCAAGCCGCTTGGTTGTAGCATCTAGTTTACTTAATACTTCAGCAATAAGTGAGTAATTCATTGTTTTTCAATAAGTGATTACTGGTTTTTATGCGTAAGCTTTTTAATTGACTTAATCATTTTTTTCTCTTAATGAGTGATGCTTTACAAATCATTAAGGACAAGCTTGATGGTACTGGCATTAAGTTCACTGCTGATGAATCAGTTGTGCGGATTAATTACTATGACTTGGAGGACTTCCTTGAGTTATTCTCTAATTTTGACCGCGATGACATTAATGCTACTGTTGATGGCTCTGAATTCTTTATTTATATTGAAGGCGTTAAAATGCTTATTAAGGCTGAACAAATAATTTTATAATCCCTGACTTGTTTATTCTTAATCTGATGAATTTGTTTGACTCATTAAAGAAGACTAAAGAATTAAGTTTTGCTGATGTTATTAAAGCTCGCCGGAGCGTTCGCCGATTCACTGGTCGTAAAGTTGGTGATAATATTATTCTTGGTGCGCTTGACGCTGCTTTATGGGCTCCAAGCGCAGGTAACGTTCAGGATAGAGAGTTCATTATAGTTAAGGATGCTAAGGCTAAAGAGTCATTGATTCCAGCGCTTTACGATCAAGTATGGGTTGCCCGCGCGCCAGTAATAATCATTATTATTAGTGATATTAATAAGATGCGTTTGAAGTTTATTGAGCGCTCAGAGTTTTACTCAACTATAGGTGCTGGGTTTGCAATTGAGAACATTTTATTGTATTTGGCTAGCATTGGTTTACAGGGCACTACTGTTGGCTTATTTGATGAAGTCCATATTAAGCGTTTAATGAAAGTGCCTGACGCTAAGCGGGTGTTTGGGGTTATTGCTATTGGTTACCCTGCTGAGCTGCCGCCAACCCCTGTTAGAGCTGAATTAAAAAATATTACTTCTATTGAGTCTTATGATAATAAATGGGTTAAGCATGTTCCTAAATCAACATTTATAGATTAAAAAAGAAAATAAAAGAAAAAAGAAAAAGGGAAGAGGAAAGCCTCTTCTAACTTGGGGGGTTTAGAAGCTTAAGGCTTTACCTCAAGATATTAATCCCTAATTCTTCATTGAATTGGTTGTACGCTTGGGTACTTCTTACTTGATTAATGTTCTCGATTCGCTCAGGTCCGATAATCCATGGGGATTTCACGCCTGTCGCGATGAGCATTACACGAATCTTGCCTTCCATGTCTGATTGTATTCTTGAACCCCACATCACCATTGCGTTCTGGTCTAATTTCTCGGAGATTAACTCACCAATTCTGTTAACGTCTTGTAAAGTCATATCTTCTCCACCAGTGATGTGTATCAATGCACCTGTTGCTCCGTTGTAATCAACTTCTAATAACGGGTTCTGCATTGCTTTCTTAACTGCTTCTTCGACTCTGTTGTCGCTACTGCTCTCGCCGACGCCCATGCTGCACACGTTGCCGTGAGTCATTATTGCTTTAACGTCCGCAAAGTCTAGGTTCACTAAGCTTGGAAGCGCTATTGTTTCAACGATTGACTTAATCATTGTTGAAACTAATTCGTTTGCCACAGCGAATGCTTGGCTTACTGGCAGGTTGCCTGCAAGCTTAACTAACCTGTTGTTATCAATTACGATAACACTATTACATGATTGTCTTAACTTGCTTAAGCCTATCTCTGCTTTGTCAACCCTTGCCTTCTCTATACTAAAAGGCATGGTTACACAGCCAATAACAATTGTGCCCATGTCTTTAGCCATTTGAGCTATTACTGGCGCACTGCCTGTGCCTGTTCCGCCACCCATTCCTGCTAATAGGAATAACATGTCTGTGTCTTTTAGTACTTCTTTTAATTCTGTTTTTGATTCCTCGGCTGCTGCTGCCCCTTGTTCTGGGTTACCGCCAGCACCTAACCCGCGAGTTAGTTCTTTGCCAAGTAGTATTTTGTGATCAGCATTAATCATTCTTAAATGCTGTTCATCAGTATTGACTCCGATTATTTCGGCCCCCTGAATACCTTTCTGGTACAACCAACTAACTGCGTTAGTTCCGCCTCCTCCTGCTCCTATTACTTTTATTCTCGCCTGTCCTTTTATTCCGTCTTCAATATTCATGCCTGAATATCCTTTTAATGCACTTTCAATTATAAAATCCATTTTATATATCCCTCCCTCAATTTTTTTTGTTTTTAGGAGTTTCTCCCAAAACTCCTAATCAGACTAAAAAATGACCTCGCTTATATATACAATTGTGCTTTCCTGTGTATACGTTCTGACCGAAACAATGCTCCATATGAAATAAGGGTATTGGTTTTTGCATTGTGGTTATTTCTGATGGAATATTTTGGTCTCAAATCCCTTTTTATGGTCTTTTTGACTTTTTCCATATGAAACCCATTTTTGTCCGCTAATGCTGGGGAGTTTATATTAATATGAAAATAATTGTATTATTCTGCTATGACTGCCAATTGACCTGCTGCTTGATGAGATGAAGAAATATTTATTGATTCACTAGTTTTTTGTGAAAAAATTATTTAAGCAATAAACTGCTATTATTTAATTAATGCGAACAATGGTAACAGCAGTATTGAATAATGTATTGCCTACCACTTGGTGTAATTTTAATCTTCACCAATAAGTTCGCATTTCTAATAAATTTCTGAGGTGATATGAAATGCCAACTTGCTTAAGGTGTAACTGGACTCTGAACTTCCCCATCAACAGGGGAAAGCTAAGCGAGCTTCTAGGAGTGTCAATGCAATGGGCTGGTCGCAAAGGCGTTAAGAGCTTGAAGTCATTAAGACGCAAGGCTGCCAAGATGATTGGCAGTTACAAGGACCTTAACTCATGCGATGAACTGGCTATTTGCAGGCACTGCGTGATGGAGACCGTTTCGCTGTTCTTGCCAGACCAAGTCCAGGAAGACTTCAATAAAGAGCTTGTTAATGTTTATTCATTTTCAAATTCAATTATCTATTAGATAAACTTATAAGCAGTAGTTACTGTTCTCTTCTACCATGACAATGACTAATAGCGGTGATGAAGATGTTCCGCGTAGCCATTGCATTATTCTACAATAATTTTGGAGGCGTGTTATTATGTGTGAATTAACTAAACTAGACGTGTTTATGTCTTTGTCTAACTCTAAATTTGATGAAATTAAATATGTTGATAATATTGAATTTCTTAGAACTATTCCTATGCAAAAGTATTATACAAAGCTTGACTGCTACAATAATACTAAAGACATTGATGAAATTATAATTAATCCCGGCAAAAGCTTGTATCTTCAATTAAAAGGCCTTTAATTATCTTCTGCGTTCCAATAAAGCTTAAATACTATGCAGACTAAAAGTCTTATATGGATTTTGATTCCTTCTTGGAAGAAGCTTCTAGGAAAGTTAAGAAGAAAAAACTTAATTCTAAGAGCCTTAGTGACAAGAAGCGGAAAGAAGTTCTTGAGAGCGTCATTCTTGATGACGAGTGTACTGGTGTGCCTCAATCAGAATCAGGCAGGAAGGTGTACAAATGACTCATGTAATAGGTGTTTTTAGCGGTAAAGGAGGCGTGGGTAAGACAACCATAGCAACTAATATGGGTGCTAGTCTTGCTTGGGATTATGGCAATAATGTTGTTGCTATTGATGCTAATACAACTAGTTCAAACCTTGGCTTGAACTTTGGTTCTTATCGTTTCCCTGTAACCCTTAACGACGTGCTTAAGGGCAAGGCTGATATCACTGAAGCAATATACGCTCACCCGAGCGGCTTGAAGATTATTCCTTCAAGCACTTTTAATGAGGATATTGATGCTAACCCTGCTAAGATGAAGGAAATCATCAATTACCTTAAAGAATATGTTGATTACTTGGTGCTTGATTGCCCGCCAACTCTTGGTGTTGAGACTACATCAATGATTAACTTGGTTGATGAAGCTGTGATAGTTACTAACCCTGATTGGGCTGCCTTATTAGAGGCTAAAAGAACTATTGACTTTATTAAGAGCCAGAAAAAGAATGTTGTTGGTGTTGTTATCAATAAAGCTGAGCTTGAACCTGAGGAAATTGAGAAAGTGAAGAAAGCGCTTAACATCCCTGTGTTGGGCGTTATTCCTTTTGATGAGTCAGTACTTAAGAGTGTTGATAAGCGAGTGCCTTTTATTCACTTATACAATCGTTCAAGACCAAGTCGTGCTTTCAAGAAATTCATGGAAGAACTTACTGGCCAGACATTCCCTAACAGGGGTATCCTTGAGCGGGTTATTGGTTGGTTTGATTAATTCTCTGTTTTTTTTTGTTATTTTTTTTTTATAGTAATGTTTTTATAGTATTTATTCTCAAAGATTAAATTAATGAACACGCTTAAAGCAGTATTAATTCATGATTACGCTGGTAATAATCTTTTTAGTCACTTTGGTAACGGGGTTAAGACTGACCCAGCACTTTTCTCAGGTATGCTTTGCGCGCTTGACTCATTTAACCGCGAGATGCTTGGTGATAACATTAAGTCAATGACTTGCAAGAATGGTCTTAAATTATTGTCTGATGAGTTTTATTTAACTAAGCGAGTTACCCGTTATCACTTTAACATAGATTCATCAATTAATCTTGATGAACCATTAGTTGTTAAAGATAAAAATAATGATTATGTTGTTGCTAGCACTATTCCTGATTTTAATGGCGTTAGTCATTCATTAAGCGAATTATTGCCTAAGTTTGGGGCTGAGCCAAAACTTATTAGCGTGTTTAATTATTGTTCAGATAAGCCTTTTGGTTTTGTTCATTATAACCCTGAGTATGTTTTTGAGCCAACAATTGTTAAGCAACCTAAGATGGGTGTTTATTATTGCGTGATTTATGACTCAAGGGATGATTCTTTAGGTGATTATTTTGTTGAATCAAAGTTTGAGGAAATTGGCTTCTTATTAAAGAAGCAATCGCAATTAATTGGGCCTGCAGTTAGCTGGGGCGGTACTTCAATACTTGCTAACTTAAAACCAATAATCAATGATTTTTTTAAGCAGTACTTAATTGACCGCTCAATGTTGGCAGGCAGTAAATTGTTTGATAACGTTAAAATACCTGAATTAGGTATTAACGAACAAACTATTAGTGAGATGAAAAAGAAAGCCAGTGAGTTAAAACAATTGTTTAATGATTAGCAGAAACCCTTTTATTAATCATCATTGTCTTTTTTATTATGGATTACTCAGGCAAACTAAAGATAATGCTTAAGAGTGTTAGTGTTGGCGATTTAGTTGAGGTCTCTTGCCGCGGTCAAGTCTTTAAAGGCTCTTTAATGCCTCGCGCTGAAGCTGGTGATGGCATTCTTGTTTTAAAATTATCTAATGGTTATAACATTGGGCTCAAGCCTGACTTGGTTAAAAAATTAAAGTCAGTGCCTGCCAAGAAGAGTGTTATTACGAAAATTACTCCTGACTCATCCAAGAAGAATATTGTTATTCTTGGCGCTGGCGGTACTATTGCAAGCAAAGTTGATTATCGGACTGGCGGGGTTAAGCCAGCGATGACGCCTGAGGAGATTACTCAATTCACGCCTGGCCTGAATGACTTAGCTAATATTAAAGCCAGAGTGTTATTCCAAATGTTATCTGAGAACATGACTCCTAAGCAGTGGAGTCTTATTGCAGCTGAAGTTAAAAAAGAGGTTGACGCTGGCGCTGACGGCGTGGTTATCATGCATGGCACTGATATTATGGGTTATACTAGCGCTTACTTATCATTCGCTTTGCAGGACTTATCAGTGCCAGTAGTATTGGTTGGCGCTCAACGCAGTGCTGACCGTGCCTCGTGTGATTCTCATATTAATTTGTTATGTGCTGTTAAGGCAGCGACGAGTGATATTGCTGAAGTAATGGTTTGCATGCATGAAGGGCTTAGTGATGACTCCTGCGTGCTTCATCAAGGTAACCGAGTTCGGAAAATGCATTCAAGTAGGCGTGATGCTTTCCGCAGTATTGGTGTGCTGCCTTATGCTCGAGTTAATTATCCTTCATTAGACGTTGAGTTATTGCGGGATGATTTCTCGCGCAGGGACCAATCAAAGCGAATAAAATTATTAAATGGTTTTGATGACCGCGTGGCTTTAGTGAAGTTCTTCCCTGGCATGAAATCAGAGTTAATCTCATCACTTAAGTGCCGTGGCCTAGTGATTGAGGGCACTGGCTTGGGTCATATTCCAATGAAATCGTATGGTGATGCTTGGACTGCTAAGAATTTAAAAGTGTTTAAAGCGATTAAGGATTTTAAAGGCATTATTTTTATGACATCCCAGACGATTGATGGCCGGGTTAATATGAATGTTTATGAGACTGGCAGGGACTTACTGAGCCTTGGTGTTTTAGGCAACCTTCAGAACTTGTTGCCTGAAACTGCTTATGTTAAAATGGTTTGGGCACTTGGTAACTCAAAGACTTTGAAGGAAGCAAAAGAGTTAATGAGCACTAATATTAATGGTGAGTTAACTGAGCGCAGCGAGATTATTTGATTAATCTTAATGCTTCTTCAAGTGATATTACTTTTTCAATTGATAATCCATCAACAGAATTAATTTTTAGTGGCTTATCATCTTTTGGTGAATTAATTATTAAATCCTTTATACCCCATAATTGTTTTGGGTGTATATTCTTAATTAATAATATTGCGCTTAGCAGACAACGACCATTATAACCCCCGCCTAAAAAAATATTTTTATTCTTAAAATTACTTAAAGAATTATTATTAATTGGTTTGCTATTGCTGTATTCAGTTATTATTACTTCATTTATCAATCCTTCTTCAAGTAATAAGCTGGTTGTGGCAGCGTAATGGTGCAGTGTTTCCATAATTGCTATGCCTATTTTTTTTTTATTATGATTTCTTAATAAATTTATGATATCATGAAAATAATTATCTGCATCACCTTTTTCATCATCCTTTATGCAATCCTTGTGTGATAAATGCATGTAAAACGGGTGAACTAACATTATTACATCCTTAATCTTTATTGGCACTTTAAAATCACGTGCGTGACTTTCACAGAGTCTTAGTAACTCTCTATTTGAACTACTAGTGTACTTGTCATCACGGTTTTTATTCCTTTCTTTTATACTTGTCTGAATTAAGTTAGCATAATCATTAAACAATGGGTTAAACAGTAAATTATTATCCAATATAAGGCTATTCAATCTTTCATAGTGCATAAAAATTATTTGTTTTAATTTGTTTATAAACTTTATTTAATCTTTCATTTCGAGCTCGCAGTCATTATATTGATTATTTCTTAAGTCAAGAATTTTTAATCCTAATTTAATATCCGGCTTACTTGTTAATTGGTTGTTAAACAAGCTTAGCTCGTTTAGTTTTGTTAAATCATTAATCCTTGATTGTAAATTTGTTATATTATTGTTTGATAAGTATAATATTCTTAGTTCTTTGAGATTAAATAATTCATTGGGTACTTCTGTTAATTTATTATTGCTTAAGTTTAAGTAAGTTAGTTTTTCTAAGCCATTTATTTTTTCAGGGATTTGCCTAATATTATTGTTTGATAAGTCAAGCCATTCTAATCCTTTAGCCTCAAAAAATGTTTCAGGTATTAATTCAATCTGATTATAGTTAAGGTTTATTTTTCTTAATTTGGTTAACTTGCCAAGTTCTTTTGGCAGTTCTTTAAAGTTATTACCGCTTAAGATTAATTCTTCAAGCATTGTTAAATTCCCAATGCTTGCAGGTATTGATTGCAAATAAGTTTTGTAAAGCATTAACTTGTTGACATAACCATTAATGGTTGTGTAACCTGCAGACTGGCCCATTGGTATTTCTTCAAATTTATTTGGTAAATCAAAACCGCCCAATAATCTAATTAAATCCTTAATTGTTTCTTGCTCTAGTTCATTATTAATTAGTTTCTTAAACATTAATTATTAAACCATTTTTAGTTGCTTATAAGATTTTTGTTTAATAACCAAGGCACGAATTTCATTAAATAATAAAGTGTGTACCTATGTGATACTTGGTTAACGTATTTTTGCAGTTTTGTTAAGTCATTGTTAGTGTGGTAAGTGCTTGTTTTTTTGTTTATGATGCACTCATAAACATCCATTTGGTTTTCAATATTCTTTGAGTATAATATTGTCCCGCCTGTGCCAATGAACTCTTTTCGGTGAGCGTCGCTCCCGCCAATTGGTGCTGCGTTCATTCGCTTAGCAAAATCATCCAAGCCAACAGTGTTAAAGCAATCACTATTAGTTGATTCTATAGCTGTTAGTTTGTTCTTGAGTTTGATTACTTCTTTTGGTCCGACCCCTTTATTATCCATGAAGTGGGCTGGCGCGACTATTACATAAACACTGCCCGTTCCTTGGTTGAATTTATTTTGTGTTTTAATTAATTCATCAAGCGATTGCTTGTCTGTGAACAAATGATTAATTACTTTTTGGTAATGGTCAGCGTTGTATTGGTTAATGCCGAAAGCGTAAATTAGTGTGTGGTCTTTAATCCCTAACTCAGTGCCGTGAATAACTAACTTGCTTTGTTGGTCAGCGTATTCCTGCACTTTCTTAACGTTTTGCATCCTGAAGTGAGGTGTGATTGCTATTGCGTCCATATTGTTTGATTCAAGCATTTCCTTAATATTATGAAACCCCTCGCCATAACCATTCATTTCTTTACTGCTCCAGTAATCTGGGTGAGTGTGCATGTCAGCTAATGACCAACCATTATTTTTGGGGCTTTTGTAATTAATGTTATTGCTGATTATTCTTCTAATTAATTCCATCATTAGATTTATTAATTAACTGCCTTTATTATTTATCTATGAAATGCGGTATTGAGATTCATCAGCGTATTTGCAGTCATAAACTATTCTGTGATTGTGATGCGACTGGCAGTAAAGGTGAGGCTGGTCAACGGGTTAATCGCTACTTGCAAGTTGTGGCTGGTGAGACTGGTGAGGTTGACCGCGCAGTTAGTTTTGAGGCTTTGCGGTCTAATAAATTCATTTACGAATCTTATGCTAATACATCTTGTTTAATTGAAACAGATAGTGAGCCACCTATTAATGTTAATCAAGACGCTTTGAGCGTCGCGCTTAGCGTTGCTCGCCACCTAAAGATGTTCGTGCCTGATGAACTGCACGTGATGCGTAAGACTGTTATTGATGGCAGTAATACTGGTGGTTTTCAGCGAACAATGGTTGTTGGTTTGGGCACTGAGCAATCAGTGATTAATACTAGCGAAGGACCTGTTCGAGTTAAGGACTTGGAGTTAGAGGAGGAGTCAGCACGTATTATTGAACGGCGGGTTGGCGGCACAACTTATGATTTAAGCGGTCTTGGCGTGCCATTGATTGAGGTTGGCACTCACCCTGATATTACTAGTCCTCAGCAAGCTTATGAGACTGCGCTAGCTATTGGCGAGTTATTGCGGTTAACTGGTCACGCTCAGCGGGGCATTGGCACTATTCGTCAGGATGTTAATGTTAGTGTTGATGGCGGTGCTCGTGTTGAGATTAAGGGTTTTCAGGATATTAAGAACCTAAAACAATTAGTTGATTTAGAAGTTAAGCGTCAGGAGTCACTTATTGCTCTTAAACAGGAATTAACTGGTTATAAATTAAGAACTGTTAATGTTACTGAATTATTTGGTCAATCAAAATTTTTTAAGGGCAAGAAATTAATTCTTGGCTTAGTGTTACCTAGTTTTAATGGTTTGTTCAAGCGAAAACTTAATGAGTTAAAAACTTTAGGCAGTGAAGTGGCTGATTACGCCCGCGCTTACGGGGTTAAGGGTTTGATTCACTCTGATGAAGACTTATCTAAATATGGTTTAGTTGATGAATTCATATTAGCTCGTAACGAGCTTGGGCTTAATAATAATGATTTATTATTAGTGATTGCTGGTGATGGGCTTGAGGTTGAGCGTTCAATTAAGGCTGTGGCTGACCGTGTTTACTTGTTGAATGATTATGTGCCTGAGGAGACTCGGGTGGCTGGCCCTGATGGTGTTAGTGTTTACGCTCGGCCATTGCCTGGTGGTGAGCGAATGTACCCTGAGACTGATGTCCCATTAATCACTCCTTTGAAGAACTCGCCTGTTATTGAGTCTAAGGCTAAGCGCGTTAAGGAGCTTAGCTCTTATGGTTTAACTGATGAATTAGTTAATGAGTTAGTGCTTAGCCCTCGTCTTGTTTTGTTTCGGTCGCTTGTTAATCGTTTTAAGAAAATCAAGCCGTTATTAATTGCTCGATTATTAGTTAATATACCTAAGGATGTTAAGAAGCGTTTCGGTTTTGATGTTAGTGTTCTTGATGATGTTAAATTCATTGATTTATTATCAGCTATTAATGATAGCTCGTTGATTATTGAGTCAGCACCTTTGGTGTTGCGCGACTTATGTAAATCAGGTCTTAATGTTAGTGATATTATTGGTTCTTACCGTCAATTAAGTAATGCTGAGTTAAGAAAGATTGTTAATGCAATCATTAAGTCTCACCCTAACTTAAGTGTTAAGCAATACATGGGCCTTGTGATGATTAAGGCTCGTGGCAGGGCTATTGGTTCTAGGATTAATGACTTATTATTGAGGCTGGTTTGAGTGATTAGTTCTAAGTCTCGTTTATCAAAAACCCTTAGCACTGTTAAAAGCTTTGTTAAGCCTAAGTTGCGCTTGCGCCAATACTTGACTCCACCTGTTATTGCGGCTGAATTATTATGGACTGCTTACATGAATGATGATATTAGTGGTAAAATTGTTTTTGACCTTGGCGCTGGCACAGGCATGTTATCCATTGGCGCTTCATTGCTTGATGGTGATGTGACTGGTTTTGAGTTTGATGGCGACGCTATTAAAGTGGCTATTATTAATGCTCAGTTGCTAGGTGTTAACATTATTATTTTTGAGCAGGATGTTGATTCTGTTACTGGTTATTGTGATACTGTTATAATGAATCCTCCGTTCATGGTTCAAGGGGGTAAGAATGACCGCGTTTTCCTGAAGAAAGCTTTCTCGCTTTGCAGTCAAGTGTACTCAATTCATAATAGCCAGACACGTGATTGGGTTAAGCAGTTCGCGTTAGAAAATGGTTTTAATCCGATTCTTATCTCGTCGCGCGAGTTCCCCCTGCCTAAGGAGTACGCTCACCAGTCAAAACTTAAGGGTGTTCAGCGGGTTGACTTATGGTTTTTCCATAAGGTTTAAAAGATATTCATTACTAATTTAATTTAATGGATTTGCCTGAGAAAATCAAGTTGTTTGAAGGGACTTGTAATACTTATTTGATTGATGATAAAGTTAAGGTATTGGTTGACGCTGGCTTTGATTATGATGGTAAGGTTGATATTGTATTAATCACTCATGGTCACTCTGACCATTTATCTGCTCTTAAAGCTATTATGGAGCGCAACCAGTCATGTATTGTTTACCTTAGTATTAAGGATTTGTCATTGTTTGAAGCGCAGGGTTTCATTATTGATGATAGGTTTAGGGCTTTATATGAAGGTAAGACTAAAATTGAGACTGGTTCTTACACATTTAATGTCATTGATGTTCCTGCACATACTAAAGGTTGTGTGGCTTTTTGGGATGAAGCTAAGCGCGTTTTATTCTCTGGTGATACTATTTTTAAAGAAGGGCCTGGTCGGACTGATTTGCCTGAATCAATTCCTGATTTTGTTGATATTGCAATAATACTGTTGTTAGGGCTTGATGCTGAGATTATCCTGCCTGGTCATGGTGAATCGTTCAAGCCAGATGAGTATGCGCTAGAATAAGTGTCTTACTAAAATTTATAAAAGACTCCTTAGTAACTTTTCTTAATATGAGTCTTACCGAGAGTGAATTACGACACGTCGCTAGTATTGCCCGCTTAGACTTGACTGATGCAGAAGTTAAGGCTTTTACTAAGCAAGCGGATGATATTATTGTCTGGTTTGATGAGCTTAGCAAGGTTGATACTAAAGGGGTTAAACCATCTTTTCATCCGTTATTAACCCAGAACGTTTTTCGCGAGGATAAGGTTGGCGTTTGCTTGTCTCAAGAGGAATCATTAAGTAATACTAGTCATAAGGAGGATGGTTTCTTTAAGGGACCTAGGTCAGTTTGAAAGCGGTTGATTTTGTTAAGGACGCTAAATCAGGTCGAATCAACCTTGATAAGTTTTATACTGACTTGTTCAAGGATTTGCGTGCTATTGACTCAAAATATGATTGTTTCATCACTCTTTGTGAAGAAGAAGCGTTCAAGCAGTTAGAGGGTTTGCCTAAGGGTTGTTTGTATGGCGTGCCTGTTTCTGTTAAGGATGCTCTTTGCACTAAGGGTATTCGCACGACTGGTGGGTCGCGCATGCTTGCTGATTATAAGCCAACGTTTGACGCAACAGTCATCCAGCGAATTAAAGCTGAAGGAGGGGTTATTATTGGTAAGACTTGTATGGATGAGTTTGGGTTAGGTGGTTTTAGTACTAATTGCGCTTTTAAAGTGCCAAAGAACCCTGTTGATATTAATCGTGTGGCTGGCGGCTCTAGTGGTGGGGCCGCTGTTGTCACGCGGGCGCTTGACACTTGCCATATTGCTATTGCTGAGAGTACTGGTGGTAGTATCACTGACCCTGCAGCTTTCTGCGGTGTTCATGGCTTGACTCCGACTTATGGTCGCGTGAGTCGTTATGGCCTGCTTGATTATGCGAGCAGTCTGGACAAGATTGGTATGATGTCAAGGCATCTTGATGATATTGCTTTGATGATGAATGTTATTGCTGGTCAGGACTCTTATGATCAGACCTCGCGACCTGAAATAGTGCCTGATTACATTAAGCGTGACCCTGTTAAAGGCATGACTATTGGCGTGCCTGCTGAGTATTTTGGTGAGGGTATTGATGAAGGTGTTAGTGATTTGGTTTGGAAGTCAATCAAAAAACTTGAGTCTAAAGGGGTTACTATTAAGAAAGTTAATCTTAAGATGACTAAACACGCTTTACCTGCTTATTATGTGGCTGTGATGAGTGAAGTCTCAACTAATTTATCAAAATTATGCGGCATGCGTTATGGGCTTGAGTTGCCGCTTGATAAAATGGGTTTTAATGAGTACTTCTCAAAGGTTAGGGCTCTTGGTTTTGGGCCTGAAGCTAAGCGTCGTATTATTCTTGGTACTTACGCGCGGATGAGCGGTTACCGAAGCCAATATTACTTGCAGGCAATGAAAGTACGAACCCTTATTATTAATGATTTCAAGCAGGCTTTGAAGGGTGTTGACGCATTGGCTTCACCTTCAATGCCTGTTGTCGCGCCGCGCTTTGATGAGGTGAGCAAGTTAACGCCGTTGGAGAATTATAAAATGGATGTGCTTACTTGTGCTCCTAACTTGGCTGGCGTGCCTCATCTATCAACTCCTTGCGGTGTTGTCAATAACTTGCCGGTTGGTTTGCAGTTAATTGGTGATTATTTGAATGAGAAAAAAATACTTGATTTGGGGGTAGCGTTACAATGACTGATGATGATGTTATTATTGGACTTGAGACTCACGTTCAATTGAATACTAATAGTAAAATGTTTTGTTCATGCCCAACTAAAGGCAATGATGTGCCTAATACTAGGACTTGTGAGACTTGTATTGGCGCGCCTGGCTCTAAGCCACGATTGAACGAGGCAGTTGTTAATAAAGCATTAAGTATTGCGCTTGCCCTTGGTTGTAAGATTAATAAACGGATGACTTGGGATAGGAAGAGTTATTTCTACCCTGATATGGGTAAGAATTATCAAGTCACCCAGTATGATACCCCAATTGGTTTTGAGGGTAAGTTAGGTAAGATTCGTATTACGCGGATTCATATGGAAGAGGACCCTGCGCGATTAGTTCATGTTGGTGGCAGTATTACTACTTCTGACCATGTAATGGTTGATTATAATCGAAGCGGCATCCCTTTGGTTGAGATTGTTACTGAACCTGATATGAAGAGTCCTGAAGAAGCGCGTGATTACCTTAACGTTCTTATTAGTATTCTTGAGCATTTGGGTGTGTTTGAGTCAGGCGATTATACGATTAAGAGTGACGCTAACATTAGCATTAAGGGTGGTGAACGCGTTGAGGTTAAGAACGTCTCAGGTATTAGGAATGTTGAGCTAGCGTTGCGCTATGAGCTTGTGCGACAGCGTAACATGGTTCGCCGTGGTCATAAGATTACCCGCGAGACAAGACAATTTGACCCTATTAGCACAACTACTCATGCGCTCAGGTCTAAAGAAACTGAGATGGATTATGGTTACATTGTTGACCCTGACTTACCTTGGCTTATTGTTGATGACAAGCGAGTTAAAGAAGTTAGAGATTTATTGCCTGAGTTACCCGAGGGTCGTATTAAACGCTTTGTTAAGGATTATAGTATGAATGAAGAGCAGGCGCGCACGATTGTTGGTGATAAAGCCTTAGCTGATTTTTATGAAGCCTGCGTTAAGGGTTATAAGAAACCTAGTCGAGTCGCTTCGTGGATTGACACTCAATTGCTTAAATGTCTTAATTATAATAAGCAAACTATTCGCACATCAAAAGTAACCCCAAGTAATTTTATGGAATTAATACAATTAATGGATGATGATGTTATTACTGAGCGATTAGGCAAGGAGTTAATTAAGGAATTCGTGAGCACTGGTGTTAGTCCAAAATTGATTGTTAGCAAGAAAGGTCTTGGTTTGAAGAGTGATGATGAGTTAGTTAAAATAATCAAGAAAGTATTGAAAGCTAATCCAATTGAAATTAATGACAAGTCAATTAATTACTTAATTGGTCAGGTCATCCGCGAGACCAAAGGACAAGCTGACCCTAATAAAGTCAGGCAATTAATTAAGAAGAGTGCTTAACCCAATGTCTTGGCAGAATTTTAATCAATCAGAAGTTATTAACCTGATTGGCTTATACACTAAATTTGTTCTTGAGTACACTGATGAGTTTAACTCACTGCCTGAGCAGTCAAAAGACCCTGTTAGTATTCTTGAATTATTTGATGAGGAATTAATTGTTTACAAAAAAGCAGGCTTAACCCCTGAAAATGGTTTTAATAATAATGTGGCGTTTGTATCATTCCTTAATAAATATTTTAGAAGCATTTAGAGTTGCCAGATTAAGTAATCCCCTTCTGTTTCCTGTTTTAAACTTAATTTATTACCAATATGCTCCATTAATTCAACATTAATGACTTCTTCAAGCACTATTTGTTTCATACCCCTACTGCGCGAGTAATCAGTTAGTAATTTCATTACTTTAGTGCCAATGCCTTGATTGGTTATGCTTAGAGAGATTGAGTTAATAGTAGCTGTTGGTTCTTTGTAATAAAAATGATTGATTTTTAGTTCGTAAAAATCACCAATCTTCTCATTATTTAATGTTATTATACCATTCATTGTTTCGCTTGCTTCAGGTGATTCATCATAATTAATAAAATTGTTATTTTTTTGCGCGTAATACTTGTCAGTGCAAATAATTTTTAGTAAATCATTAGTACCAATTAATTGTTCAATAATCCCTGATTTCATATTTCTGGTTCTGGTTCTTGGTTAATTATTTCAAGCGCTTTCTTAAAAGTCTGCTCGCGGTAACCGTATTGGATTAATTGCTCGGCAGTCATCTCAGCAAGTGTTTTCTTGCTACCTTCAGGGATGAAAATAGCGTTAAACCAACCGCCCCAATCTTTTTCCTGCGGGCTAACCCATAAAGGACCTTTAGCCCACCGCTCTTCTTCAGCAATAGTGCCTGGTAATTCAAAGGAGAATACTTGTTCCTCACCTTTCTCGTTAATGAACACAGTAGCACTTTTCATTATTGCGCGCCTATTATCCTCACCAGCCATCATGGCAAGCAATGCTTTCCTGCCTTTGGTCTTAACGAATGGGATTGTTTTTATGCCAGGGAATTTTTTTAATGATTCAACTTCAAGGAATGTTTCTTCAGTGACTATTGGTCGCTTTATTTTGCCAAAAATTATTTGCGCACCCCTAAGCGCTACTTCTTCTGGTGACCGACCCATCTTATCAAACTTTGATAAAGCGCCAAAGATGTCTCTAGCAGGAATTACCCTTATCTTCATCTTATAGTAATCAGATACGTATTGCATCTGCGCTAACTTGAACTTATTCCCTGTTGCTAATAAAACTCTTTTCATAATTCAAACCTTAATATTGCTCCTATGCCGCCGAATTTATAAAACCTTTTCCCAGCGTCATGTTTTGTTCCTACAAACTCAATTATTGACTTGTTTTCATCTGCAGTATTAATAATCTGCTCTATTTCTTTAAATGTTTTTCTTTCTCGTGAGTCAATTATCAGTCCTTCACTGATTATTAATGTCTCAATCGCTCTGTTATTAACTGCTTTTCCTACATTTTCCATGCCATAAGCAACTTTCTTGCCTTTACCTACTTGTTTGAAGAACGCTTCAACAATCATTGTTTCTTCACTAATCTCACTTTCCTTAACTATCTCTTTTATTATGCCTTGATTAATCAATTCCTTAACCCCTGCCATCCCTGTGTTATTGCAATGCGCTTTTGAGGCTGGCAGTTTATCTTTTATTAGTTTGAATAATTCTTCAGGTGCGAACCCTGGACCAGCGATTATTACTCGCTCAGCTTGATGATTATTGAATGATTCAATTGTTTGCTTAATAGTTTCCTTGTAAAAATCAGTTACTTTTTTATCATAATCAGGCATTTCTTTTCTAGGCAATCGCGCTGAGTGATTAAATAATTCTTTAACCTCATTAGTGATTAACGCGTGGGTTGATTCATGGGAGTCAATGATTACTGCAAGTAACCGCGTGCTCTTGCGCTCACTTTTCTTTAACTCGTTTAATTCATATGTCCCCCAATTCTTCTCAATTATTATCACGTCGCCTGGTGATAAATTGAATGAGTGATAACTCGCAGCTGGCACATCAATTGGGCCTTCTATTATTGGGCCAAGCACTTTTAGCACGAACGCTGAGTCCATTAACTCCACTTTCTCAGCTTTTAATTTAATGAATACATTTTTGCGCTTGCCTTCCCGATCCTCTTTCTTGATGACTCGGGTGGTCTCACCGCTAATTAAATCTCCTGGGTTTATTATTTTTCTAATAGTCCATAAGTCTTCATTATCATTTATTCTAAGTTTAATTAAACCTTTTTTCAAGTCTTTGTATATTGTTTGCATTTTAATCTAACTCCATCATTATTTTATCAATTTTATTCTTTAATTCTTCTATTGTGGTGTTATTATATATTGTGTTATCCTCAAGCCCTGCGTGCATTAATTCTTTTAATCCTGTTCTAGTTAGGTTACTAACATCAAGGTTTTTGAATTTGATTAATTCATGAACATCTTTTTCACTGCCCCGCTTTAGGTTTCGTTCATAGCGAGTTATTTGGTCAGTGATTATTTTTATTAGTATAAACTTAATGTCTTTTTGTTCTTTGAAGAACTCAGCTTCTTTGAATGTCATTATGTTAGGGATGACGTATTTTAAGTCACTGCCTTTGTTGATTAACCCATGCACTAGGAATGCTAGGGTGTCCTCGCGGAAGTTCTTGAGTGACTTGCCTAGTTTGATGTAATTCATTCGGTCAGGTTTTAATTTCATTGTTCTTAGCACTGGTTTTAGTATGTCCTCGCTAATGCTTATCTTACGGTAACCTTTCTCAACTAAGTAATCAGCCACAGTGTCCTTACCAGAACACATCATGCCGTATAACCCGATTACTATGTTCATTGATTTGCCTCCTTTTCGGGGGGAATCAGGAGTTGCCTAGAACTGAAGGGGGGTGTCCCCCCTGCGGTTTGGGAATACATCATGCCGTATAACCCGATTACTATGTTCATTCTAGTATTTCCACCCCGTCTACTTTGCCGTCGCCGTCAAAATCAAACCCTTTGATTACTTTAATTAAATCACCATTATCATAACCTTTCAGTAACTCATCATAATTATTAGTGATTGCTATTACACCTGCTTTGGTGCCAACAACTCTTAGTCCTGCAATGATTATTATCACTTTATCTTTATTGAAAGGATTTTTTATCTTAGCGATTATAGCGCAAGTATCATCGTTGTATTCATTATTCTTTGTTTTAATGCTAGTCCAATAATTATTCTCGTTGAAATTAATTGGTAAGTATTCGTTGATTTGGGCAGTCACAAGGTTGGTTCCTGGGCCGCCGATTAGTATTAGGTTCTCATCTAATTTTTTTTCATTAATAGCGTCAGTGTCTAAGTAAACGTTGAATGATTTACCGATGTTAATGAAGTTGCCGAGAAATAAGCCTAGTTGGGCTGCGTAATGGCCATCGCGCGCTACTGCTTTGAACGAACCATGTGGTAGTGGACTGCCAACAATTATTAAACCGTTAAATTTACCTTCTTTTTTGAATTCTTTAAAGAACTTACTGATTGATTCTGGCGTCCTGTCTTTTAGTTTTATTCGCTCGTAATTACCTGTTAATTCGATGCCGAAAGCATCTGCTTTAACCCCGTAATAATTAGCCACTGATCCTTTAATTTCTTCGGTTTTAACAACACTGATTATTCCTGCTTTTTTTAATTCATTGATGTGGTAATAGATTTTTTGTTCGTGCAGTTTTAGTTTCTTAGCTAGTTGGTTAGGGTAAGTTGGGTTCTCTCTTAATTCCCTGAGAATCTTTAATCTTAAATCACTTGTCAAGCCTTTCAAGTCTCTTGGTTTTAATTCTTTGAATTTTTTGACGAAGAAACCATTGTCTTTTTTGAGCAAGTATTTCATTAGATAAATAAAATAACAACCAACCTTTATAAAACTTTTCGTAATAGTTATGGAATGTCTTTAAATACTTTTTTGTTAATTGCTTCCTAATGGTATTAATCTTTTTTTAGGAGAGGTTAATAAATATGATTGTTAATAATATTATTATAATGGAATTGTTTGATTTGGCTGGTTTTAAGTTTCCTGAACTAGTTCAAGAGCCACTCTTTTTCCAATCAAAACTTCATGAATTCTTTGATAAAGCACCGGTTGGTTATAAAATAATTCGCAGTGATGGTGAATTAATTAATAATTCATTTATTAAAGGAGTTGTTTACTTAGGGGTTGGCGCAGTAATCAAACCATTCTCTTATATTGAAGGTCGTTTATTACTTGATGATAATTCATCGCTCGGGCCTCATGCATTCATTAGAGGTGATGTTATTGTTGGTTCTGGGTCAGAATTAAGGCGTTGTGAAGTCAAGGACTCAATATTACTAACTAAAGTTAAAGCTCATCATCACTCTTATATTGGTGACTCAATTATTGGCAATCGAGTTAATATTGCGGCTGGCTTCATCATAGCTAACTTGCGTTTTGACAATCAATCAGTTAAGGTTAAGGGCTTTGGTTTATCACCAACCCGCAAGTTTGGGGCTTTAATTGGTGATGACGCTAAAACAATGATTAATGCCTGTCTTATGCCTGGCAGTGTTGTTGAGAAAGGGGGTGTTGTTAAACAGGGGGTGAGTAATCCCTTAGAGAGGGGGATGTGCCCCCTCTCAGGGGAAACAATGATTAATGCTTGTCTTATGCCTGGCAGTGTTGTTGAGAAAGGGGGTGTTGTTCGTGGCTGACGTTTTTAAAGAATATGATATTCGCGGCGAACTCAATGATGAGTTCGTGAATAATCTAGGCGCTTGCTTTGCAGGTCAGTACGGTTCGGTTGTTGTGATGAGTGATACTAAAGAATCAAGTAAACATTTAGCAAGCGTTTTTTCACAAGCAGTTTCTCAAGCTGGTTTTAACGTGATTAATTGTGGTTCAGGCCCAACTGATATGTGCAGTGTTGCTGGCGCTTATTATAACCTACCCTCAGTAATGTTTACTGCATCACACTTAGCTGATGATTGTGATGGGGTTAAGTTTCATGACGAGCGGGGCGCGCCGTTCACGAGCAGTATGGTTAAAGGTTTGAAGGGATTAAAACCAGTTAAATTATTATTTGAAGGCGTGGTCTCAAGTAATGATTTCTTTAAGTGTTATTGTGATAAAGTGATTAATCGTTATCAATCATTGTTCAAACAAGGACTTAAAGGGCTTAAAGTATTGGTTGACTTAAAAAATGGTTGCAGTATCAGCCCAATATTATTAACTATGTTAGGGGCTGAAGTGGACGTTGTTAACACTAACGGGTCTGACCCTTGTAATGGTGGCATTAATGAATTGAAAGCAAAAGCAGTTGATTATGACTTAGTGTTAGTTCATGACTTTGATGGTGACCGCGTGGTCGTGGTTAACAAAAATGGTTTAGTTCACGGCTCGTTAATTGCTTGTATGCTTACTGAATTATTCAAAGGCGAGGTCGTGGCTAGTATTGATACTTCACAATTATTAACTAAGCTAGCAAAAGTAATTTTCTCCCGCGTGGGCGACCCGTTCGTGGCTGAAAAGATTATTGCGCATGGCGCTTGCCTTGGGGTTGAGCCAAGCGGTCATTACATTGACCCTGTCTTTTGTTTGACTAGCAGTGGTTCATTATTTGCTTTATTAATCGCTGGATTAATTGTTAATAAGAGTTTGAGTAATCGATTAGCTGAATTACCACCAGTCTTAATTAAGCGAAATGATTTAATGGTTAATGATAAAAAATTATTCATGAAGAACGTTCTTATGCGAGTGAATGATAAGTTTATCTCTGATGTTGATGGCTTAAAATTTATTTTTAAGAACAGCGTTGCCTTAATTAGGCCTAGCGGGACTGAGCAATTAATTAGGATTCAATTAGAAGGCATTGATGATGTTAAGGAATTAGTGGGGTGGTTAGCGTGAAAGCAGTTGTCCTTGCCGGTGGGGTTGGCAAGCGATTAAGACCTTTAACTAATGATTTGCCTAAGATGATGGTGCCAGTGAAGGGTGAGCCATTATTATGCCATGTCTTGCGCGGGCTCAAGTCTCATGTTGAGTCAGTAGTCCTAGTGGTTGGTTACTTGAAGGATAAGATTATTAATTATTTCGGGAACGAGTTTGAAGGCTTAAAAATTGATTACGTTTTTCAAGATGGTTATAAAGGCACTGCTCACGCTTTATTATGCGCTGAACCAATGGTTAGTAATCCTTTCTTATTAGTTTATGGTGATTTATTCTTTAATTCAAGTATTTATTATAAAGTGCTTAGCCAACGCGCTGACGGGGTCATGGTTGGTAAAGTGGTTAGTAACCCAAGTGATTATGGAGTGCTTGAGACTAAAGATGATATGTTAATTAATATTCTTGAGAAAGTACCTAACCCACCTAATAATTTGATTAACGCAGGCATTTACTTATTGCCGCCTGAAGTGTTTGAGGCTTGTCGCCAAATACCATTAAGCCCGCGCGGTGAGTATGAGTTGACTGACGCGATAATGCTGTTAATTAATAAGGGTTTATGTTTTAGCGTGGTGCCAATTAATGATTGGGTTGATGTTGGCTCGCTTGACCGGCTTAAGACTGCTAATGAGATGATTTTTTTAAACTAAATACTTCATATAATTCCTTGTCAACGATTTCTTTTAAATTCATAGTATTACGCCAGCACTTTATCTCAACTTCTTCATGCTCCTGCTTCCAAAAAATATACTTGCCTTTTTGTTCTGCAATCCCATTAATACAACCCAGATGATAATAACAATGGCAGTCATCACAAGTTATTACAGCGACTTCTGAGATTAAGTCTTTAAGGCATAAGTTGCACTTAGCACTTGTTGGTAATTCAATGCTTTCATTAAAGCCAGAATCATTAATCATTACTTTTTGTTTTTCTAATGAATTAATAATGCTTTTTGTTTTAGATTTCAGAATCTTATACATTAAAAGACCAGTATTATTAATTGGAGTTGTTGGGCGCTTATTATTTTGATAAGGCTCGCTGAAATCAAAGATTGACTTATTATTCTTTAAGTTATTAATCATTTTATCAGTTAATAAACCATTAATCATAAAATCAGCATACCCACCAAAATTCTTTTTGTATTCATTAATCACTGACTCTTTTGTCCAATTAGTGGTTAATAATGTATTAGTTAATGAATCCTTTATTTTATTAAACGATTCTTCAAACTTTAAATAAACAGCCTCTTCCTGTTCTTTTATGATTCTTAATTCTTTATCAATAACTAATAAGTATTTTTTAAGAACAATATTATGATTAGCTTTAGTTAAGTTTTCATAACTAATTGCGCCTTGATCCTCAAACTGAAAACTCATTTTGTCATCACATACGCTAATAGTATTTTTCTCCAAGAGCTTTGATAAACCATTAATCTCATTAAGAATAGGGTTTTGTTTGATATTACTCTTAATCCTTTCATACTCAACTAACAATTCTTTTAAAATCATTCTTAATTAAGTTGTATTTTTGATTATTAAAGCTTAACTATTCTTGGCGCAAACGCTCAATTAATACTCGGGCAGCCACAGGGTCATTAATTACTTTAATTATCTTAACGTGTTTTAGTTCCTTACTCTTACCGCACTTACGGCACTTGAGTGTCTTAACAGCCATTGTTAATTGAATCCAACCACAATTAGGGCATTGGATTATTTTATTCATCAACGCTTATCTCAGTAATCTTTTCACGCATGCACTTGCTGCAGTAGTGACCGCCAAAAGGTCTGTTAACTGTTTTCTCACTTTTACATGATTTACTAACATTCCTTGGGATGCCATGCAATTCTGCTCCACACTTAGCGCAAGTAGCTTTGCCTTTCATCTTACTCTCGCGGTGCTGTACAGTCTTGCCCCCAGGCAATCGTCTGCTAACAATTCGCTTGCTTTTTGATTTTAAAGAAGTCATTTTACCTCCTCACCTTCCTTATTAAATCGCTCGCTAACCTTAGTGATTAATGGTTTCAGTGTTAAGCTGAAAACAAAG
Source organism: Candidatus Nanoarchaeia archaeon (assembly GCA_041653515.1). GTDB lineage: Archaea > Nanobdellota > Nanobdellia > WJKC01 > WJKC01 > JBAZFG01. The sequence continues at coordinate 206,515 of JBAZFG010000001.1, forward strand.
CTGAATATAAAATAAACCCCAAACCAACTAATAGCAGTCCCAAATAATGGCAAGTTGATTGGTAATTGTATTAAATCACCAAAAGGGCTAAAGAAACCACCCAGAGCCCAGAAAGCCAATAGTAATGGCACAAAAGTATACATTGTTGGTTTCATTGTTAACTTCATTAATTCACTGTTAACAGCCATTAGTTTATCCTGAGCTACCTTAAGCTCTTGCTGAGTGCTATTAACATTAATACTCTTTTGCAACTCCTTCATCTCCCGCTTCTTCTTATTAACCAGTTTCTGGTCAGTCATCTTGAAATTAATTAACTGGATGCCAAGACTAAGCAGGAATGTTATTCCAATAACTGCTGGTAAAACCCAAGTCGGAGCTGTCATATTAATTAAAAGATAAAAAAGGTGGTTTTAAAAAGGTTTTGTATTAATTCTTTTTCATTAAATTCTTCAACCATAATGGTAATTCATTGTAGTGGTCGCGTTTGATTTGCTCGTAGAACTGGAATATAATCATAACAGTTAATAATATACCAGTACCCCTGCTTAGCGCGCCAAACAAATCAGCCACTACTGCGACCGCGCCAACACTAGCGCCACCTAGAATTGTTAATGGCTTGATATACCTATCCAACACTTTTGTTAGTATCCGCTTATCACGCCTGAAACCAGGAATATTTAACCCTGAATTAAGAATCTGGTCAGCCACATTATCAGCGCCTTGACCACCAATATTAATCCATAATAAACTGAATAGTACTGCACCAACTATCATGAATAAACTATAAATGAGGATTGATAAACCAAAATCACTAGTTAAACCCTGAGTTACTATCTGCCTAATGGTTGGTGGGTTAAGATAATAAACCAAACCGCTCGCTGGAACATCCTGCGTTTGCGTGCCGTAAGTGACTTTTTCATAAGTACCTAATAATGGTAAACCCATGTTATACATTGTTAAACCCCAAAACTGCATTGTGGCAATTAATGTGGCAGCAAATATTACTGGCATATTACTTGTGTAAACAAACTTTAATGGATAACGATAACTAAAACCCCTGAACCTACCAAAACTTAATGGTATCTCAACCCTAATACTCTGCAAGTAAGTGCTGATAATGAACACTAACGCGGTCACTGCTACAATGAATATCGGCCAAAAAGCTTCGCCAGGCAATCCTTGAATGATTAACGTGATTGCTTTAGGGATATTACCAATAGCTAACAACGGGTTGCTTGGGTCAGGCAATGGGTTAAGGGCGTTAACAAATATTTCCCTACTAACACCTGCAGCAATGAATAATGAAATACCACTACCAATACCCCACTTACTAACAACCTCATCAAGGAACATTATTAGGAAACTACCAATAACTAATTGGATTACTATCATTGCAATATTAATTGGCAGACCACCTGCAGCTGGTAACGCGCCACTAATAGCGTATAATAAATTCTGGAATATGATAAATACTATTGAGAATAATTTCTGCGTGCCTTGAAAAGTCTGCCTTCCTTCATGAGTGTTAGTATCAATTTTAATTACTTCTGCCCCAACCAATAATTGTAAGATAATACTAGCCGTGACTATTGGGCCAATACCAAGACTGATAATGCTACCAAAATTAGCTGCCAATAAAACAGATAATACTTCAAACTTACTTTGATAATTAGGGTCAAGCCCATACAAAGGAATTAATGATAATAAAAAGTAGATAACTAATGAAATCCCTGTCCACTTTATTTTCTCCTTAAAATCAAGTTTTTTAGTTGGTTGACTGACTTCAGGTAGATTATCCAATAATTTCTTGAAATTCAATTTTCATCACTAATTGCTTTACCGTTAGCTTTCTCTATCTTAGCTTTAGCTTTTTGCGTGAAGTACTTAGCCTTAACTGTTACCCCTTTGATTGCTTCGCCCCTACCAAGAACTTTACCATAACCAAGCTTGGTAGCATTAACACTGCCATTCTTAACTTGTTTCATTAATTCACTAAGATTAATTGGTTTAACCTTTGTTTTATTAGGATTCTTGAACCCTCGCTGACCTAGCTGCTCACCCTGAGCATACATTAAAGTTTTTCGCTGAGCACCCTTCTTGCCTAAACCAGCCCGGCCCTTGCCACCACGGTTACCTGCACCCCTACGCCTAAGACCTGAGTGCATTTCATAACCCAGCTTCTTTCGACTCTTTTTTGGCTTCCTAATCATTAGAAAAAATAGAACTGGGAAGGCTTTTTAAAACTTATCATTTTAATAAACTTTTAATTATCCCATCTAAATACTCACTGAAAATAGTATTATTACAAGGACAGAATTGCTCGCAGAACACTTTAATAAAAATATAACTAGTTGCGAGGTCAAAGGATTTGTTACGATAAGTATCCTCCAAATTAAGGTTTTTCTTTAAAATTGCATAACTATCATTTCTCATATTAGTTAAGTGAGCTGGCACTGCAGTGTAAATTAATGATATTATTGGGTCCACATCATCAATTGATTCTTTTAAGTAAATATCACTAACACCCATTTTTTTGAAATAATATTTTAAAGCCTCAACAGGGGAGCACTCATCATGCAACGCATCAATAATCTCATTAGCGTAATTAATCACTGAGCGGTCAATAATTATTTTTGTGTTATTAACGAATAATTCATCTTTTTCGTTAGGATTATCAATGCTAAGACAAAGATAGGTCATATCACAAATACTGTCAAATAAATCTTCCATTAAGAGAATTTTATTAGTAGTGCTTTTTAAATCATTCGCTTCAATATAATATTGATTTCCTTGCCTCTTGGGCCAAGAGCGCCACGCGGATACTCTAATTTAATAGTCCCATGGTCCCAACCTTTCTTTGGTGGTGATAACCTAAATACTGGCTTAATGCCCGCATCAATAAGGCTTTTCTTACCTGCCATTAAATCCTTAACTAAAGTGTTTAATTCTTTTTCACTTAAAGTCACATGCTTATTACCATCTAACCTGCCGCGCTTAGTTATTAATAACTTAAGAGTTGCTTCATCAAGCTCACCCCAAGTAATTAAACTACGCGCCTTATTTATCATTCCTTTATTAACATCATTATCCTGTAATAAAACACAATGATTATTATCATTTAATCGTAATAATTCCATTGTCCTTTTGAATTGTGATTTAATTTTAAAACCACCCTTAACCCTAATAACAGCTATTATCATTTATTATTCACCTTAACAGTTGTTAATTTATTAAGCGCATCCATTAAAGCAGTAATTAAGTTAAAAGTAGTACTTGTACTGCCCTTAGTCCGACTCCAAACATCTTTGATGCCTGCTAACTGTAAGACCTTCTGGCACTCACTGTGAATACATAAACCAACACCTTTTGGGGCTGGCAATAACTTAATCCTCGTGCTACCACACTTACCTTCAACCGCGAATGGAATGCTATGCTCACCACCGCAACCGCACTCCCAACTACCACAACCAAGCTTAATCCTAATAACATTCTTCTTAGCGTTTTTGAAAGCTTTCTCTCTGGCAGGCACTGTCTCACCGCTTCGACCACTGCCAACACCAACAAAACCTTTCTTGTTGCCAACAATAGCCATTGACGAGAAAGTCATCTTACTGCCATCCTCAGTTTTTCGCTGAGTCTGCCTGAACGCTCGGCGCTGACCACGACCAAATTTACCTTTACCTGAACCAATTAATATTAATTCAGTTTCTAACTCAGGAAGTAAAGTATCAACAATTCCTTCCTCTTTTATTTTAATACCATTATCAAGTAATTCATTAATATCCTTAATCTCACCGTCTTTAATTTGATGGCCTATCCTTGTTTTAGGAATCCATTCAACAACAGGTCTCTCCCTTGGCCTGCGATCATTATTCCTTTTATCTTTACGGTTATTGTTCATTTAATATCACTTTTTATTTTATCAACCACTTTCTTGATTGAATCCTTTTTTAATAATTCATCGCTTGGTAGGATATCTTCACCATGAGGCACATTAAGCCCTGACTCAACCGCGCCTTTAAGACAAGCATAAATCCTTGAGTTCTTAATTGATTGTTTTAAACCAATATCAAGCACAGCTTTCTTAACCCCTTTCTTCAAGCCCATTAAACCAATAATGAACCCTGATAAATATGCTGATTGTAAATTCTTACCTGGCTTAAAACCATACTGATCAAGTTTCTTTGAATTAAAAGTGACAATTGTTACATCACCATCAAGCTTGTAATTAATTAACTGGCAAATAATGTACTTATTTGATACTCTAACAACAAGCCGTGGCTGCCTTGATATAACTAAACTAATCCTTTTTTTATAATTAGTTTTTTGTTCCCTGCGCCTCTTGAATGGCATTCGTTTAATCATTTATCATCACCTTTCTTCTTCAAACCTATTAATTTTGAAACATATAACTTTAAGTGTCTTCGGCTTCTGAAAAAACCACCCTTAGCCAAGTTATATAATTTCCTGAACTGTTTGTTATCAACTGTTTCCCCTGTCTTTAATGATTGTAATAATTTTCTCTGAGGTCTAATCTTGTTAATCCAAGCTCGTTTCTTAGGCGTTCTGGCTTTTTTAGCCCCCTTACGACTACCAGGGCCTTTCTGTCGGCCCTTCTTTTTCTGTTCATGAACTTTCTTAGCCCTACCTCTTGAAACACCAATCTTTGGTTTGACCCTAATATAACCTTTAACTATTAACCCTTTAATATCCTCACGAGTGATTGCTTCACCAAGCTCAGTTAATTTAGAATCATCTAGTAATACCCTTGATTCGCCTACCTTTAATAAGTCAGCAGCTAACCTCTTTTGCATTGATAAACTCTTCATTCATTCATCGCCTCTTTTTTCTTAACAACCACTTTCTTTTTCTCTTCAACTGGCTTAACTGATTCTTTTTTCTCAGCAACAACAGCTTTTTTCTTAACAACCACTTTCTTTTTCTCTTCCTCAACTGGTTTTACTGGTGCTGGTTTTTTCTTAACAACCTTCTTTTTAACATCAGTTTTCTCTTTATAAGAATCCTTCAAGCCCTTGATTTTATCATTAATCTTCTTATAATTAGTAACCATAATCCCTTTCTTAACGCACTCTTCAAGCATTAGAATTTTCTTCTTAGCGCCAATACCTGCAGCGAAAGTAACTTCACTGCCTTTCTTGAAAGCGCTTAACTCATTAACATTATAAACTAAGTTAGTAATCACTTTTAATTTCTTATTCTTACCAAAACCAATACCAGGCATTTTATGCAAACCAGCCCTTTTCTCCCTTAACTTAGAATGACGACCTTTTGGTTTACGCCAGTTCTTAGCAATACGTTTCTTGTAATTAGCTTCTTGTCTTAAAAATTTCATAATAACTCCTTTCCTGGCTTTTTAATAATCCATATGCCATCCTGAAATATCCTTAAATCCTTATTCTTAATCTTGGTTGCAATCTCAATATTAGCTGCTGTTTGACCAACTAATTCTTTATTTAAACCAGTAATAATAACATCACTGCCTTTAATCTCAACTTTACACTCAGGCATTATCCTGGCTTTCCTAGGTATTTTCTCACCAGAAAAATTCTCAATCATAAACTTATCACCCTCAACCTTAACATTGATTGGGAAGTGAGCATAACAAATCCTTAATCTTGCTTCATAACCCTTTGTTACTCCAGTAATTAGATTATTAACATGAGCCTTAAAAGTATTCATTAAAGCCTTGCCACGCCTATTATCCTTTAATGATTCAATAATAACATTATTACCTTCAATAACAACTTTAATGAAAGGATTTTTTAACTCCTTACTAACCTCTCCTTTAGGTCCTTTTACAATAATATTACTACCCTCCATTCGAGGACTTAAACTTTCTGGCAACTCAACAATAGTTTTCATAATCAATAACAATAAGCGATTAATGTTCCTCCAGTATTATTCTTCTTAGATTCATAATGAGTTATCAAACCCTTAGGAGTTGACATTATGATTATACCAAAACCACTGGCTGGTAAGTAAACTTTTTCATAACCCTCAATTTCATCAACCTTACAAGGGTAACGAGGCCTGATTGAACCAACTTTATTAATCTTATTGATTAATTTAACTGTAAGCAAACCACCTTTATTATTATCAACAACTATGTAATCACCAATAAGACCATGTTCTTTCATTATCTTAACAATATTAATTAATAATTTAGAGCAACGCCTAATTGTAACCTCTTTCTTATTTGTTCTTTCCGCGTTCATTATAACGCTTAATCCATCGCTAATTAAATCGCCCATTTTTTTATCACCTATATTTTTTGAATCCTAACTCAGCAGCCTTCTCTTTGAAGCAATGCCTGCATAAATGAAGACCATAACAACTATTGTGCGCCCCACGCCTAAGACACAACGCACATCTAATTAAACCACGACCAATCTTCCTTTTCTTTGGGAAGTTATGTTTAACGTATTTATCAGCCTTTACTTTCTTATCCTTTATTTGATTAAAAGCCTTTAAGTGAGTTTTAGCTGTCATTTAACAATCACTCCATATTTTTCTGTCATGAACTTAATGCTATCCTCAACGGTTATTAATTGATTAACACCTACTTTACTAGTCTTGAATGAGCGCTTCTTAATCCGATAACCTGGTTTCTCAAGCACTACTGTTACATCAAGACCCATGATACCTATCTCAGGGTCATAATCAACGCCTGGGATGTGAAGGTATTCATCAACCCCAAAACTAACACCGCTTGAAGTAAAAGAGCTCTTATTAATAATCATTTCTTTTGATTCAATTAATCGCTTAAGCAATTCATCAACATTCTTTCGAAGAGTTATTTTAACCCCAATAGGCAAACCAGGTCTCACGCCAAGAGTTGGGATTTTCTTCTTACCAATAGTAATAACTGCTTTCTTGCCAGTTAATCGTTCTAATAATTTCTTGGCCTTGTTTAATTTATCACCAGCTTCACCAACACCAATGTTAATGCATAATTTCTCAATCTTTATTTCATTAATACTACTCATTTATTTTCAACTCCTCTTTTTTATCACCAATAACTAACAAATAATTCTTTGAAGTTCGGTGCTCTTCACCATTAAAATCAAAAGTAACAATATTATCAGTTAATCCTTTAATCATTACTTTCTTACTAACATGTTTACCACCAATAACATAAGCCACTACACCTTTATTGAAAGGTAAGTGCTTAATTATCTCTTGTGACGGGACCTTGATTAATAATGAATCACCTGTCTTGTAACCCTTACCAACAGTTAGTTTAACTGTTAAATTCCTACCATCATTAGTTGATAATTGATAATCCTTATCCTTGCGGAACTTATTTTTAATCCTAACAATCTTTAAAACAGATTCTTTATCATTTGAAGGAATTGCTTTCAACCGACCAATATGGTCATAAACTAACCTGAAATGTTTCTTTATAGCTGGAATTGATATAATATCCATTAATCCGACAGGGAATTTATGGTCTTTGCGCGCCTTACCATCCACTAATATTTTACTTTCATTTAATAATTTTTTAACATCAGATGAGTTAGCCGCAATTGACATTACATCTCTAAGTAAAACATTAATTGGCAAAGCATTCTTATCATGCGGTCCAGGAATAGTGCTAGTAACCCAAGTTGCTTCCTTGCGCTTAATCATATAAGTCCTTGGCGCACTAATCCTCTTTTGAGAACTCATTGGCTCGCGCCCCCAATCCTTTTATCACTATTGTTTAAACCAGTAATCATTAATTTTGATGCGTCAACCGGCACCTTAACTTTAGTTCCATTCTTCTTCTCAGTGTAAACATTATCAATTAATACACTGTAATTCCTTCGGATAATAGAATCAACTTTACCCTTAACTCCTTTAAATGAACCTCGCATAATTATCACATCATCGCCTTTCCTGACTGGAACTGACTTCTTTTTATATTTCTTCCTTAATTCATCACTAAGCCTTGAACTCATCATCTTTCTTCGCTCGTGCGCTGGCGCTGTCTTGCGATAAACTCTTTGCTTGCTAGGCTTACTTGATATAATCATACAACCACCTTCGTAATCTTACCTATCTTGATGAACCGCTCAATAACCTCTTTAGCAACCGGCTCCTTAACAATTGAACCTTTAGGTTCAGCTTCTTTAACATCCTTTAAGACCACTCCAGCGTTGTTCTCAAATATTATTCTAGTACCATCAGGTCGCCTGAAAGCGCCTCGCTGTTGAACAATTACTACAGGCACTACAGTATGCTTTATCTCTGGCTTACCTGCAATAACACTGCAAATAGCTATGTCAGCAATCCCACCACGAGGATACCTATTCTTAACACCACCATAGCGCTTAATACCTATAATCCGCGCTTTAATTGCGCCACTATTATCAATAATTTTTAGAACAGAGCCAGTATGAAGCCTTTTCGTCATTTTTGAACTAATACCTAACATTAATCATTCACCACCTTTAATACAACAAATTTTTTAGTCTTACTTAATGGCCTGCACTCACTGATTAATACTTTATCACCTGACTGAGCGTTAATACATTCAGGGTTATGTGCTTTAACACTTGTTTTCTTGATAACATAACGCTTGTACTTTGGAATCCTAATAATCCTCTGCCATACAACACTAACAGTGTTAGTCATTTTATCACTCTTCACAGTACCCATGAACGTTCTGCCGCGAACACTTAATTCGCCATGGAACGGGCACTTAATATCTTCACATTCCTTTTTTGGTGCTTCAACACCTTTTATTCCTACCATCTGCTTTTCACTTTATCCTTCTTTTTTAAACGCTCACTAACACAACCAATCAGGTCGCTGCCTTGAAGCGTTTTAACGCCTTCCTGTGTATTGATTTGTAATTTGACTTCCTTTTTTAATACTTTCCTAATTTTATTATCCGTTTCAATCATTAACATATTCTTGGTCTCATCAACCACTCGACCAGTTAAGCCATCAAGGCTTTTATTACTCGAACTAATCACTTTTATCGTCATCCCCATTATTATCATTTCTTTTACTTTCATATCCTTCAACCTTGAACCCTTTTTCAATTAATATTTCCATAACCTCATTTTTATGACTGCCTTGAAGTTCAACCCATTTATTGTCCTTGTCATACGTTCCGCCACAAGCAAGTTTTTTCTTAAGGATTTTTATTAAATCCTTAACCTCATCAGGTCCTAACTCCTCAAAGTTAATTCCCCTAATGATAGTAACTGGCTTACCATAACGCCTCTTAGCGGTCTCAACTTTAGCGACTTGCTCTTCTAAGATGAGTTGGGAACAAGTGCATAATTCTTTTGGTAGACCACATTTTGAGCAAACACTCATTTTTACTTGCTATTACCTCGCTGATTCTTTATTGTGAGCATCTTAGCTATTGTTCGCTTAATAGCTCTTATTTTACCTGGATTCTCAGGGTTAACTTTACTAGCGCTCTTAGCTCGAGCCTTCATTAACTCTTTTCTTAAACTATTGATTTTTTCCTTAATTTTTTCATTGCTCATATCTTTGAGCTCATTCTTTTTAATTATCACTCTTAATCGGCTCCTTAATTATTTTGAAACTATCAGGTGTTTTGACATCTGGTGTTAATAATGATACTTTAATCCCTACTGTTCCTTGCTTCCATTGTATTTCCTCAAAACCATGCCTAACCTTAGTATCAGCTATATTGCCATTCTTTGGTAACCGGCCGCCTTTGAACCGCCAAGTGTTATGACGCTTGCCTGGTATCCTGCCAGCGATTACTACTTCAGCGCCAATTGCGCCAGCGCTTATCATTCGCTGTAAACTCTTATAACCAATAGCTTTGAATTTAGCTTTACCGAAACGCTTTAATTGATAAACTATTCGTTCAGCAATAATCTGAGCGTCTAACTCAGGTTCCATTATTTCCTCAATCTCTAATTGAGGGTTTTCAAGACCAAACTGTTCTCTTAGCATTTCAGTGATATTTTTAATATTACTACCACTCTTGCCGACAATTAAACCAGGCTTACTAGTGTGAATAGTTATTTTCACACCTAACGGAGTTTTCTCTATCTCTGCTTTGCTAAAACCAGCGTTATCAAGAGTTTTCTTCAAATAAGTCTTAATTTTATAATCATTTACTTTAGCTTCAATAAATTTTCGCTCAATCATCTTTTTTATCCTCTTCTTTTTCACTTAACTTAATTAATATATTGCTTAACCGCATACTGCCGGTATAACTTGCTTTTCGCTGCCTTATCCTTTTACGCTTACTTAACGCCATACCAACAACACCTTCGCTAATAATTAATTTTTCTTCCTGTAAACCCTTGTTTAAAGCATTATTCTTAGCACTCTTTAATATATCAATAATAGCATCGCAAGCTTTCTCAGGGTAACGACCTGGGCCAATCCCCTTCTTGTGCGCTACTTTACTATTAAAACGCTTGAATGGCACTGCTTCATCATGGATTAATACTCGCTCCAATCGCTTGATAGCTGTATCAACTTTCATACCCTTAATGAAGCCAAGCACTTCCCTTGCTTGTTTATTACTAACTTCAATGTTCCTGCCAACCGCCATCGCGTTATGATAATCTGTCATATTTATTTGATTGATGCTGCCTTACTTGACCTGCTCGCACCTACACCTGGGCTTGAGTGCTTAACCATCTTGCGAGTTAAAGCATACTCACTGATGTAATGGCCAATCATCTTCTCCTTTATTACTATTTTTTTGAATTCATTACCACTATGAACTTGAATTGTTAGACCAACCATTCTTGGCATGATAACAAGACTCCTTAAATGAGTCTTTACATTTTTTTGCGGTTGCTCTTCCTTAACTTGTTTTATTGCTTCATTTATCTTCTTAAATAAAGCAGGATTATTTTTTACCTGACCTCTGCTAAGCGTTCGCCTCTGTCGTGCAGGGAATACCTTAATTACTTCTGCATCGCTCATGCTAAGTAATTCCTCAATCCCTAACCCTCTATAAGTGAATTTTGCCATATTGATTTATTTCCTCTTACTCCTACCAGTTCGTCTTGCACCAAATGAGCCAACCTTTGCTCCTGGTGGAGCATTTCTACCCACAGTCTTGTTCTTTGTCATCTTGTGCTGTTTACCACCATGAGGGTGCTCATAAGCGTTCCTCTTCGAACCACTAACAATTGGCCATTTTACGCCCTTTGCTTTCATCTTATAATAAGTATTACCTGCTTTGATTAATGGTTTTAATTTATGACTGCCACCAGCAATAACACCTATAGTTGCTCGGCAATTATTATTAATTTTTTTAAACTTCTTTGATGATAATTGAATTGTTACACTGTTCTTCTCTTTATTAACAATTTTTGCTTTTGAGCCTGCTGTTCGAACTACTTTACCCCCATCACCAGGAGTTAACTCAATGTTGGAAATTAATGTTCCTTCAGGAATACTCTTTAATGGTAAATAATTACCCTCAACAATTGTTGCGCTAGTGCCTGCTTCGATTATTGAGCCTTTTACAACACCCATTATAGCTGGTAAAGCTATTGTTTGTTCATCAAACTTGATTACCATTATTGGCGCAGTCCTCGCTGGGTCATGCATTAAATCTATTACTTCACCTTTAATAATACTGTTTTTCTCAGCGTCATCATATGTTTTGTAAGCCACAGCTGCTTTGAACTTATGGCTATTAGCCCGATAAACTGGTGAACCCTTTCCCCGTCGCCTCTGCCTAACTCTTTTCATCTTATATTACTCCTAGCTCAGCGCCAATATCAAGCGCATTGCTTTCTGAATTAAGCTTAACATATACTTTCTTCTCATTCTTGGTTGTGTTAAGCGTGTTAACCTTGATTACTTTAACTTTGAATAATTGTTCTACTTTTTTCTTAATTAAAGTCTTACTTGCTTTCTGATTAACTATTAATGTTAAAGTGTTTTGGCTCTCCATTAACCTAACTGCTTTCTCGCTAGTAACAGGTCTAATAATAACTTCACTCATAAGAATAACCCCGTCTCTTTTAGTTTTTTGATTGAGCTCTCACTCCAAACAGTATTCCTACCTGGCTTACTGCCTGGCGCTAATAACTTAACATTTAATTCACTGACTTTAATTACTTCAATACCAGGGATATTACTACCGCTCTTAATTAAATCACATTTATCACTGACAATTAATAATGGGCCTTTTGAGTAACTCCTACTCCTACCCCTTAATCGCGCCACACCCTTCTTTAAGTGCTTGTTAACATCAATCTTTAATCCATTAATCACCAAAGCATTAATTACTTCTTTGGTTTTCTTTATCTTCTCAAACTTATCTTCTATAATCATTGTTTTGCTAGCGCTTATCGCGCTCCTAATTGCTTTTCGGTTCTCCTTCTTATTTACTTTCTCAATTATTACTTTCTCTGCTTTTGGTGGGTGAGCGACTCGGCCGCCAACAGCGAATGGTACTTGTGCGCCAACAAACGAGAATTGTTTGCCTCGAGCACTCATTGTTTTTCTTGGAGTCCTGCTCCTGCCATGGCCATAAACACTTTTGTAAACCTTTCTTCGCTTCTTTAACTCAACTGTATGTCTCATACCTGCTTCAAGCATAACTCCTTGAGCTTGAACTTCATGGGTTCTAATCGCATTATAAGCCCTCTTAATCAGGTCTTTTCTGATTGGTTCATTAAATTGCTCTGGCAGTTTTAATTCACCTAATTCTTTACCATTAATTGAGTGCACTTTCATCTCTTGCCTCCTTGCTTGCTCTCAAGGCTGATATACTTTATTTGTGGTGGCACTCTTGGCACCTTATCATCAGCCCTAATTGCTTTCCTTAATATTATCATTCTTTTCTTTGGCCCAATAACACTACCTTTTAATATTAAGTAATCACCTTTAACTAAGCCATAACCATTAAAACCGCTTTTAACATTGATTTCATCTGCTTTATCAGATATTTTTAGTATTAATTTATTGAACTCAACTCTGTTATGATAACCCATTTGACCGAATTGAGGCACCTGCCATGCTACTTTACAAGGGCATTCTGGGGCTAGTGTACCTGCTGCCCGCTTAGTCTTCTCGCTTTTATGTTGTCTGATTGTAACACCATGTCGCTTAACTGAACCTTGAGTACCCTTACCTATTGTTACGCCATTAATATCAACTTGTATTCCCTCTTTCATAACTTCAGTTACCTTGATTTCTTTATCAATAATATTCTTAGCATAATCCTTTTTCTCTTCAAGTGAACCACCTAAACCTGCTTCGAATACTTCTGGAGTTTTCTTTAATTTAATTAAGTGCGGTTGTGTTTGTATTAATAAAGTAATATCATCATAATCAGTATAATCATCAAATTTCTTGCCTTCCTTTTTAGCCCCAACCATTTTTCGTTTCAAGTACTTATCAGGGCTTCTAGTTATTAATTCGCCTATAACTTTTTTGCCATAAGCAGTGTTCTTGTAAAAACGAGTGCCAATAACCTTGACTGCTGGCGCTTCCATTACTGTTACAGGCACCATTATCTTCTTGCCTTTATTAGGACTATTCTTTAAGTTATCAATCACTATTAAGTGAGTCATGCCTGCCTTGTAAGTTGGGAAACCTGCTAATCCTGACTCGCCTAAGACCTTCCAATGAACTCTTGGGTACTGTCGCTTAGCTCTAACCCTATGCCAAAAGCCCAAGCTGCTCCTGTGTGGTCTGTGAGTATAGCCTACCTTATGTCCCATAGAGCAAAAAGAAAACTAGTTAGGTTTTTAAAGGTTACTACTGCTTAACTTTTTCTGACTAGTGTGTTAAGTAGAATAGAGTCTTTGAACTAGTTAGTTTTTTAAAGGTAACTACAGTGTTTTTTTCTTCTTAGTGCTTGGAAACTTCGTATGCTTGTGGTTTGTCTTGTAGTAACCGCCGTAACAGCAATAGACTGGGTCTTTGCATTGGAATAATTTGTAATCCCTGTTATTTTTAAATGTTAATTTTGACTTGATATCCTCAGCTCCATTATTAATTAGTATGTCAGCACTTGGCAGTGGGGTCGCCACATAAGCGTCAATCATCACTGGGTCTATGTTATAAACTGGTTCTTTTAAGGGGTTGCTTGAGCCTTGCGCTTTTAAGTCACCTAGTATTACTGCGCCGCTCTGAACACAAGTCCTGTCAAATCGGTCACTCATAGTTGATTGTTGTTCTATCATGTCAAACAATAATTTTGGTGTCAGTATTAAGTCCCAGTAATTGTTTAACGCATTGAAGTCAACTATCCTGGCTGGCTTATCCTCAATGTAATACTCTTTGAATGCCTCACCGTTTACCTCGCTGAATATTTCATTGTTAAACCCTTCATAGATGAATGGTTGTTCTATTGGCTCGTATAGCGTTGTAATAGTGAGATAATCATTGCCTTGCTTTAAGTAAAATAAATTATCAACTAGATTGCCTTTAGGGTGCTCGAGTGCTAATTTATGACCTAATGATTCACTTAATTTAGGCCCATATTTTGCTGCTAAAACAGAAGCTAATTCCTGTTTTGTTAACTCATCATTATCATAATATTCAGGTCTTGAGCCAATCTTTTTTATTTTACCTGCAGCACCATTAGCGTACTTAGTGTTATTATGATAAATTATTTTATTATTCCTAAACATTATTGCTTGTTTTATTGAAGCATCATAGCTTAACGCTGTTTTCTTGCTACAACTATCAACTGTGAAGTCACCAGCATGACCTTTATAGCTGCCGCTGACTGCTACGTCAAATATATGAGAGTCTTTTTTCTTAACTGCATCCACTGCCTCATCAATGTTTAAGTGCCTGCCATTAACCCTTAAGTGATTTAATACTTCCTCGCCGTAGAACATTAGGATTGCTTTTAGGTTGTCAGTGATACCATAAGTGAAGTACTTACCATCTTCACGCTCGATTGATAAGCCCCAACTCTTAATCTCGTATGGTTTTTCATAAGTGTTTAAGAACTTGTTGAATGGGCCAATTAACTTACCTTTCTTTGTTACCCTGCCAGCAACCTCTGCGTCAAGACCGTCTGCTTCAACTAATCGATTATTATTGCGCCCACCTAAAGCATCACGCTTAATGTATGATAATCTTTTTGGGTTGTAATCACCAATATAAAGGTCATTCTCAACACCCTTGTTGTGTAAATACTCATTTAAGCTGCCATTCTCATGTATTAACCTATTATACTCCTTAGCGCCTCTAGTGAGGATTACATAGCGAGTTAGTAATAACTCTCTTTGCCAAAGCATTGATGGTATGTTGTTCATTAATTAATTATAATGCCAATAATCCCTTTATAAACTTGCGCACAACTAATAGTTGTTTTAATTTATTTGTTCCAAGTGCCCCAAAACCACAGGGTGCACATACCCATTTGTTAGTAATAATTTACTGCTCAATTTGTTTCCAAGTGCACATACTGGCTTCCTTATATCTTAATCGCTTGAACACTGGGGCGCGCAATTCTTTTTCTTTAGTTAGTTCTAAGAAATCAACCTCACAGACTATTTCAGGAGTCACGCTAACCATCTTATCCTCTTTTTTCTTCTTTAAAGGGATTAATTTTTTCATGATGTACTTACGGCTTTCATCATCCCATCCAGTCTCCACCCGACCAACCTTGACTAATTTGCTATGCTTGTATAAACCAAGAATTAATGATGTGAAATAATCCTTAGCCCGACCTTTGCCTTCAGTGTAACCAATGATTATTGTGTCAACACTCTTATTAGATTTGATTTTTAACCAATCCTTACTCCGCTTGCCTGACTGGTAAAAACTGCCTTTACGCTTAACCACTAAACCTTCCATGTTATTGCGCTTAATTAAATCCCATAACTCATTGCCTTGCTCAGTGAATATCATTCGCTCAACGTGCGATGTCTCCTTGATTAATTGTCTTAATACTTTTTTTCGCTCCTCTATTGGTTCATTAATTAAGTTTTTATCATTAATTGATAACACATCAAAAATAACATAAGTTGCAGGAATCGCATTAGCTCTCATATCAATATCATTTTTATTTAACGCTTGCTCACGCCTCATTAATAACCTGTAATCTGGTTGTCCGCGCTCGTTATAACAGACTAGTTCGCCGTCAACGATGAAATCACCATCATATTCTTCTAACTCACGCTTAATTAATGGGTATAAATAAGAGATATCATTGATTAATCGGTTGTAGATGTAAACTCGCCGCCCTTTCTTGACTGCAATGCACCTAGTGCCATCAAGTTTTGGTTCAAATAAGTGTTCATTACTGCTTAATACATCAATAGTGCCTTTTTCAGCTAACATCGGCTCAAATTCCATCTCAATTAAGTAAGAATTACACTTTTATAAAGAATAGGGTATTATTACCCTCCTTAATGGATTATTATGACCAACTAAGTACTGGTTACAATGAATTATATGGTGATGAGCAGCGCGCTAAATTCACTTTTGTTAAGGATTGGCTGGCCGCGCTTGAGGGTCAGTCATTGGATGTTGGCGCTGGTACTGGCTTAATTAATGAGTTTTACGCGCCAACAGTGCTCCTTGACTCATCTTTTGGTATGTTATCCAAAGCTAAGGGTGTTCAAGTAGTGGCTGACGCCCGATTCCTGCCGTTTAAAGACCAATCGTTTGATAATATTACTTGCTTTACCGTGCTTCAAGATATTATTAATAAAAAACAAGTGATAGCTGAATTAGTTCGTGTGGTGCGGGATAAAATATTAATCACAGTGCTTAAGAAATTAAAGTCGCGCGAGGAATTAACATCACTCTTTAAGGGTCTTACTGTTCTTGATTACCGCGAGGAAGAAAAAGACCATTGCTTCTTATTATCAAAGATTGAACCTGAACAACTAATTATTGTGCCTGAAAAAGAAGTCAAAGAAGAAAGACTTAAATTAATCACTTATTAGCTAAATATTTTTTTTGCGTTAAACAACTCAACGCACTCATCAACGTTGCTTAATTCTAAACCATTAGATGCTTTAATTCTGATTGTGCCGTCAAGTAAGTCGCAGATGTTAATATCATCCATGTTGTAAGCAACATTGCCGTAGCAAGCCCCTCGATAGTCAGCTCTTATCTCGTCGCAAACGCTTAAGTTATTGTCAGCGCGCTTAGTGTAATTCTCGTAGTAACAAGTTATTGCACGGTTTTGTTTGACAGTGCTAGACAAACTATTATCATTTAATATGAAACTGCACAAGTCATTACTCTCGCGCGACATTACTAATAATAACAGTGTTACTACAATGACAACGATTAGTATCGCTAAAATGAGCAATAGCTTATTCATTAGAGAATTTTAATACGAGTATTTATTTTAAGCTTTCCACTGCGCTAATAAAATTAAGTACATCCCTGTTGATTCGTTGGACGTCAGCGCTCGTTAGCTTGTCCATCTTCTTAGCCCTGAGTATTCTTTGCCAGTTACTGATGAAATCATCAATTTCCTTGTTCTTGACTTTGCGCATTAACTCACTGAATGCTTCGAGTGGTTCCTTGCCTGCAGTAATCCCACGATTCTTTAATTCTTTAAGCATTGTCTTATTAATCATTGACTCCATTTCATCTATCTTATCATTGATTTTCTCTTTCTTAATCTGCTCGTATAATTTATCCATCCTGTTCTGGAATTCCTCAGCTCGCTTGAATTGCTTGCCTAATTCTTCTGGCGAGACTTGTTTTACTTTGCCATGCTCTAAGTCCTTCCTGACTTGGATTACTTCCTCAAGCCATTGAGGGTATTCTTCCTCGAGTATTTTCTCTTCTTTGACAAATATTTCTCTAAGCATGATTGGGGCTTCACGGTAAGTCATTGGCATGACACCGTAAAGCATTAATGCTGCTTGCGCTGGCATGAGCATTGCTTGGTATAATTTCTCGCTAACAGCTTGATTAATTTCATTACCAACTAATTTAACTAATAACCGACCGCTTTCCTGAAACTTATGGATTGCTTCGGGGCTTGGCGTAATCTTGCCTTGCTGTAATAATAACCGCCAAGGCGTGAATAAACCTTTATCAAACAATGGGACGCCGTCCCTGATTATCGTGAAGATGACTGGGCTGGCTTCTTTAATCCACTCCCAGACCTCGCTTAATAAGTATACTTGGACTGTCTCGAATTTAGGGTAAATCTCGCGCGCAGTCTGATTAATCATCATCATTAATCTTTGTCGTGCTTCACCGCGAGTCATGTTCTTTAAGTCAGTATCATCAACAATAACTGCTAAGTCAATGTCGCTTTCCTCTTTGGCTTTGCCTTGAGCTAGTGAGCCAAATAAGACGACACTCATGATGTAGCGCTCGAATTTCTTAATGACTGCTAACTTGAGTGTTTCAGCTGCTTTCATTGATTTGATAAAACCATTATCATAATGAATCTCGCTTGTGATAATTGTTGTAAGCAAGCTTAACTTACCATCATATAATGCTTGCCATAAACCGCTTAATGGCAGGATTGATATTTGTTTAGCAAAAGGCTTAACTGCTTTGGTGATTTTTTCCTTATCAATTAAGTCATTAATAATTATTAATTTCTCTTTCTTGGCATCTTCTTTCTTAACTTCAAGCGTAACATAAGCCAGCAAGTCATTCTTTAATGCTTTCTTTAAGTCTTCTAGTAATTTATCACCCTTTTGCACTGTTTTTTTCTTAGCTGCCATGAATAAAGAGAAAATAATAAGCCTTTTATAAATCTTTCCCCAGTTACTACTAGTTAGTGACTGCCTGTTGGTCTATTAGTTTTAAACAGTTATTAAACTCGTTTAAACACTTACTTTCTGACCATTCGCCTTCAGTTATTACTGGTTTTCCCAGCCACTTATGAACATAATTAATTAAATGCTTTAATTTCTTCTCCTTTAAGGCTGTTGGGTAATCAGTGTTTAGCACGTTAGCATCCTGGAGCATGAAGTATAAGTAAGTGTGAGGGTTCTCATGATTCTGTACTCCTTTAATGTTATCAGCGTCACCGTACAGTGTTATCATATTCTTGTTTATTTCTTCCAGGAACCTGGGTGGGTTATATTGTTTAATGCTATCCTGATCAAGGTAAGTTAGGTTATGCAGTAAGACGCCATTCTTTCCTGGTTTTAGTTTGCTTAGCCAGGCCACTTCATCCTGGTAGCATATTTTTTGGAAAGGCACTAACCGGTCGCCGTTTGCAATTGTTGCTTCCCTTATTTTTCCCAAGAGATTGTTTTGGTCGATGAAGAACTCGCCCGGTTGCAGGCAGCCATTGCTTATTGTTAATAAGTCAAGGTCATGCTCAAGATTATAACTTCCTACCATGCCTATGAATGCATAAGCGTTTCGGCCAGGCCAGTGGCTGACTACTTCCTCGATAGTATTAGTATAATTATCCATAATCTTTGATTTTATTAACGGGTTTATAAGACTATCGTTCCATTGAATTTATAATTAAATCCATTTTTACCCTTGCTTTCTTATAAAATTATTGTCAGTAATGATAGCATCGTTATTGCTCCCATCACAATACAGAACTTGCCAAAATTAACCCGCTTGGCCACGTTCATTAATACTTTTATTGACGCGAGGCCGACGATAAATGAAGCGACCAAGCCCAGCGCGCCATCCCAAGTAATGACCGGGCTATCAAGCAACCCTAAGCCAATGTCAGCGACTAGTACGACTGGTACGCTCAGGATGAATGATAACTTGAGTGCGGTCAGGCCGTTGAAACCGCTGAATAATAACATGCTCGTGGTCGTGCCGCTACGGCTGATGCCCGGTATTATTGAGAAGCCTTGTGCCAAGCCAGTGATGACCGCGTCCTTAGTGGTTGGCTCCTTGCGCAAACCACTCTTCTTTTTCTTTAGTTGCAACGCGCCAGTCACTATTAATGCCGCGCCAACAACTGCTATTAAGCCAGCGCCGATTGACTCGCTTAAGCCTTTGACAACAAAATATAACGCCCCGCCTATTAAGCCAGTGATTAGTGTTGTAATGAAAACAAACTTGAATAATACTTTCTTAGTGAGCATGTCCTTGAATTCTTTTCTGTAATAAACTAACGCTGACAACATTGTGCCCGCGTGCAGGAATAAAGCGTAATCAATAGCTGTCGAAGCGCTCTCACCCATCAGGGTTATTATTATTGTGAGCATTCCCTGACTGGATACTGGCAGCCATTCAAGCAATCCCTGCAAAGCACCAAGGATTAATAATGTTAAAGCATTCATTAATTGCGATTATTATTCTTGAATTTAAAAGAGTATTTAATTATTAACCCATTTTATTTTTACCACATGAACAAGTTGTTAATAAGTTCCTTATTGTTAGGTGCTTTGTTCATTATGGGCTGCACTTCTCAGGCAGGCAATACTGATTGCACGCCTGATTGGTCTTGCACTAATTGGTCTGAATGCTCTAATGAGCTTAAGACCCGTGATTGCACTGATCTTAATGAGTGTGGTGTTAATACAAGCAAACCTTTAGAGAGCGCGGATTGTTCTAACCTTCCTTCATGGATTGGTTATAATTTCAATGGCGGCGAGCACTTGGAGTACTCGCTTATCCTTAACGCGACTAGCGGTTTGAAGACTGGCAGTTTAATCTGGGATGTTGGTGAAAAGTCAGGCGATGATTTTGCGATGACTTTTAACATAACCATTGATGAGTATAACTGCTTGGCCACGATTAACGCACCCGCTAATGACATTAGCTCTTTGCAACAAGCGTTCATGACTAGCCCAACATGTATCCTTGGCTTCTCCCTGTTGTCAATGACTCTTTACTCGCCTCAGTGGTCTGATGTCGCGTCAAGGGGTTATTCATCATGGAGTTACTCTTACGCAGGCCACACGTATGGTTTTACTGTAAGTGACCAAGCAAGGACTTATGCTGGTGTTAGTTGTGTTGAGGGAACAATTAAGTTAGACGATGTTGACGCATTAACCTTATGCGGTTCTGACTTGTTAGGGATTGGCTTGAAAACCACTTACCTTAACCCAGAGACCGGTGGCTTAATGTATGATGCTGAACTAACTGGTTTCTCTCAGTAATTTCTTTTTTTTATCTTTTTTTTTATTGAACCGAAAGACTTTTAAGTAGATTTTTTAGTTCAGTCGTGCATGGCAGAGAAAATGCGGCAGAAAAAAACGATTGCTGTCAAGCCTGTTGAAGTGCCTACTTATGTTCAACCTGTTGATGGCTCAAAGCTTATTGGCCAGAATGAAATAAAGTCTGTTGAGTCATTTATTAAAGACCTTGACGACCAGTTCAAGTCATGGGAGTATAACAAGAAAGTTGATGACAAGGATGGGCCTGTTATTGCTGAACCAATTAAGAATATTGCTGAACCAGTGAAGAGTATTGCTGAGCCTGTTATTGTTGAGCGTCCTGCAATTCTTAATGAGATTAATGGTTTGCTTGATGACGTCTTGGACGGCAAGCCGAGTTTCAGGCCTTTGTATAAAATTGACTCGCAAGAGCTTGAGACTAAATTAATGGATAGTACACTTTACAAAGCAGTTCTGGGTTTAGGTTCAATTTTTGCTGGTCTTAGCACTTTTAGTGGCGTATCAAACAGTCTTGGTGATTATCTATTAAATTCTCTTGATGAATCAAGTGCTATTCCTATCACTGCTATTACCAGCTTGCTTGCTTGTACTGGTGCTGGCCTTGGAACATTTATTGCTGGCAGTCTTGCCACACCAATAATTGCTAAAGGGCTTAGTGGTATTGCTAACGTGCCTGCTTACATTGGCGGAGCCTTGAAGTACGCTGGCCAGAAATTAAAGTATGCTTACCAGAAGCATTAACTTCTTTTATCAAGCGCTTCATTAGCTAATTCATCGCACCTGCTTACACCTTTATTATTGCGCCTCACGTGCGTGTAACTGATTTTTTTGAATTCTTTCTCGAGCGCTTTAACGTTCTCATAATAATCCCTCATTTGCGGGTGCTTGACTTTCCACTCACCTTTTATTTGGCTAATTATAAGTAAACTATCACTATAACACTTAACTTCACTTGGCGCGTACTTGCGCGCTGACTTTAACGCTTTAACAATCGCCCTATACTCAGCTTCATTATTAGTCGTGACCCCAACGTACTCACCATGCTCCTCAAGCAATCCTTGCTCATTTTCTATCCGATAACCAATCGCTGCGTAACCAGGGTTGCCTCTGCTAGCTCCGTCAGTGTAAATTATTAAGTTCATAACTTAAAGGAGTTTTTTTGTTTTAATAAATAGTTCGCTTAAAAGAGGAAAAAATAATTTAATCGCTGGGCGTGAGACACTTAAGAATTCGTGTCTACCCCCAACTCGCCTTCGTCTCGCTGGGAGTGAGACGCTCTGCACTTCGCTTCGCTCGTTCAGGCGCCCAATTCGCTTTCACTTCTTGGGTTCGAACTCCTTTTTAGCTTCGCTGGGAGTGAGATTCGAACTCACGCGGGCCGAGACCCACAGGATTACTGTTCATTCCCAAGATTGAACACATGTTTCTCTCTTCCCATTAAGGGCTTCTCTCTTTTTGAAAGAGAGAAGGGCTTATTCCAGTCCTGCGCCATACCGCTAGGCGACCCCAGCAATTTATTGTTATTCATTCTGGTTTAGTTTTTAACTTTGCCGTGCTGAGCGCGAACGAAGTGAAGCGCGAAGAGGAGCGCTTTTAGCGCGACGTAGGCGGCCCCAGCAATTTAGTAATTTAAGATGTTAGTATTAGTTTAAAGGTTTTTCGTGGAAGGGAAGAGGTTTCTCAAGGGGAAACCGTAGGTGTCCCCGAGGGCGACCCCCAGCAACTAGTGATTTGGATTATTTCTTTTGTTTAAAAACTATTTCTTCTTCATCTTTTTTCTTCTTTAACTCAAAGCTCCAATCCTTGTTCTTGAGCGCGTTCTTAATTTTATTAGCATAATTATTCACTGCGTCAAGCCCAGCGTTTGATACTCGCTCAACTACAGTTTTAGTGTTTATCTTGCTTTGGCTAAACTCCCTGAACTTATTATTAGATGCGTATAATATTAATAACGCAAATATCATTAATGTGCCAAAACCAAACGCTATATCATGGTATAAAGAGTATAATCTGGCTAACCCACTAACAGTGGCGATCTTAACACCTAATAAGTGATAACCTAACATGAAGCCTAATAATAATATTATCAAGCTATCCCAATGCAGGGGCAATGCGTGTTTCTTGCTCGCGATTAAATTACTAATGCTTTGAGCAGTAAATATTGTGGTGCCAACAATAATCATTATATCAAATATTAAGAAACCAGTTGATGATTCAGCCCTGACGAATAAGTGGTATAATAATACTAAATAAAATAATGATATGATTGAAGTCATTATCGCGTCCTTGGTGATTGGCTTGAACACGTAAATAGTGTAAATAACAATTGCGCCAGCCATGAACGCTAAAACTAAACTCCAACTAAAATTACCCCATAATGAGTAAATAAACCATGCAATACTCGCGAACACGCCAATCTTAATTATTGGGTCAAAAATTATTCGGTCATTCTTATCGCCTAAGCGGATGACCCAACCAGGCCATGAGACAATGAACTCCCTGATAGCTGTTAACGCCGCGATGTTGGTCGTGATTATCCACGAGTAGAAACTGCCATAAACAACTATGTTCTCAACAAACGCTACTGAGCTATTGTTAATAAAACTTAAACCAAATAACACTGTTGTTATTATAATAAAGAATAAGTGCTCTGCTTTGATTAATTGTGTTTTAAAACTAATAAGCCCTGTTATCATGAAACCAACACAAGCAGCTAATTCTATGTTGAATAATACTTCATAAACCCTCGTGCTCTCAGCGCCTGTGGCAAAAGTGTAAACTGTTAATAATATTGGCAGAATAATAGCGATTGATGAGTACATGAGGAATCGCTTGTTAGTCAGGGTGACTATGCCCCGCGTGAAAATGTTCTTGATAAATGAGTAAACAGCGTCCTCAATGTAAGACATAGTATTCCTAATAATCATTAATCATTTATTTAGTTAATCTTTAAATAAAACAAACCACTATTAATTCATATGGCTAAGCGCGTGACTAAAACTGATGATAAAATGATTCATGACTTAGCGCGAACAAAAACTGTTAGGGAGTTAGGGCGCGTATTACTATCTTACTTGACTGTTGAGCAGACAGCTGAGTTCATCAGCACCTACATTGTCTTAAACAGCAAGGACTTAGATGACATTGTTATTAGTCATTTCGTGCGCAAGAACTTCTTCCCATTACTTAAGACCGCGATGCTCGCAGCCGGCGATTTACTCCCTGATTATATTAGTGACCGTGAGTTCAGGCGGCTCCAAAAGAAATTACCCAAGAAATTCTCGTTAAAGAAAGATTAATAATACTCTTTTGTTTAAAATTAATTCATGGCAGATGATTTGAAGAAGAAAGTTGACGTTACTCGCGAGACTATCGAGGAGTTAGGCACTCAGATTAAAGGCATGCTTGAAGGCGTTAGCGCTAATATTGAGGATTATCGCTTCACTGTAACAAGCAAGAAAGATGGTATTGACCTTGAATTCTTTGTTAAAGCCTCGTTCAAGAAGAAGCCTAAGAACTAATTCTTTAATTTTTTATTTTATATTTAACGCTTACTAGCTGTAACTGGGTTCTTTCCCTTAATTTTAGGACCGCCAAGAGCTCTCCTTTTACGCTTAGTTCGTATCTTGGTGCGTGTCTTTCTTCCAATGCCTCTACTCATAGTGTTAATTGAAATTACTGTCTATTTTAAAGCTTTTTCCATTAAGAATGCCATTTCTTTATGGCCATTACCCTTATAATTAGCTTTTTTAATCCTACTCTCATACTCATTAACATTGTTTAAGAACTCTTTTAATGATTCTTTTAACCGCTTAGCTTTAATCTCATTATTATAAAAGAATGATTTGCCCAGTTTTTTATTATCAATCACTAACGCGTTAGTTAATTGCTCAATATGCTCTTGTATTGGAATAACAAATGATGGCTTGCCATAAACCAGTGACTCTGATAACGTGCTATGGCCTGCAAGGCAAATAACAGCTTTACAACCCTTAAGCATTGATAAGTAATCATCAATAAAAGGGTATAACCGTAAGTTGTTTATTTTAGTGTAACGCTTAACAGCGTTATTAGTGCTAATAACAAATTGTTCTTTGGTTAATTCTTTCAATACTGGTATAATAGTCTTAAAATATTCACTTGTGATGCTAGCCCCACCAAATGAGACTAGAATATAATCCTTGGGTAATTTATTCTGCTCTCTTATCTCCTCAGCGCTGGGCAACTCGCTTGGTTGTTGCCTAACAATTAAGTCAGTATACTTTACTTTGCTTACTGATTCATAGCGATTAATGGTTGGGGATAATATTAACTCGCTTCGCTTAACAACCATATCCATTAACATCCGAATAACCGCTTCCTGACCGTCAAGCTTAGGGTTTTTCATGTTAACTGGCGCGCGAGCATACTCATGTATTATTGGCACTAAGTTTGATAAGAAATAATTCTTGATGCCAGCGCTGTGAGCGTATAACATGCTGACTGGTTCAGTGTCACTGACTATTGCGTCAGGTTTGAACTCATTGCTTAATCGCTTCACTTGGTTGTAATCAGCGAGCATGTTAAACGGGAAGTCTATGTTCTCAAATATTGTTTGAGCCCATGAGAAACTCTTCATGATATTACCTATCTTGAAACTATTTATTCTTAACGGGTTATAACCCTTGTTGTTGAAATAATCATAAGCGTTCTCGCTAGCCACCACCCTAGTAGCGCCTTTAAGCTCTTTCATTATTGCTTCGCAACGAGTCGCGTGACCAAGCCCATAACCATACACGCTAAATAACGTTTTTATAACCATTCACCTCTTTGTGTTCTAATTCGCCTTCGGCTCGTCAGCACGCTAAATAACGTTTTCATTCGGCTCTAAAACACTCTCCATACCTAAAACCATTCGGTGCGCCATACATAATTGCTTTTAGTAATATTAATGGTTTCAATAACCTGATTATCCCTGTCTGGCTTTTAATCTCATTTAACGCTAACATCTTCTTGCTAAAAGTATCTGTGATATCATAAACTACTTTCAATCCTTTGCTGAAATTAAAGAAATTAATATCAAAAGTTAATAATTGAGTTTTAACAAACGACTTATTTATTGCTTCCCTGGTTATCTCATTAGTCGCCCGATGGTCAGGGTGGCCATCAGTGATTGTATGAGTAAACACTCGGCTAGGCTTGTACTTAGTCATTAACCGCCTTAATTTATTAATAGCATCTTCTTTATGCTTAGCTATCTCTAAGT
>JBAZFG010000002.1:0-191793 GCA_041653515.1 Candidatus Nanoarchaeia archaeon
TCTTAATAAAAAATGGGGGGCGGTTAGCTCTAAGGAGGGGGCACCCCCCCACCTAGAGATCCTGAGAAATAATTATTATTCTTATTATTAAAATTTTATTTTTAAAAAAGAACTAAACAACGTTATCTTAATAAAAAATGGGGGGCGGTTAGCTCTAAGGAGGGGGCACCCCCCCACCTAGAGATCCTGAGAAATAATTATTATTCTTATTATTAAAATTTTATTTTTAAAAAAGAACTAAACAACGTTATCTTAATAAAAAATGGGGGGCGGTTAGCTCTAAGGAGGGGGCACCCCCCCACCTAGAGATCCTGAGAAATAATTATTATTCTTATTATTAAAATTTTATTTTTAAAAAAGAACTAAACAACGTTATCCTTATTCTGGTAATTTAAGGCTTACAATGTTTGACACGCCTCGTTTATCCATACTAACGCCGTATAAGTAATTCGCTGTGCTAATCATATCATCGTTGTGGCTGATGACTATGAATTGTGATTTACCAGAGTATTCAAGTATCATTTGGGCTAATCGTTCAGTATTGGCTTTGTCTAGGGCAGCGTCCACTTCGTCCATAACGTAGAATGGGGTTGGGCTGTAACATTGTATTGCAAAGATGAATGCTAGTGCGGTTAATGTTTTCTCGCCTCCGCTCATGCTCTTAAGTGTTAGTATTTTCTTTCCTTTTGGTTTAACTATTGCGATGACTCCGCCTTCAAATGGGTCATCCTTATTGTCAAGTAATAATTTTGCTATGCCGCCAGGGGATAGCATTGCGAATATGTTTTCAAAATTATTCTTTATTTCGTTGAATGATTCAATAAAGGCTTTTTTCTTTCTTAATTCAACGTCATCAATGACTTTAGTTATCTCGTCTTTCTCACCTGATAATTCGTCTGTTTTTGTTTTAACTTTATCAAATTCTTTTTCAACTTCTTTGTAAGTCTCTATTGATTTCATGTTAACTGGTCCAAAGTTCTTAATAATTGAATCAAGTTGGTTTATCTCGTCTTGTATTTCGCTGACTTCTTTTCTTATTAGTTTGGTTTCGCAGTCCTTAAAATCGTTAAAGGATACTTTTAATCCTTCTATTTTTGCCAGTACTGTTGCGCGTTTCATGTTTATTTCTTGATTTTTCTCTTTGATTGAGTAATTCTTCTTTTCTAGTTCATCAATTATTTTATTACCGCTATCTATTTTCTTGCTGATTAAATCCCGTTCCTTGTATAAGCCTGCTAATTCATCATGGAACTTGATTTCTTCTTTTTTTAGTTCTATTAATTTTTTATTGATAATTGATAGTTCTTCGCGGGCTTTGCTTAATTCTTTCTTGAAGTCCTGTGATTCATTATTTAATTCTTTTATTATGTTGCTTAAGCGATCTTTTTCTTTGATTAGTAATTTATCTAATTGGGCTTTGGTTGTTGAGCCATCAACCATTAATGAATTATATTCATCTTCCATTATTTTTAGTTCTTGGCGGGCGTTATTAACTTCTTTATTGCTTGCAGTATTGTTTATTGTTAGTTTAAACTCTTTTTTCTTCTTATCCAAGTCATTAATCTGTTTTCTTATTTTATCCGCGTCAGCAGCGTCAATCAGCTTGCTGTTTAATCTGTCCAAATTATTTTTTAGCTCACTAATTAATGAAGTTAACCTTGCTTTTTCTTCTCGGTCCCTGAGCACTTCTTCGCTGATTATGTTTAGTGTTTCATTAATATCTTTGCGATAAGTCTCATATTTCTTTATTTTATTCTCAGTGTCAACTAATTGTTCTTCTCCATCATTGCTAATAAACCCTGCAGATTTATTGCCTCTAAAACCGCCTGTCATTACGCCTGTGGTTTCAACTAAGTCGCCTTCAATTGTGACCATTCTAATGCGCGCGTTTATTTTTCTCGCGGTTTCAAGGTTATTAATTATTAGTGTTTCGCCTAATACTAATTCAAAGGCTTTGCGGTATTTCTCGTCAAAGCGCACGAGGTTTATTGCGAAGTCAACAACCCCTGGTGTTTGTTTTAGTCTGGCTAATTCGTGCCGCAAAGGGTTTCCTGATACTTTGTTAAGTGGGATAAATGTTGCTGTGCCTAATTTATTTTGTCTTAAATGCTCAATGCACTTTTGAGCGATTACATCGTCACTGGTTACTAATGCATTAAGTCGTCTGCCGGCTGTAACGCTTAGGGCTGTTGTGTATTGTTTATCAATTAAGCCTAAACTGGCTATTGTGCCGTGGATTCCTTTAAAACCCAGATTAATGATACTATTAACGCCTTTGTTTCCAAAGTCCTTAAAAACATCTTTTCTAGCTTCAAGTTTTGCTTTTTGTGATAAAAGGTAATTAAGGTATTTTTCCACTTCTAAGCGCTTAGGTATTAGTTCTGCTCGCTTTGAATCATTCTTGTCTAATGATTCATTAACTTTTTTTAAGTTTGATTCATAGTTGATTAATTTTGCTTTAAGGTGGGTTACTTCTTTAGCTGATTCTTCTGACTGGTTTAATAACATTAATTTATTGTTTAATTGGAATAGTTCTTCCTCAACGCTTAATAATTCTTCTTTGATAACTGATAAGCGGCCTTCTTCATTAATGCCGCATGAGGCTCTTTTAGTTTCTATGTCTTGTTTTAATAATTTTGTTTTTGATTCAATTATTTTTAGTTCAGCTTTAGCTTTCTTTATTGAGTTTTCAGCGTCAATTAATTCTTTATTTACATTATCATTTCGTTGTTTTATTCGCTCAAGCTGGCTCGTATGATTACTTATCACCCCTTCTAATTGTATTCGCTTGCCCTTGTTCTGGTCAATCTGATTAGTTAATGCTTGTTGTTGGGCGTCACCTTTTTTCTCTAGCTCATGTTTAATGCTTGTTAATTTAATGCTAAACGTATCAATTTGTTTCTGGTTATCAATTATTTTTTGTGCGTTTTCATCAAGCAATTTATTATTATCAGTTAATTTATCATCAAAAGTAATTTTCTCTTGTTCTTGGTCGTGGATTTTCTTGAATAATAAGTTGGCTTTTTTCTCTCTTAATTCCGCTTGCATCTTAATAAACTTCTCAGCCTGTTTTTTATCATTGATTATTTCTTTCAAGTATTTTTCTTTCTCTGCAAGGATGGTGCGGGCTTCCTTAAGTTTATCTTCAACTTTATCTAATTCTCTTAGTGATTTCTTTTTCTTATCTTCATATACTGAAATACCTGACATGTCCTCAATTACTTGAAGGCGTTCTTCAGGGCTTAAGTCAACAAATTTTTGTATGTCACCTTGTAGTATTATGTTAAAACCATTAGGGTCGATGCGAGTCATTGACAATGCGTTAAGTATTTCTTCTCGTTTTACTTGTTTCTCGTTTATCTTAAATATGCTAGCCCCTTTGTCAAGCACTCTGCGTCCAATCTTAAATTCCTCGCCTTCATAAGGAAATACTTTTTCTTTATTATCAAAAATAAGGCTTACTTCTGCGTACTTGGCTGGTCTGCCTTCTTTACCGCCATTAAATATTAAATCAGTAAGCATGTCAGCGCGCATACTTTTCTTGCTTGTCTTGCCCAAAACAAAGCATAGCGCATCAATAACGTTGCTCTTGCCTGAACCGTTAGCACCTAAGAAAACACTAAAGCCTCTGTCGAAGTCAACGCTCATCTTATTAGCGAATGACTTGAACCCTTGAACCTCCATGCGCTTAACATAAGTCATTAGGGTCTTCATAATGATTTTTTATTTAATAACATTTGTCCGATTAAGGGTGTTAAAGACTTTTTCCCAGAAAGTGGTGTTGGCTTTCTTATTAAGACCGCTGATTGAGTAAGCCACGTTTTTGAACTCGCGCGCGCTTTTACGTTTTGGTTTATAAGCCACTATTGGCAACCGCTCTTTCATAGCGCCCTTAACATAACTATCCTCAGGCACTACTCCTAGCACTGGTCTGCCAAGGATTGTTTCAACATCTATTGGTGATAAATCACTGTTCTTAGCGCATTTATTAATCACCACACCCCGAATGAAAATATTGCTATTCTCGCAGAACTGAACTATCTTAAACGCGTCAACTACTGCTGGTAATTCAGGGTTAGTTACTATGATTATCTCATCAGAGTTCTTTATTGCGCTTCTAACTGAGCCATTAAGTCCGCTCGAGCAATCAACTATCACGAAGTCAAATTCACCTTTGATTTTATTAATGACTTTGTTTAATTCTTCATCTCTTAATTCCATATCTTCAAGGTATACTCCGCCCAGCATTAGGTTCATGCCTGATGGGTGGGTATAGATTGCTTCGGTAGGGGTGCACTTGCCTCGCAACACATCGTGTATTGTTGCAATGTCATGGGTACTTAACCCAAGATGAAAGGCTACGTTGCTGCCTTCAAGGTTAGCGTCAAAAACAAGTGTCCTTAAACCTTCTTTAGCTAAGGCCATCCCAATGTTAACAGAAGTAGTTGTTTTTCCTGTCCCACCCTTAACGCTGACAATTGAGTAAACCTTGCCCATAATCCTAATGGTTAATTAAGAAAGTTATATAAGAGTTGCTATAATTTTGGCAGGAACATCCCTGTTTTCTTCATATACTCTTTGTAACCCCTGAGTTCTTTGGATAATATCTCTTCTTCTATTCTCGCGCGGAAGTAAAGGAACGGCAAGTCAAGGAATGCCTGAACTAATAGTAACTGCCAGTTCATTGTTAGTAATGCAAAGCCAGCACCCGCAATCAGGCAGCCAAGGTACAGTGGGTGGCGAACGTGCTTGAACATTCCAGCCGTGACTAATTTCTTCTTGGCTTCAATGCGAACAGTCCACTGCTTACCCATCACTTGCTTATTATAAAAATAAATGTAACCACCAAAGATGATTAACACTAGGCCATAAGATTCAATGACGAGTAACCAATTATTAGTATAATCGCGTTAAAAATCAATAATAAATTAACAGTGTTCTCTGATTTAAGGAGTGCGTTCATGGCATCAATCGTTCAGTATCTCTAGGGAATAATATAGCTTCCCGGATATTGCCTAAGTTAAGTATCTGCTTGACCAACCGTGGTATGCCAATGCTGAAACCACCGTGAGGCGGGACGCCATACTTGAATATGTCCGTAAACCATGTAACAAATGCAGGGTTCATCTTTTTCTCCTTAACCTGCTTTATTAACTGCTCGTGGCGGTGCTCGCGCTGACCGCCGCTGCTCATCTCAAGACCCTTGAAAATTAAGTCAGTGCTCCTTGCGTATGCAGGGTCTTTTTCATCTTTCATAACGTAGAATGGCTTAATCTTAGATGGGAAGCGGTTGATGAAAAAAGCATCACTCTTATACTTCTTCTTAGTGTAATCACATAACAACGCTTCAGCCTCGCTGTCAATGTCGCCGCCGGTAGGCACGGGGTGACCTAATTTTTCAAGCAGGTCATAAACTGCCGGGAACTCAAGCACAGGGAAAGGAGTCTTAAGCGGTTCCAGTTTAATATCAAATAATTTCAATTCCTCAGGGCACTCCTTGATGACTGCAGCGATTATTGAAGAGAATAAGCCCTCCTCAATCCGCATAATATCATACTCATTATTAATGAAAGCAACCTCGCAGGCAACAGTATCATACTCGCAAACATGCCTTGTGGTATGCGACTGCTCGGCTCTCCAGGAAGGACCAACCTCATATATCTTGTCAAAGCCGCCGGCAATCGTTAACTGACGGTGAAGCTGTGGGTCCTGACGCAGGAACGCCTCGCGCTCAAAATAAATAACTGGAAATATCTCTGAACCACCTTCAGCTGGCACGCCTAGAATCCTTGGGGTTATGACGTTTAAAAAACCTTTCTTCTGCAAGTAACTATGAATCGTTTTTAAAACAACATTCTCAACCTTGAATATAGCAGTGCTCTTAGGACTCCTCAAGTCAATACTGCGCCAGTCAAGTCGTTTGTCAAGGTTTGATTCAATCTTGCCTGATAAATCAAGCGGTATTGGTTGCTCGGCAACACTGATAACATCAACGCTTGATGGAATTACTTCAGCGCCGCCCGGCGCCTGAGTGTTCTTGTTAACAAGGCCAGTGATTGATACAACGCTTTCTTTCTTAAGTGACTCAGCAATGGCGAATAATTTCTCGCCAACCTTTTTTTTAGGGAAAGTCACTTGCATTAAGCCTGTTCTGTCTCGAATGACGATAAAGGTTATGCCGCCAAGTTTCCTGATTTCGCTAACCCAGCCTTGAATTAAGACCTGTTTGCCAGTCAACTTAATAGCATTACTTGAATAAGTCCTGTTCATTTCAGAAAAGTGAGAATATTAATTATTTTAAATGTTTACATTTCTTTAAGTGGGTTAAAACCCATTAATTTCATCACTAACCCAAGTCTTGAACAATAAGCTTTAGCTAATAATAATCGTTCTTGGTTAACACCATCTTTTATTATTGGGCATTGCTCGTAGAATTTGCTAAATGAGTCAGCGAGTGAGTAAGCGTAGCGGGCGATTATTGCAGGGTTAAGTCTTTTAACTGAATCATTAAAAACGTCGTCAAACTCATTTATTTTCTTGATAAGCTCAAATTCAGTTGGCCTTGTTATTTTTATTTTAGTGGCAGTTACTTTCTGACTGGATAATATCTTATTAGCTCTCACGTAATTGTATTGAATGTATGCGCCTGTGTCACCGTCAAAGCGGACCCACTCATCCATCACGAAATTAATCTTCTTATTGCTATCCTGCTTAAGCATGCCATAAAAGAGCGATGATATTGCTATTTCATAAGCAATAATTCTTTTCTGGTCAACGTCTAATGACTGATTTTTCTTCATCACTTCATTTAGGGCTTTGCTTGTTAATTCTTCTATTAGCGCGTTAAATAATATGACGTTGCCTTCTCTTGAACTAATTTTTTTTCCGTCAATTATTATTTCTTCATAAGGTATGTGTATTATGCTATTCTTTTTGAAGCCTAATAATTCAAGTGTCTTAATTATTTGTTGAAAATGCATTACTTGTTCTGCACCAGTAAATAATATGTATTTATCTGCTTTGAATAATTTTTTCTTCATCGATTGTAAGCCAAGGTCTTTGGCTTCGTACGTCGGCACTCCTTGGCTAGTTAATAAAACGTAAACACCCAAGCCATATTTTTTTAGGTCAACAATTAATGCTCCTTCGCTTTCCTTGGCTAGTCCTTTCTTTTTTAATGATTCAATCATAATTGAAGCGTCATTAATGCACTCGCGTTCCCAGAAATACTTATCAATGTTAATCCTTAATTTTTTTTCAACCTGCTTAACATAATCAAAGCTCCACGAGCTTAGTTGATTATATACTTTAATTAGTGTTTCGTCACCTGAGTATAATCGTTTGTTAATATCATAAATTTGTTCTTTTGCTTTATTGTCTTTTTTGAATGATTCGCTGGCAATTGTATATACTTTGCCGAGCCACTCGCCTTTATTGCCTTCTGGTTTTAGCCCAAGGTTCATGTAGCCCCAGATTACTTTAGCTACTGGCAAACCAATATTACAGCCAAAACTATTTGTTTTAACTTTATAGCCTGCCATGTTTAATAATCGGTCAAGACACCCTCCAAGTGTTGTATTTCTTACATGGCCAATATGAATTCCTTTCATGGCGTTCGGGCCAAAAATATCCAAGCTTATGGTGCCCTTATTTTTTGGTTTTGTTTTTTTCTCAAATACTTCCTTGATTACTTTATTCGCAAACTTATCCTTATTTAAGAAGAAATTAATGTAGGGCCCAACCACTTTTATTTCATCAATCATGCCTGATGGCTTAATTTTCTTAGCGATTGATTCAGCCACTTCGACCGGGCTCTTGCCTTTCTTCTTGGCTAATGCAAAAGCGATTGCTGATGATACATCCCCCATTGAAGGATTAGGCGGCACACTCAAAGCATAATCATTAGCTTTAACTACAATGCTAAGTAATTTTTTTACAGGAGCAAAAATATTCATTAGTATAATATTAGTAATGGCTATTATTTAAAACGTTAGCATTAATGGTTTAGGACACCAAAAAATATATAAATAAATTATTGCTATGTTGGTATCTGATACCAAATGATTAGTGTGATGGATGAATTCAAAAGGATGAGTAAACAGATGGATGAGCTTAGTAAAGCCATGATTGTTGACCCTTTTAGTGATGACTTTTTTGAGGTTTTCACCAAAAAAAGAGTTGAGCTAATCAGGACAATAATGGATGAGCAACCATCAAGCATTCGCGACTTAGCCCATACTGTTGAGCGTAACATAAAGAATGTTTTTGATGACCTTAAATTATTACAAAATTTCAACATCGTTGGTTTTGAATCACAAGGCAAGTGTAAGAAACCATTAATTAAAAGCAAGACAATTATATTCAAATTTAGTGGGAGTAATTATGATTGAACTAAAACTTAAGGTGGCTGAAGCTTACCAAGAGGACTTAGGTAGAGGTGTTGTTAGGATTGACGCAGCTCAACTAAAAGAAATTGATGTTAAACCAGGCGATTATGTTGAGATTCTTGGTGGCAAGCAAACAGTTGCTTTAGTTGATAGAGCCTTGCCTGCTGATATTGGCATTAGGTTAGTTAGGATGGATGGTTACTTGAGGCGTTCAGCTAGGGTTGGTGTTGGTGATATTGTCACTATCAAGAAAGCAGATGTTAAGCCTGCTACACAAGTAATACTAGCGCCAGTGCAGGAAGGGCTCCGCATCCAAATTGATTCTGAATCACTTAAACGTAGTCTGCTCGGGCGAGCAATGACTCAGGGTGATATTATCACTCTTGGCGGCGCTAGACGCAGACGAAACCTTACTAAAAGCCCTTTTGATGATTTACTTAATGATGATTTTTTTGGTGAATTATTTGGCGGCCGAATGTTCTCGCAAATGAATGCTGAACTAAAATTAGTGGTCGCTAAAGTTAAACCAAAGAGTCCTGTCATAATCACTCCTGAGACTGATATTGAAATCAGCACTGAGCCTGCTAAGAATATTGAACGAATACCTGATATTACTTATGAGGATATTGGCGGGCTTGATGAAGA
Organism: Candidatus Nanoarchaeia archaeon; assembly: GCA_041653515.1. Taxonomy (GTDB): domain Archaea; phylum Nanobdellota; class Nanobdellia; order WJKC01; family WJKC01; genus JBAZFG01. The sequence goes on from JBAZFG010000002.1 coordinate 9,033, forward strand.
ACTTAAGAAGATTAGGGAGATGGTCGAGCTTCCACTAAGGAATCCTGAAATCTTTAAGCAACTGGGCATTGATCCTCCGAAGGGTGTCCTGCTTTATGGTCCACCAGGAACAGGTAAGACATTACTAGCCAAAGCAGTGGCTAATGAAAGCGAAGCTAATTTTATTAGCATCGCTGGCTCAGAGGTCATGAGCAAATGGGTTGGCGATGCTGAAAAAAGGGTTAGGGATATTTTTGAGAACGCTGAGAAGAACGCGCCATCCATCATTTTTATTGACGAGATTGACTCAATTGCACCTAAGCGCGAAGAAGTGACTGGTGAGGTTGAGCGTAGGGTTGTGGCACAATTATTAGCCAGTATGGATGGTTTAAAGTCACGAGGCAAAGTCGTTGTTATTGGCGCGACCAACCGACAGAACTCGCTTGACCCTGCAATCAGGCGGCCGGGCAGGTTCGACCGTGAGATTGAAATTGGCGTACCTGATAAAGCTGGACGCGAGAAAATATTAAAGATTCACACAAGGAACATGCCATTGTATAATATTAAGGACGCAATTACTGACTTAAAAGTTGATGATAAAATCAAAAAACAATTATTAAAAGCAATTGACACTGCTAAGGAACATAATAATGATAGTTACCTTAATTCATTAAAAGATATTAGTGGTGCTGATTTTAAGGATTTAAGTAAGTTAATGAACGAATTATTCAAGAATGATAAATTAGTTAATATTAAACGAATATCTGAAGTAACTCATGGTTTTGTGGGCGCTGACATGGAAGCGCTTTGTAAAGAAGCTGCTATGAGTGTTCTTAGACGAATCCTGCCTGAAATTAAATTACAGGATAAAGAGCAGGTCTCGCCTGATGACTTAAAGAAACTCGTTGTTAATGCTAATGATTTTAAAGAAGCATTAAAACAAGTCAGGCCGAGCGCTATGCGTGAAGTATTAGTTGAAGTGCCTAATGTTAAATATGAAGATATTGGTGGTCTTGAAGAGGTTAAGAAACAATTAAAGGAAATGATTGAGTGGCCATTAGAGCACCCGGATAGTTTCAAACGGTTAGGTATTAAGCCGCCAAGAGGAATATTATTGTTTGGCCCGCCAGGTTGTGGTAAAACATTACTAGCCAAAGCAGTGGCTAAAGAAAGCGAGGCTAACTTTATTAGCATTAAAGGACCAAGCTTGTTCTCCAAGTGGGTTGGTGAGTCAGAGCGGGCTATCAGGGAAATATTCCGGAAAGCGCGACAAGTCAGTCCTTGTATCATATTCTTTGATGAGATAGACAGTCTCGCGCCTAAGCGCAGTGGTGGTGAAGGAAATAAGGCTTACGAGCAAGTTGTTAACCAATTATTAACTGAGATGGATGGGCTTGAAGAATTAAATGATGTTATTATTATTGCAGCAACTAACAGGCCTGATATCATTGACCCTGCACTGCTTAGACCAGGCCGTTTTGACAGGATTATTGTTGTGCCTCAGCCTGACAGGGAATCAAGGTTACAAATATTAAAGGTTCACACGAACGGTATGCCGTTAGATAAAGATGTTAATCTTGAATGGCTTAGTGATAAAACATCTGGTTTTAGCGGGGCAGACTTACAATCATTGTGCCGTGAAGCAGCTATGAGCGCTTTACGAGAGGATATTGAGAGTAAAAAAGTCACTAAGAAACACTTTGAGAAAGCTTTTGGTGAAGTCAGGCCTTCGCTCAAGAATGAGGACACCAGTATTTATGAGCGCTTCATGGAGAAAGCCAAGACCACTAGCATTGACCGCGAGGCAATGAACGCGTACATGGGCTAATGAGTCAAAAATGAGCCAGAATACGTTACATTAATTAAAAACAAGTCACTAATTGTTATTAGTTATGGAAAACGATAAGATTTATGATTTAATGACGAGCGATAAACTCACTTGGGAGGGCTTGATTAGGGATATTGTTCGTGAAGAAGAGATGGACCCCTGGGATATTAATATTAGTAAACTGGCTTTGCGTTTTGCTGAGGCAATTAGGAAGGTTAATAACATTAATTTTCGGATGACAGGTAAGTTCATTCTCACAGCTAGTTTCCTGCTTAAACTAAAGAGTGATTTCTTATTAGTGCGAAAGAAAACTGAGGCACCAATTGAGGGATTAAATCTTGCTTGGTTGTTTAAGGAAATAAATTATAATGTTGGGCCAACTGAGTTAACCCCACGCATTCCTATGAAAAAGAAGCGACGGGTAACGCTTGATGAATTAATTGACGCGCTTAGGAAAGCAATTGAGGTTAATGACCGTCGGTCAGTTAGGCATATTGAGCGGGATGAATCAAGGATTATTCATCTTAATATTAAGAAGATTGATTTGAAAGAGAAGATTGCTGAGGTTTATGATGTTATTACTGATTTCTTTAAGCGATTAAAGAAAAAGGAAATTCGTTTTGAGGAGTTATTGCCTTCTAAGGAAAAGTTCGATATAGTCTGGACTTTCATACCATTATTATATTTGTCTAATAAAGGTAAGATTGATTTATATCAAGAGAGAACGTTCAGTGATATAATAGTGAAAAAGCCATGAGTGACCAGGATTTAAAGCAGCAGATAGAAGCGTTGTTATTCGCAACCCAAGGACTTAATGTTCATAAGATTGTTGAGAAATTAGGCAGTAATGATAAATTAGTGATTCAAGCGTTGAATGAATTATCAGATGATTATAACTCGCGCGATTCAGCGTTCATTATCTCACAGCAAGCTGATTTATGGAAGCTTATGGTTAAAACCAAGCATGTTGAATTAGTTAAGGATTTGATTCCTAGTGAGTTCCCTAAAAGTTTGCTTGAAACGCTTGGTATGATTGCTTGGAAGAACCCGGCTCGCCAGTCAGATATTATTAAATTAAGAGGTAATAAAGCGTATAATCATATTAAACAATTGGAGGATATTGGTTTTTTAACCTCAAACCCTAAAGGCAAGAGTTGTGAGCTAAAATTAACTGATAAATTCTATGACTACTTTAACGCCGAACCAAACGAGATAAAAAAAATACTCAAGAAATGATTATTCGTCGTTTGGGGGGAGGTTAGCTCTAAGGAGGGGGTTATACCCCCGCCTGAGTTTAACGCCGAACCAAACGAGATAAAAAAAATACTCAAGAAATGATTATTGGGGTAAAGTATTTTAACAAGGGGGTTATAATTTAGTATTTATGCTTAAACTTAAAAGGATTAGCGAGTCTCTTGGCATGAAAGTGTTTACTAATGCAGGTGACTTTTTCGGCATGGTTGAGGAAGTTGAGATAATCAATAATAGGGTTTATGGCTGGAAGATTAAGCCAACCAAGGATTCTTTTTTAATCAAGGTTATTGGCGGTGCTAAAGGCGTTATTGTTCCGCATAAACTTGTTGACGCAATGGGTGATATAATGATTATCAATAAGACTGCTGTGCCGTCAGGCAATAATGATGGTTTAGATAATATTGCTGCTGAGAATTAAAAACTTATAAATTGTACTGCCTTGTTTTAATAGTATTATGGCTACTAATAAGGAGCTTAATTTTAAGACCACTGAGGAGATAAAAGTCCCTGATAAACTAGTTGACCAAGTGATTGGTCAGGATAAAGCGATTAATATTATTAAGAAAGCAGCTAGTCAGAAGCGTAATGTATTATTAATCGGTCAGCCAGGCACTGGTAAGAGTTTATTAGGTCAAGCATTGGCTGAGTTATTGCCTAAGAGTGAATTAACTGATATTCTTTGTTACCCTAACCTTAAGGATGAGAATAACCCTATTATCAAAGAAGTGCCTGCAGGTAAGGGTGAGGCAATTATTACTTCGCTTAAAACTAAGAGTTTGACTGAGATGTCAGGCAATAATTGGACTTTATTCATCATATTATTCGCTGTTATTGCCATAATCCAGTTTGGGGTTGATTGGATTGTTGGTAGTGAGACTAGTGAGATATTAATGGCTGCTGACAGGATTAGTGGCACGTTATTTATGCTTGCAGTAATGTCTATTCTGGCATTAGTCTTTGCTACTTCTAGGTTAAAAGTCGGTCAGATGAAGACTTTATCACCTAAATTATTGATTGATAATAAGAATTGTAAGAAAGCGCCTTTTATTGACGCGTCTGGTGCTCACGAAGGGGCTTTATTGGGTGATGTTAGGCATGACCCATTGCAATCTGGTGGGCTTGGAACACCGGCTCATGAAAGAGTTGAGGTTGGGGCTGTTCATAAAGCTAATAATGGTGTGTTATTCATTGATGAAATAGCAACTATCAGGCCTGAAAGCCAGATTGATTTATTAACCGCGATGCAGGAGAAAAAATTATCTATTACTGGTCGAAGTGAGCGCAGTAGTGGCGCGATGACTAAGACTCAGCCAGCGCCTTGTGATTTTGTTCTTGTGGCTGCAGGTAATATTGAGACTTTACAGAAATTACACCCAGCTCTTCGTTCAAGGATTCAAGGTTATGGTTATGAGGTTTACATGAATGATGAAATGGATGACTCAGCAGATAATCGCGAAAGAATTGCTCGTTTCATTGCTCAAGAAATCGCTAAGGATAAGGGCAAGACTCCTCATTTCACTCGTGAGGCAGTGCTTGATATTATTAATCAAGCGCGGTTAATTAGCGGTCGCAAAGGCCAGTTAACAATGAAGTTAAGGATGCTTGGTGGTTTAGTAAGAGTTGCGGGCGATGTTGCAAGAGAACGTGAACATAATTTAGTATCACATCAGGATGTATTGGAAGCAGTTAAGATTGGTGGAACACTTGAGCAGCAATTAAGTGAGCGTTACACTAAGATGAGGAAGGATTATGAAGTTATTTTATCAAAAGGCGCTGAGATTGGTCGTGTTAATGGTTTGGCTGTGCTTGATGGTGGAGGTAGTATTGGTTCTGGTTTAGTCATGCCTATTGAGGCAGCAGTAGCGCCTGGCTTGTCTAAGGGTAAGGCTGAGATTATTGCCACTGGTAAATTAGGTGAGATTGCTCGCGAAGCAGTTCAGAACGTTACTGCCATAATCAAGAAGTATAAGGGTAAGTCAATTAGTGATTCAGATATTCATATTCAGTTCTTACAAACTTTTGAGGGTGTTGAAGGTGACAGCGCTAGTATTAGTGTTGCTACTGCAGTCTTATCCGCTTTAGAAGGTATTCCTGTTAGGCAGGATGTGGCCATGACTGGTTCATTATCTATCCGCGGTGAAGTATTACCTGTTGGTGGGGTGAGCACTAAGATTAGGGCTGCTAATGAGGCGGGAATTAAGAGTGTTATTGTGCCTAAAATGAATGAGAAGGACATTATTCTTGATGGCGCTAAAGTTAATATTATTCCGGTTGATAATTTTGCTGATGTTATTGAGCACGCGTTCAAGTGGAATAAGACTAACCGGGTGGTATTAAATAAGATTAAGAAAGTGATTAAATGATTGAGCAATTAGTTAATGAGTTTTCATCTAAATGTGATTATGTTGATGCTAGGGTTCATGAGTTAAAGAAGGAGTTAATAATACTTGAGAATAGTGAGACTAATAATATTTTTCTTAACAATAAAACATATGGTGTTAGGGCGTTATATAAAGGCGGTTGGGGTTTTTGTTATTCTAATGATTTTACTGATGCGCGTAGTGTTTTTAATAAAGCTTTAAGGATTGCTAAGTTATCATCAACAGGTAAGCGGGTTGATTTCATTTCGCCAGTCAAAACTATTGATTATAAAAAAATTAAGTATAAAATTGACCCTTTTAATGTTGAGCCTGTTGATAAGATAAAAATGCTTCAGGGTTATGAGCAATTACTAACTAAGGACGCTAAAATTAAGAATACTTATTTGTCTATTGATTGTTCGCGTGAAGATAGAATTGTCTATGCGCCAGGGATTAGTATTAGGCAGGAATTCACTAATAATTTTTTGCGGGTTAACGCTACTGCCCGCGAAGGCGATGTTATCCAATCAGTTTATCATCGTCATTCAGAGTTAGGTGGTTATGAATGCATTAATAAGATTAGGCCTTCAGTGATTACTAAAACTCTTATTGAGCGAGTTAATCGGCAATTGCACGCTAAAGCTCCTAAGCCGGGCAAAGCAGTAGTTGTCTGTGACCCTCAGATGACAGGTTTATTCTTTCATGAGGCAGTGGGGCATGCGTGCGAGGCTGATGCAGTAATTAATAATAGCTCTGTTTTCAAAGGTAAGCGCGGTGAGTTAATTGGTAGTGAGGAAATTAACTTATTCAATGACCCAACTATTAATGAGCGAGGGTTTTATTGGTATGATGATGAAGGCGTTAAAGCGCGTGAGACGCCTTTAATTGTTGGCGGTGTGCTCGCTGGTTACTTGCATTCGATTAAGACTGCTAATGAGCTAAGTGAAAACCCAACTGGTAATGGTCGTTGTATGGGCGCTGAGTATAATCCTATTCCGCGGATGAGTAATATGATTTTAAAACAGGGTAAATGGTCGCCTGATGAGTTAATTACTGAAGCAAAGAATGGTTATCTGGTTAAGGGGTTTACTGGCGGGGTAGTTGACCCTATTTCAGGCCAGTTTAGTTTTGGCGCAAGTGAGTGTTTCCGTATTGTTAACGGACAGGTCACTGAGCCTTTAAGGGATGTGGCGCTTGGCAGTAGTATTCTTGATGCGCTTAAATCAATCAAAGTAGGTAATGATTATCAGCGCTCAAACTCTGGCGGCACTTGCGGTAAGGACGGTCAAGGCGTTAGGGTTGGTGAAGCTTGTCCAAGCATATTAATTAAGGATGTGATTATTGGTGGAAGTGCTTGAATTAATTGTTAAGAGATTAAGTGATTATGGAGTGGAAGCTGGGCTTTCTCAGGAGGTTAATGAATCTATTTGTTTTCAGAACGGTCGTTTTAGTAATGCTGATAGTGGGGTTAAATCTAAACTTGAAGTTAGGGTGACTAAGGGTTTACGGAGTGGTTACGCGTGGACTAATGATTTAACTAAATGGGTTGAGTGTGCTGACCGCGCTGTTAAGTTAATGGCTGCTAGCTCGTTATTAAAAATTGAGCCATTAATTAGTAATTCTAAGAGTATTAATCAATCGTTTGTTGATGATTCAATTATTGATGCTGATTTAATCACTCTTAAAGGCAAAGCCAAAACAGTTATTAATGCAGTGGTTAAAGAAGGAGTTAATCCTAATGAGCTTAAAATTACTAAGTCATTAGTAACAGACTCATTCCTTAATTCTAATGGGGTTTGTTGCTCACAAAAGCATAGTGGTTTGAGCGCGACGATTGAGTGTTCGCTTGGCACTAGTTCTGCGTGGGATGGAGCAACTAGTCAGGGACTTAATATTGATTTTAGCAAATTAGGGTATGATACTGCGTTGATTTGTAAGGATTCAGTTAAGGCTAAACCATTAGGCACTGGCTTGTTTGATGTGGCACTTGACTTTAATGCTATCAATGAATTAATCAATATTCTCTCGCCTAGCTTATTAGCAAATAATGTTGTTGAGCATAACTCAATTCTTGAAGGCAAGACTGGTCAGGAATTAATTAATCCTTTATTAACTATTAGCGATGTTGGTGTATTGCCTGATGGAATTAATAATTCTGTAATTGACGGTGAAGGTTCATTGATTAATGATAAAGCATTATTCAATAAAGGAGTGCTTAATTCTTTCATGAATGATTTGTATACTGCTGCGCGGATGGGTGTCATGCCAACAGGTAATAGTAATGGTTTGCTTAAGCGCGGTTTTATTGGACCTAATAATTGGTTAGTAAAACCAGGTAAAGTTAGTCGTGAGGAATTAATTGATAATTGCGTTTACATTAACGCGTTAATGGGCGCTCATACTGCTAATGCTGTGACTGGTGATTTTGCTTTAAGCGCACTAAACTCGTTCATGATTAAGGACGGGGTTAAATCACCGTTAAGGGATTTAATGATTAGTGGTAACATTTTTGATTTATTGAAAAAAACTATTATGGTTGGTCGCAAACCAAGAATTGATAATGATTTATCAACGCCTTTAATCAAGTTTGAGAAAGTCCAGTTAGTAGGATAACTCTTATAAATGGTTCAAAGCATTCTATTTTCTCATAGCGGGATAGAGCAGTCTGGAGTGCTCGTCGGGCTCATAACCCGAAGGTCGTTGGTTCAAATCCATCTCCCGCTATTCTTACAATTAATTGGTTCAAACTCTCGAATGATAATGAGAGAGTGCCTGAATTGAGCGAAGCGAAATGCAGCGCATCCATCTCCCGCTATTCTTACAATTAATTGGTTCAAACTCTCGAATGATAATGAGAGAGTGCCTGCACGTTAGTTTAGAGTATTCATCCTACATTGCTGTAAGCGAGGTTTTAGCCGAGCGCACAGAGGAGACGACCGCAGGGAGTCGACGCATCTCCCGCTATTCTTTTACTTTAATTGAATTATTGTCACTAACCCGCCAATGTTATTATCTTTCCATTCCTTGGCTTTCTTGCTCAATGAGCCATTGGTGATTAATAATGCTGGTCGCTTTTGTCTAAGTGACTCTGCGTAAAGAACACTTAAGTCAGTTTCGTTAATATTTTTCTTGTTCTTGACTTTTACTAATAATTCCTGCGGGTAAGGATTCTTTACTCTTAACTCATAATCATACTCTGCGCCGGCCTTAATTTTAACTGATTTAGTTATCTCACCTATGCTTTCAAGGTATTCGTGGGCTTTGTCAATAAAACCTTTTTTGGCTGCTTCCTTCTTGACTATTGGGGTATTATCAAATAATCTTAGTTCTCGATTAAGAGGCGTTATCTCTGGTTCTTTAATTGGTTCAGGAGTAGGCGCACTAACTGGTGTTTCTCTAGGAGTCCACTCATAATGAGTGATTAAGTAATCTTCACCACTGCGCTTAACATTGATAAAATCCAGCAAGTCCCTAACAAAAGCGCGTTCGTGGGGGCTTAACTCACTCATCTTAAACTGGCCTAATTCTTTGAATCGGTCAAGGACTTTTTGCTCATTAATCTTTAATTCCTTGCTTAATAATTCCCGCATCTTATTAGCTTGCTCAGGCAAGTAATAAATTAATGAACTACCAATAGCCCTATTGGACATCTTAACTAAGCCATCATTTCTTAATTCTAAGAGTATTGCCCTAGTCCAGAATGAATCCCTGCCAATAGCTTTGCCAATATCAACTGGCAGGCTTGGACCATTAATCTTTAAGAAAGATAATACTACATCTTTAACCATAATCATTAATAACTTTAGAATGACTTAAAGTGTTTTTGGTGATATAATGAATAATAAGACATTAAGGGTGTTATTTGAGTATGCTCGTAAGAGTATTGAGTCAGGTTTTAGTAATGACACATTTAGACCAGCGAGTATTCCAAAAGAATTAATGATTAAGCGAGGCGTGTTCGTGACCTTAACGATTAATGGACGATTAAGGGGTTGTATTGGTGTTATCAAACCAATTGTTTTATGGCAAGGAGTTATTAGCACTGCGCACAGTAGTGCTTTTGATGACCCTCGGTTTGAGCCGCTTAGTAGAGCTGAATTCAAACAAGTCATAATTGAGATATCAATCCTAAATAAACCAATCAAATCATCTTACACTGGGATTAAGGCGGGTGACGGCGTTATCATCACCAAAGGGAATAAAAATGCTTTATTCTTACCGCAAGTCTGGACGCAATTACCTGACAAGAAATCATTCATTAATGAATTATTCATTAAAGCTGGTCTAAAACCATTTGAAGCAGGGGTTAGTTACAACAAATTCAGTGTTAGCGCTTGGGAAGAGGAATCAATCGGTTTTATTAAACCAGTAAACCCATAAGCTTATTATTAATAAGACTAAACCTTCGCGCCACAACACAACATGAACTAACTCAAATAAACTAGGGTTAGTCAAGCTCACGAAAGCTAATGTTATTATTCTAATAATATTAGCCAAGTAAACTATTGGCAATAATAATAACCCTTTTTTCTTTGATTTCCAAGACTTAGGTGAAGCTAACACTAAAGCAGTGAAAGCTATTAAACTCCTAATTGCAGTGCAAGCCTCACCTATCGCTAGTATTTGATGATTAATATCTATTGCAGGTAATTGACCAAGTTGGTATGGCACGTCGTAAAGCGTGTGTTGAACCCCAAATAAATTAAGGAAAAAAGATACTTGGGCGCGCTCAATAAACGCTAATGGGTAGAAGTTAATGTCAAAATAGATTATTAATTGAAGCGGCACAGCCATTAAATTAAATATTACTAAGAATTTCAGTATTGTCCAGAGCTTTTTTTGGCGCGAACTTAAGTGTTTATGCCATCGCTTGAATTTTTTTCGTTGTTTATCAAACATTAATTAATTATTAGTGGTTTTGTTGTTTTTAGTCTTTGTATTCTTTATTGGTTAAAGAATAAATAATTGTTGCCTTGCCTTTGGCAATTCCAGGGACTTTGTTTAATTCTTCAAGTGAAGCATTAATTACTCTTTTAACGCTGCCAAAATAATTGAGTAATTCTGCAGCTAATTTTCCCCCTATTTTTGGGAAAGCGGCTATGATTGACTCCTGAAATTGTTTGTCAGTGAATGATTTTCTGGAAGCATTATACTTAATTTGCCTAGATAACTCGCTTTGCTCCCGCCGAGCGTAAGCAATAATTAACTGAGCCGCTTCCTGAGGTGTATCAACAGTTATTATTGGGATATTGTAATCAGTTGTTATTGACGCAATAGCCCCCCTTACCGCATTAGGGTGAACCCTGCCATGAAACAAGCAATCACCTTGGACTATTATAATTGGGTTATCAAAATTATCGACTAATTCCTCGCATTGCTTGAATAACCGGCCATCAATAATGCTTGCTTCAAAATCCTTAACAGTTTTGAACTCAATGCCAACGCGATCACTAACAACGTAGTCAGCTACCGCAAGTGTCCGGACGTCAAGCTGTGCTTTAATACGGAATAATTCTTCAACCACGCGCCCTTTTAGTTCGCGGTTATCAACGATTACTTTAACCTCTGTTGGGTCTTTTAACATTATGATTCTTTAATTTAGATTACTATATGAATTTTTTCAAACTAGATTAAACTAACTCAGCCTTGCCAATATTATTGATTGCTTCTTTCATTCACTTCTCCTTATAATGAGCCACCCCTCACTTTATAACACAAATCATTCAAATAAAAGAATTAAGAGATGACTGAACAAGATCCTGCTTATTAATATTATTGATTGCTTCTTTCATTCGCTTCTCCTTATAATGAGCCACCCACTTATATTTCTCGTCAACTGTCCCTTTAGTAATAAGAACATAGACTTCGCCTGTTTTGGCTCGACCCACCCTACCGCGGCGCTGAACAGTTCTTAAGGCGCTGGGCACTGGCTCAAAGAATATGGCTGCATCAATTCTTGGTATATCAATCCCTTCCTCTGATACTGAAGTTGAGACTAATGTATTAAACTCATTATTCCTGAATGCGTCAAGCACGCTTAATTGTTCTTTCTGGCTCATGCCTTTAGTGCCTCGCTGACCAATAAATAATCGGGCGTTGCCACCGTTATTATTAATTAAATCATTAATTAATTCAGCTGTAGCGCGGTATTGTGTGAATATTAACTGGGTTTTATCAGGCTTAATTAAATCAAGCAATGCTTTAAACTTAGGGTGGTCATCACTCGTCTCATATAACAAATGCATTGCTTGCAAGAACTCTGGTTCCCTAATCAATTCCTTAGACGCGCGTGACGGTTGGCGCTTCAACCCATCAAAGTACTTCTTGAGTGATTCAGGTCCTTGAGTCTCAATTAATTCAATTGCGTGCATTGCTTTTAATGAACGCGCAGTCATTGACATTAATTGATATGATTTATCCCTAACAGCCTGACTTTGCAGTAATAATAAATCGCGCTTGAACACTTTAGTAATATCATGGCCTGTTAGTGCGCCAGCCAATTTTAAGTCCTTAAGATTATTGCTAAGTGATTGTTTTAAGTGCTTCATCACAGCCTCAAGGCTTGAGGGTAATTCAAGGTTGATATTAATCACTTTCTTCTTGTTCAAGTATTGTTTAACATCAAGGTCTTGTTCAGTTCGGGCTTCAATCGCAGTCAAGCCAAGGTTATTGCAGACCTCTTTTATTCGCTCACTATCATTGCCAGGACTAGCGCTCAAACCAATGATGCGGTCATTAAATTGCTGAGCAATAAAGGTGTAAGCGTAATTGCCAGTGGCGCGGTGGCATTCATCAAAGATTAAGAGTGAGAAATCATTAAGTTTTAATCTATGAGTAATAATATCATTCCTAATTGTTTGGGGTGTGGCAAAGATTACTCGCTGTTCATAAGTTCGCTCGTCAGGGCTCACTGCGCCAGTTATTAGAGCACAGTCACTTTCAAGCAAGTCAGAGTCACGAGTGAATGATTTTAAGTGCTGCTCGACGAGCGGTTTGGTCGGCGCCATGATGAGCACTTTGCCTTTAGGTAAATAATGAATGGCCATCATCAAAGCTATGAGGGTCTTGCCTAAACCAGTTGGTAGGACAACTAAAGTGTTTTCTTTCGCAGCAGTAGCAAAAATTTGCTCCTGATACAAACGAGGCTTAACTAATAATTTCATTTAAGTAATTTATTGTAGAACAGCTTATTAAGGGTTCTTGGGTGCGTGACCGATAAGTCTTATAATCACTGGTTTGAAACCAGTGGTGCTGTCGAGGCGTAGCCGCGTTTTCGTGTATGAGCCCACCCGGATTTGAACCGGGGACCTCCGCCTTGTAAGGGCGACGTCATAACCAGCTAGACCATAGGCTCTTATCAAAGATTGAAAAGCGCTGACGTCTTTTTAAGTATTATGAAATAAAGAAAAGAAATATAATTAAAAAAATGAAGGTTAAAAATTAATTGTTTCGGTTATTGATTGGCTTAGTAATTGCTTGGAATACAGTCTTATTTCTCTGCCGGTACCATTCCTTGAGTGTTTCGCGTTGGAATTCTTCTCGCTCAAGGTTTCTCATTAAATCGTTAAATTGTGTTATGCCGTTCATGAATAAAGGATTATTATTATTGTTTTAATAATACAAATGAGTCAACCTGACCGTTAATCCGTTAATCAACAAAAATCCATTATAGATTTTTGAGGATGCTAAAAACAATCACTTGCTGATAGCTGGTTTTTAGGCATCCAATAAGAATTTAAAATGAATTTAAATTAAAAGTTTAGTATTGGGCTCGTGGTCTAGTAGCTATGACGTCAGTCTCACACACTGAAGGTCAAGGGTGCGATTCCCTTCGGGCCCAACTCTGTTGGGCTTGAAGGTTCTGAGCAAAAACTCAGATACTTTCAGGCCCAAAACATTTATTACTTGAATAATCCTAACTAGGTTATTAATGAAGAGTGATTATTTTGTTGAGTTAACTAATTACGACGCAGCCCTGAAACAGCACGAGCAATATAAATTCCTTGTTGATAAATTTAAGATTAATAATGAATCAGTTAGGGAAACTAAGGAATATAAGATTAAGGAAATTGATTCGCTTATTAGTATTCTTGACTTATTTGACATTGAGTTAAAAGAGTTTAAGAAATTATTACCAGCTGAGTCAACCACGAGCAGTCATCAAGAAAAGGATGATGACTTGCCTGTAAAAAAAGTGGTTAAGAAGAAGACAAGTAAGAAAAAAACAACTACTGCACCTGCAAAGACTGCAGGCAAGAGTATTAAGGATTTAAAACTGGGTCTTGAGAAAATCAAGGATGAATTGGCTAACTTATAATTTTCTAAACCTTTAAAAAAGGGCTAAAACTAATTTTCTTTATATCTAGCAGGGGTTCCGGAGCGGTCAAACGGGCCGGACTCAAGATCCGGTGGCCTAGCGCCTGCAAGGGTTCAAATCCCTTCCCCTGCACACAATAATTATTTTATTCTAATAATGATCTGCGCCGACCGGGGCTCGAACCCGGGTCATCACCTTGGGAGGGTGATATCCTACCACTAGACTATCGACGCATCAAATAGAATGTAATAATGACTCTTTAAAATGTTTTTACTTTTCAATTCGTAAGTAACTGCCTATGTCAATCACGTTCTTAATCACTAATTTTCTGCCTTTTTCAATTAATTCATCGGTTAACGCGAAGCCAAGGCCAAGGAATATTTCTTCTTCGTTGAACACGAATATTATTTTCTGCCGAGCAGGCGCGCGCTCAACTTTAATGATTGAGTTAGACCAAACATCTCTTGAGTAAAGGAATAATTGTTCAGCTTTATGGTTAATGAATGCTTTTGGTAATTCAAAAACACTTACTTTAGTCGCGAATTGAAGATTAAGTCTTGCTTTCTTTAAGTCCTGAGTATCACAAACACTACAACCAATGAATAATGGTTGGATTGCTTTGGCCTTAATCTTATTGAAGCAGTCAAAAACTTCTTTTGAGACCATTGAGATGCTTGCATTTTTATCTGAATTAACTAAGAATTGCTTATCAGTGAATAATTCGTTAATTATTTTTTCAGGCAAATCCCTTCTTATTATTGACTTAACTTTGCCTGGCTTAACTTCTTTCCAACCCATATTACTTCACTAACCTCGCTATAAAGAATCCTTGAGTATTATCATTATTAGGGCAAAACCTTTTTGTTTCAGGCAGCCCAATGCCTGGTTTGCCGCCAATTGATTCTAATTGAACTAACTTCATTCCTTGGTTAAGCGCGTGCTTAACAACGCCTTCGTTCTCATCAGGATTAATAGTGCAAGTGCTATAAATGAGTGTGCCCCCTTTCTTAAGCAACTTAATGCCTGTCTCCATTAAGCTTAATTGTTCGCTAATCATTTTTTTGTAAGGTGTTTGTTTATCAACTATTTTAGGATTCTTATGAATTGTTCCTTCAGCACTGCAAGGCGCGTCTAATAATATTTTATCAAACTCTAAGCCAAGTTTAGTTGCGTCCTGGCCCTTAATGTTTAGTCCAATAACATTATCACAGTTAAGGCGCGCGCAATTATGTAATACTGACCTTAATCTTTTTTTATTATTATCACAAGCGATTACCACTCCTTGATTGTTCATTAAAGCACTAATATGAGTTGTCTTAGCGCCTGGGGCTGCTGCCATGTCAAGCACTAACTCACCTGGTAATGGGTTTAATTCAGTAACAGCTATCATGCTTGCAGTGTCTTGCAGCATGTAATAACCAGCTAGGTATCTTGGAGTGGCGCCAATGCTAAATGGTTCTTTGATGATTATTATTGATTGCTCGTGTAATGGGTGAGGCATTACTTCAAAGCCTTTATATTTTAAGGCGTTCATTAATTCTTCCCTGTTAGTTTTTAGTGTGTTGACCCTAATAGTTTTTTGTGGCGCAGTCTCAACTAAGCTTTTCAGATCCTCAACAGGCAATCTATCCTTGTAACGTTCAATTAAGTTCATAGAAGGATAATAATTAATACTTGCTTTTATAACCTATTCTATTTGCTGTCCGCGCAAGGCAAGGACAGAGGAGTTAATAGCGACGTCTATTCTATTTGAGATGCTTTGATTTCTTGTCTAATACTTTCATCAATTATTTCATAAACTAATGTCCCTTTAATGAATCCTATTTGTTCTTGTGGGATGTCATAACTCTTAAGCACTTCTTTAGCAGTTCTAAAAGCATTCTCATGGTACATTGATACTACTGCGTTAACGTGTTTTCCTTTGAGTAGTCTTATCTCGTCGCCGTCAATTGTCTTGGCATAAAAACCGTACTCATCTTTATGGACAGTAAAATCATTATATTGTTGTTGGTCTAATTGGTTGGCTTCAATCATCTGGGCCAAGCCAGTTATTAAATAATCAGGATATGATTCAGGCGGATTACCTAAGGTTTTAATGGGTATTCCTTCTTTAGTGCATATTATTAGGTACTCGTACATTGGGGAGTTAAGAGAAAAACGAAGCTCTTTTTATAAGCTTAATTGAAAATTATTTTATTTTGTAAGTATCAAACACTTCTTGGATTATTTTCTCAAAAACAATGTTTAATGTTGGAGTATTACTAATTACTTTGCTAGCATAAGCTGGCAAATTATTATCATCATTTACTATTAATGCTTCTACCATGAGAATTAATCTAATTGAATAATTTATTTATAAAGTTAACTAAATAGAAAAAAAAGACGCTGGGGACGAGATTCGAACTCGCGCGGGCCGAAACCCAATAGCTTAGCAGGCTATCGCCATACCTCTAGGCGACCCCAGCATTTCTTTTTGTCGCTGTTGCTGTCTGATTAGGACAGAGGAGCCGTCAGGCGACGTAGGCGACCCCAGCATTATTTATTTAAAAATAAATAGTTCTTTCTTAAAGCTTTTGTTTTATTATTGTGCTTAAAGTTTTCTTTTGCTCAAGCTTTTCTTCCCAAGTAGTGGGCGCCTGAACAAAATTCAGAGCATTAAGAAAAACTTGTCTTAAAGCTTTTGTTTTAATAGGAAACTTATTGTTATTATTAACATCAAGGCAAAAGCCATTAAGTCTAATCCTGGCACTAGCACGTAATCAAAGGCGCCGCTTGAGAATGTTGTCTGGACTATTGCGTCAAATGTCCTTGTTGAATTATCAGCTAATACATCACTGACTGCGTTAATCCTGATTGTATAAACACCGATTGATACAGGGAATACGTCTACGTAAAAATTACTGCTCGTGTAAGCTGGCACTGTTACGTATAATGATTTTTGTTTTGACTCTGAGAAACGCGCTGAGATACCAGTTGGCAATAAACCAATCTCATAATTAAGATTAGTGCTTGAGGGGTTAGTTATTTTAAAGTAATTGCTTCTAAAACCTGCTGACCCTTGGGTGTAGACTCTGCGGTCAGTGTTAAATGAGTAACTTGATTTTACTATGTTAGCAGAAAAGTTCTTACTGTCATAGTAATTTGTTTCATTAGCTATTAGTGAGAAATTCATTGTGCCATTAATTGAAGGGTTAGTGTAATCTAATGTGTAAGCGCCAGTAACTGGCAGGTTTGAGTCATGGATTAAACCGTCATTTTGCCATACTTTTAAGTTAATGTTATCAGGGCTGCTATTGCCTGAGCAGTATTCATAATTAACACTTAATTCTTGATTAGTGGTTATCATTGTATCTGTGGGCACCAAGTAAGTGCCTGATAAATCATCTATGTTTATCATGAAACTCGTGGCTGTTGTATTGCCGTCAACGCCCACGCCGTAAATACTAATATTGTAAGGTTTGCAATCAAAGGTTAATGGGCTTAGCGTGAAGTTACACTCATATAAGTGGTTGCTTGTTAGGACGCAGTCGTAATTCTCTGACATCGTCTTGTTGCCACCAATATCATAAATATCTGTGTGCAAAGCAGTAATATTTTGTGTGTTAGAGAAAACTGATGTGTTAACAACGATTTGCTCGTCTGTGCGGTCAACGTACGCATCATAAAAGTAGCGGGCTATGTCAAATGACACTTCCTCAGTGCTTATCGCGTAAGTGAATGTTGTGTTAAGCCACGCCCATACTTTTTCCACACTCTCGAATTGGTGTAATGAGTAATTATAAGTCATTATCGCATACTCACTGCTAAATGAGTCGCCTTCGTTAACGCCAGTGCTAGTATATATTGGGTAATTACTGATTGTTATTGCGTCAGCGCCAGTAGTATACTTAATCACTGGGCTAGCAGTATTCCCTGATGTGTTAAGCCTTATTATTGCTATTCCCTCACCTGTCTGGTTGTTAAATAGTGTTATCCACCTGGTACTGTAAGGGAAGTCAAGCGTGTCATCACTGCTATAAATATCTGTTGAGTTGGCTACTGTTGTGAACTTGCTCTTGTTAAGATTTAGTTCAAAGTGTTTTAACCAGTCAAAGGTATTATCATTGCCTAGCGTGATATTGGTTTTGAACGTGAAATAATATGAGTCTGCGTGATAAGTCTGGTTAAAGCTTACTGTATCAGCGTTCATCATGCCGTTAATAACATAATTGGTTTGCGCTGGGGTTAAGTCAATCAGGTAATTATTCTCTGTATCATCCTTAAAAGTGTAGGTTGTGCCGTTATCATATTCTATTGGGCTGATTATCACGTCGCCCTCTGCTTGCAGTTCCTCATTTGTTGTTAAGTAATTAAATAATGTTTGGGTAATGTTTGATATCAGGTTGTACTCAACTTTATGTACGCTGTTATTCACTAATCTAGGGTTGCCGTTGCTGTAATCAAGGCCTGCGTATGACTTAACATTATAATCAAACGGGCCGTAATAAACTGAATAATAATTACCTGTGCCGCTAAAAGCAGTGTCATTCTCTGGCAGGTTAAGCACAAAATTAATTGTCGCGCTAGTCAGGTTATTGTCTAGTCCGCAGTTAACATTTGTCAAAGTCATCGGCACTTCATAATACTCGCTGTTAGGCAGGTTATTAACTAATCTTAGGCCGAGCTTGTCAACCACGTCATTATAATCACTATCCCCATTAACATCCTCGCAATAAGTTGGCTGGTTGAAAGTCATGTCAATGCTGATTAACTGGTTAATCCGGCTGTGGTTAAGCGTGTGATTAATGTCAATATTATTCCTGTAACGGAACATCTCGCCTTCATTGCTTGTCCAGATATCAGTCCATACAAGGCTTGAGTTCTTGGCTAAGAATAAGTCATAGTCATACTCGCCGTTGAATGCCCTGACTTGATAATAACCAATGGCTGTGGCAATGAATGTTGCACTATAACAATCAGCCCCGCAGGAACTAGTGGTTAACTGTGTTTCAGTTAAGTTAGGGTAAATTATCATCACGTTTGGCTGGCACTCGCTTGTCACACTAATAGTGATTGTATCATCAGAGTTGATTACTTGGTCTGATAAAGTGATTATTGGGGCAGTATCAGAGTCGCAGTAAGCAGCTGCTCCGCAAACACTCTCAGTCACAAAGTCCTCGTCAGTATCGCAAGTGTAACCAATACCTATTGGCACAGCGTTGCAACAACAATTTGCCGCGCCGTCAGTCCAGTCCTCGCCGCTGTCATCACCACAGCATTTAGTGTTAGCGCCTGTTGCCCCACTAAGCCAATCATAAGAGTAATACTCGCAAAGGCTTTGGTTTGAGTCAACACCGGTATTCAGGACGCCTAAATAACAGTAATCAGCAGTGCTGCCTAAGGAACCATTAAAGAAGACGTCACTGACAGCATCATCGCCGCAACAGCGCGCGTAGTCACCAGTAGTTGTGCCAAGCAGCCAGTTATAAACATAAGTCTCGCAAATGGTTTGATTAACATCAATCTCCTGCTCAGTAAAAATCCCGTCCTGACAAAAAGTAGTGGTAGTGTTAATGGTGTTGTTAAAGAAGTCATCATTTAACCCGTCATCACCGCAGCAACCACTATAAGGACTTGATTGATAAATGCTGGCCACTTCATCCCTGCTTAAAGCAAAGTTGTAAATACTAAAGTCATCAATCTTGCCAACAAAATATCTGCCATCTTCATCTATTTCTTCACCAATAATCATTTTTTGCGGGTTAGTGTTCCAGTTCTTGCCAGTAGTGCTGGCTTTAAGCTCATTATCAAGGTATAATGTTGTTCTGGTGCCGTCATAAGTAATCATTATTTGATGCCAATTACCATCAGAGTAAGTTGACGCGGCCACGCCTGTATGCCAATCATAAGAGTAACTCCAACCAAAAATACTGATTTCATCAGGACCAAAATCAAACTGAAAGTTCTGGCCGTTAGCAGTATTGCCAAAACCGCCAAGGTTGCAGGCTTTACTGGTAGTGCACTCAGGGTCAAGTATAAACCAAGCTGACATTGATTTAGCCACATCGCCTGATGGCAGGCCTGTCGGTAATGACTTAACAAAATAATCGCCTGACGCGTCAAACTCTGTTGCGTTGCCGTACTTGCCTGTAGTCCACGCAGGGGTGCCGGATGAAATTAGGTTATTATTGCCTGTCTCGTCATAAATTATTAAACCAGTGCCTTCATCAAGGTTCCAGTAACCAACCGGCGGGTTAGTGATGTTAATCCAGTTATAAGAATACTGGGTGCAGACAGTCTGATTAACATCAATCGATTGCTCAGTAAATATTCCATCCTGACAAAAAGTAGTAGTTGACCCAATAGTACCATTATAAAAATCATCACTAGTGCCATCATCACCACAACAACCATGATAAGAGCTTGACTGGTAAAGAGTTCTGACTTCATCATTGGTTATAACCCTGTTGTATAATCTAATCTCATCAATTAAACCTGCCCAATTATTGTCCGCTGCCTGGGTTCGCTGGCCAATTAACATATTATAAGCAGAACCGCCCTCAGAAGAGTAAGGCACTCCCTCAGCAACCCATTCACCGTTAATGTAAATATCAGCATTATTGCCTTCACCTGCCCAAGAGCCACAAATATAAGTCCAATCAGTACCTGGTGCTGGGGCCACAGCATAAACAGCGTAAGATGAGCCCGGCAATCGGCCGTAAAAACGATAATTACTACCAATCAATATGATAGCAGTCCCGTAATAACTGCCTGTTTCAGCGCCATTAGTCAACACATAATAATTTGAGGTATCAATAGCATCAGGTTTAACCCAAACACAAACAGAGAAAGGAGGAGTATTAATTACAGGATTACCAATTGATATGTATTCATTACTCCCATCAAAGTCAAGAGCGTTACCATACTTGCCCGCAACCCAATCACCATCCTCCATGTTATTAAGTGAGCCATAATAATTGCCTGACTCTTCGCTAGCGATTGTTCCAGTTGATTCATCAAAACGCCAGTGAGCCACTAAACCATCACTAACACTGATCCAATCATACAGATATTGTTCGCAGATAGTTTTATTGTAATCAATACTTTGATTTGTAAAAATACCATCCTGACAAAAAGTAGTTGTTGAACCAATAATCCCACTGTAGAAATCATCAGCAGTCAAATCATCACCACAACAAGCATCAGCACCATCAATCCAGTCATAAGAATACTGCTCACAAACAGTACTATTAACATCAATCGATTGCTCAGTAAATATTCCATCCTGACAGAAATAAGTAGTACTGCCAATAGTGCCGTTATAAAAATCATCATCAGTCAAATCATCACCGCAACAAGCATAACCACTGCCAGTATCAGCACCAGCAACCCAATCATAAGAGTACTGACTGCAAACAGTACTATTAGCATCAATTGACTGCTCAGTAAAAATTCCATCCTGACAAAAATCAGTTGTTGAACTAATATCTCCACCATAAAAATCATCACTAACACCATCATCACCACAACAAGCGTAACCACTGCCAGTATCAGCACCAGCAACCCAATCATAAGAGTATTGAGTGCAAACAGTACTATTAGCATCAATTGACTGCTCAGTAAAAATTCCATCCTGACAAAAAAAAGTAGTGGTTGCGAGCGAGCCGTTATAAAAATCATCACTAACACCATCATCACCGCAACAAGCATCACCAGTACCAGTCAAAGAACCAGTAAACCAAGAATAAGAATACTGAGCACAAACAGTACTATTAACATCAATCGATTGCTCAGTAAATATTCCATCCTGACAAAAATCAGTTGTTGAACCAATATCTCCACCATAAAAATCATCACTAACACCATCATCACCACAACAAGCGTAACCACTGCCAGTATCAGCACCAGCAACCCAATCATAAGAGTATTGAGTGCAAATAGCTTGATTAACATCAATACCCTGTTCAATGAACACGCCGTCCTGACAAAAATAAGTGGTCGTGCCAATAGTGCCATTATAAAAATCATCACTAACACCATCATCACCACAACAACCAATATAAGCGCTTGACTGGTAAACAGTTATTACTTCATCATCAGTTAATGCTTTATTGTAAAGCTTAATATCATCAAGAACGCCATTAAAATTCTCAGCAGCCCCAAACCAGCCGCCATTACCAAACAATATGTTAGAAGCAGGATTATTAAGTGAAACATCATAAGTCTTGTTTGAATCCTGCCGGCCATTAACGTATAACCGCTGACTCTTAGTTGTGCCGTCAAAAACACCAACAACATGATACCATTGGCCTGCAGTCAGAGTAATCTCGCCTGTTAATTTATTCTCAGCGCCACCGCCATTAATGTAAAAAGAGAATACATTAGCTGACTTGTATAAAGTGAACTGTATCCCTGCAGGCGCATAACGGGTTATTATATGCACGCCATTAGCCACTTCATCAGGCTTAATCCAAGCAGACACGCTTATTGAGGAAAATGTTGGCAGAACAGCATAAGGAACAGAGACGTACTCGGCTTCCCCACCCCCATCAAAATTTAAGCCAGTGCTAAACTTACCAGCAACCCAATCCGCTTCTTCCATATTATTAAAAGCACCGTAAAAAGTGCCTGAATCACTCTTAACAACACTGCCCGTGCCTTCGTCAAGATTCCAGTGAGCCACTAAGCCTTCAGTATTAAGCCAATCGTAATAATAATTACAAGCAGTCTCGTTAAAATCAATTGTTTGATTAATGTAAACGCCGTTAACGCAAAAATAACTCGTTGTCGCCAGAGTACCGTTATAGAAATTATCGCTAACACCGTCACCGCAACAATTAGGGATTAATTGCTCAGTGCCAACACTAACTGACGGTTCTGTCACGGCTGATTTCCTAACGCGAATGTACTTGGCGCCAAAAACACCTGAAGCAGAATAAATCATTGGGTGAATGTTCTGCGCCGCTGTCGGCACCTCGCTGGCCCAGTCAGCGGTTGAATAAGTTGCTGAATCAAGCTTATAAGTAACGCTCGTGCCGCTGTCAAAAGTATTATTAACATACTTATAACCAGCCGCGTAAGCGCCGCGGTTCATCTCATTACTTGAACAACTGCCATCACAACACTCTGTGTAAAACCCGCCTGAGGTCCACCATAAGTGATTAAAACCAATATCACTATTGCCCATTTCATTGATGAATTTATCAGCAGTATTAACAGCGCCAAACCGCGCATCAATGTTAATTGCGCCAACGTTCACTACGCTTTCAAGCACTGAATCATCTGTCATCGCGTAATCAGTGGCCCACACGCCAGAACCGCTTAATCCCAGCTCGCCGTTAGCCACTGTTGGCGTGCCTGTGGTCGTCCACTTGCTGACATTAAGCGCCGGGCTTGAGAAATCATCAAAGAAATTAAAAGTGTTCTCAGGATTACTTTTGCCTGCTAAAGCCAAGTAACCGTAATACATTGTTAAGTAATTATTGCCATTAGGGATTGATGGCACTTTAACCCATGTCTGGTTATCATACTCAAAGTAATAATCAAGGTCATTGCCTGATGAGTCATAGAATCGCAGGTCACCATAATCATAGCGCCCCATTGTCTCATTATAAAGCCCGCGTACTTCATGCGTGCTCAGCGCCCGGTCATAAACTCTAACTTCATCAATCACGCCCTTCATAGGGTAATTAATATTATCATACTGGCCTAATTTGAAGACACTAACCCATTCAGCATCAGCTGTGGCATGCGGTGAGCCGGACGCTTCGCCGTTAATATACCACTGCTCGTTTGAACCGTCATACCAGTACACAACGTGTGTCCAAGTATCATCAGGCACATCGCTTGCGCCTGCACTAAAAAAATTACCATCCTGTTGCGATAACATTTGACCGTTTGAAGCAATTAATAATCGGTGAGTTGAGTCATAACCCATTATTGTCCTGTAATCGCCTGTTGCTTCAGGGTAAACCCATGCGGATAATGTGAATGGCTCGCCAGTTGTTAACGATGTAAGCGCTGGGACAGCTACTTGGTCAGTGACACTACCATTAAAGATTATGCCTTCACCTTTATCATTATAGCCAGTGCCATACTCAGTAAAAGTTGCTTTCTGCGTGTTGTATAAAAATGATACTTCGTCTGTTGTTAGTGCTTTGTTGGCAATAATCACTTCATCTATCTTGCCGTTAAAATACTCACTCCCAGCACAATGACCAATACCCATTATCTGGCCTTCTTTCATTAATAATGGCGTGCCGGCTTCAACACCTGCAGCGCACTGGGTGCCATCATAATAAATCTCATGGCCGTTTGGGTGAACAACATACATTATGTGGTGCCATGAGCCAATCGGCACATCTATTGCACAGTCACTGCTCGTGTTAAGCCAGCCAGAGCCGTCACCAATATCACCGTGAATATCATTAGCCCTTACTTTAAAGTCAAAGGTTGTGTCACCGCCAAAACGAGTGCCGACAATACCACCATTATCTGGCTCAGCGTCAAGGTAAACCCACGCGCCAACACTATAAGTGTTAAGCCCTAATGCAGCATCATAAGCAATTGTCACATTGCCTGTTGAGCCGTCAAAGTCAATCGCGCTGCCAGACTTGCCTGATACCCAAGCAGCCCCGCCATTAACCGTGCCGTCAAGGTCATTACTAGTTGAATCATAAGCAGTCACGCCTGTAGCTTCATCAAAATTCCATAAAGCAATGGTTGACCCAAAATTGCCTGTGCCATCATTACCGAGACTAGAGTAATCCTTAATGAAAGGCGTGTTATCAGTGAAGTGATAAGAAACTAATAATCCGCTGGTGCTGTAAGTCGCTGGATTAACTAACACCTGATAATCTGTTAACTCGCTGCCGCTGTTAGACAAAGTTACGTTCTTCCGGTAAATGAATGACTCATTACCCCAGAATGAGCCAATATTACTAATCCAGTCATAACCATCTGACACACAGCTCGTCTGATTTGTTATTGCTGCCCCAAGAACAGGTCTAGCCATTAATACTACTAATAATAATATAATTAATTTAATCCTCAAGCGCGCTAACCCCCAGAAAAAAAGTATACTATGACAGTTAATAAATATTATTAAATATATTAGGAAGTTGTCATCTGGATAAAATGAACGAGAGGTTGTCCGATTAGGACAAAACAAAGTTCATTTGAGCAAAGCGAAAATGAACGAGAGGTTGTCCGATTAGGACAAAACGAGTTCATTTGAGCAAAGCGAAAATGAACGAGAGTGAGGCGCGCTTCCTGTTTTGCCAACCGACATCCCCAAGGGTTTGTCTGCCAAGCTGCCTCCACCCCGTTGACCTGAAAGCACGATTCTCAATGCTTAAGGCTGCTACCTTCCGGTTCTGACCTGGTTCACAATAAGAACCGCCAGACAGGGCAGGGCTTCGCAGGCGAATGCTGGCAGGCCCTCAAAAAAGCCTGCTGACGCATCAAGTTGTTCGGTCCCGCGTGAAGAGGGATTCGCGGTTACAAGGAGCCCCTAACTCCCCGACCTAGCGCCTCAAAATAAGATTACTTTAGTCTATTTAATAAAGTTGTGGTAAAGACCTAATACTATATTTAGTAAAGGCGCGACCAACACTATTGAATTTATGATTCAATGTGCATCAAATCTTTGATTTAATTACATCAGGGGTGTCAAGAGGGGCACAGCCCCTTTGCATTATGTATTTATTCAAAAAAAGGGGGAGTCAAGAGGGGCACAGCCCCTTTGTTTAATAAAGTTGTGGTAAGAAAGGGTTACCCTCCCTATTGTAATTGAGCATGCCTAAAACGAATTAAATATACCTTTATTTTACTTCAAGAATTTCTTATACAATATTATTAATGGGATTATTATTAACATTAAAGCAGTCACCCAATCCCAAGCAGGTATTTCATAGACAGCAAAGAACGAAGTGTCCTCCTCAAAAGCAGTCACTTGGAATGCCACATAATCAGTAATATTAGCGCAAACACCTGTGCTAGTAAAAATCATTTGAGCAGTTTTATTGCCAGTTGAAGTTGGCACCACTTTTAATCGGTAGAGAATTGAATTCCTTGGCGGCAACGAGAATACTTCATCACTTATATCATAAGTATTATACTGATTATCTGGGGTGCTAATTAACATAAATAATCCTGTTGAGGCAAGAGCAGTCACATTAAAATTAATCGTTTCAGTGCCCATGTTCTTAACAGTGACTAACACGCTCTTAGCATCATTTAATGGCACTGGGAATGAAGCTGTTATCTCTGGTAAAACACTAATAATATCCAACGGGCTGGTAACCCTAAAATTAAGGTAGCGAATAATACTCTCAGTATCACCATTAGTTTTTTGGTAAGTAAGGTTTAATACTGGATTAAAAGCAGAGTCAAAGTCAGCACAATTAAAACCGCCAAAATTAAACCTAAAAGCACCACTACTGCCTGGCTCAATGCACTCAACATTAGTAGCGTCTTGCGTATAACTAAGGGTTGTATTGGTGATTGTTGAACTAGTTATGCAAATTGTCTCGTTGCCAGTGTTCTTTACTAAGAACTCTGGCGAGTAATCACTAGTAACGTATGATTCATTATAAGTTGACTCACTAATAAACACGTCTGGCAGGTTGCCGTTAGTGCAGACCGAGTCAATGTTACCATCACCATCAAGGTCACAAGAAGCACCATCACTCACTAACTCACCATTACAACAGCACGAACCAGTGTTATTGCCGAAATCATCGCTCAGGCTGTCATCGCCACAACACTGGCCGATTAAATCTGTTGCCCCGCTAAGCCATGTATAAGTGTAAGCCTCGCAAATAGCCTTTGATTCATCAGCCCCTTGATTAATTAATGAACCGTCAACGCAGAAGTAATTGGTTGACCCAATCGTGCCGTTATAGAAATCATCATCAGTTAAGTCATCACCACAACAAGCATCACCAGTACCAGTGGTTGAGCCAGTGAACCAATCATAAGATAAATCAGTGCAGAATTGCTCAAGGTCATCAGGATTATTATAAACAGTATTATCTAAACAATAACTAGTGGAGTTATAGAAATCCTCGCTAACATCATCACCACAGCAAGGACCGGCAATTCCTGACAACCCAATATTTTTGAAAAAAAGTAATTGATTTAAATCATCAACAGTAACAACATCAGGCGCGCCATTATTATCAAGATCACCAACAATAATTGAATTACCACTAACACCCGCGCTGTAATAAATACCAGACCCGAAAGTACCGTCACCATCACCAGGCACAAAAACTAATGAGTTAGAAACGGTAGCAAGTAAATCAAGATAACCATCACCATTAGTGTCAGCAGCAGTAACACCAGAAGGGCTTCCTGAAGCAGGAATTATTGTTCGGGCAGCAAAAGAACCATCACCAACACCAGCAAAATAAGAAAACTGGTTATAAGTGCCTTCTGCAGTTATAACATCAAGATGATTATCATTATTAAAATCACCAACAACAAGACTATTAGGGCTAAGATCTGAAGAATGGTAAACCCTTGTCGCAAAAGAACCATCACCATTATTCTCAAAATAATCAAAACCACGCGGGTCACCAAAACCAGCCCCTGAAATAGCAACTACAATATCAAGGTCACCGTCAAAATCAAAATCATCAACAGCAATATAGTTTGGTCCTGACGAAGACCCATCACCAGTTGTTGTGTAAGGAACTCTGGCGGCAAAAGAACCATCACCAACACCAGCAAAATAAGAAAACTGGGCAGAATTAAAATCAGCAGTAACAACATCAAGATGGCTGTCACCATTAAAATCACCAACAGCAACACCATATGGATTACTGCCAGTAGCGTAGGAGACTCTGGCTGCAAAAGAACCATCACCAACACCAGCAAAATAAGAAAACTGGTTAGAACCACCATTAGCAGTCACGACATCCAAGTTACCGTCACCATTAAAATCACCAACAGCAACACCGTGGGGTGCATCACTTGTAACATAATCTACCTTAGCGGCAAAAGAACCATCACCAACACCAGCAAAATAAGAAAAACTATCTGAAACAGTATTAGAGGTTACAGCATCCAAGTTACCGTCGCCATCAAAATCACCAAGAGCAACACTAAATGGAAGGCTGCCAGTAGTATAAGAAACGCCTGTGGCAAAAGTACCATTATTGCTAAACCAATCATACCCCTGCAATTCACAATAACCCTTACTCAAGTCAGCGTTTGTTGCTATTGAACCATCATAACACAATGTGCTTGAGGTGTAAAAATCATCCCAAACCCAGTCATCACCACAACAATAAGGGTAATTGCCGTAAGCAGTGCCATCAACCCAAGAGTAACTACAATTAACACAGTACTCCTCTAAATCATCAGGATTAGAATAAGCATTTTGATTAAAACAATAAAGCGTTGAATTATAGAAATCCTCGATAGCATCATCACCACAACAAGAGCTATTACTGCCAGTGGTTGAGCCAGTCAGCCAATTATAAGACAGATTAGTGCAGAATTGCTCAAGGTCATCAGCATCATCATAAACTGAATTATCTAAACAATAACTAGTGGAGTTATAGAAATCCTCGCTAACATCATCACCACAACAAGGGCCATTAGTGCCGTTAAGACCTAAGTTAATATACTTGTATACAGATTGATACTCAAAACCACCAATTATGTCAAGGTCACTATCACCATCAAAATCACTAACATCAATTGCGTAAGCAGAGCCAGCGCCACTGCCAACAGTCGCAGCATTAAAAGAGCCAGCGCCATCATTAAACCATTTAACAATATAACTATCTGAATCACCAGTAATAAAATCAAGGTCACCATCAGAATCAAGGTCAATTATCTTAAGAGAACGAATAAAGGACCAAGCATCATCCGAAGTAAACGCTCTTGTAAAACTGCCAGTACCATCATTAAACCATTTTGCACAAGAATAAAGAGAACTAGTTATGACATCAAGGTCACCATCACCATCAATATCACCCAAATCCAGCGCATAAACAGGGTGTAAATTATCGCCTGCATCTGATTTAGTGAAACCACCAGCACCGTCATTAATCCACTTATAAATATGGTCAGCAGCATCACCCGTAATAATATCAATATAACCATCACCATTAATATCGCCAAGCGCTGAATCTTTTATGTCACCACTTAGAACACCTAAATCTGTAGAAACAAAAACCCCTGTGCCATCATTAATCAACTTATACAAGTGGTCATTGTATAAACCTGCAATCAAGTCCAGGTCACCATCACCATCAAGATCATCTATTGAAAAAGTTAATATTGAACTGCCAAGACCACCAATGCTGGTTCTGGTAAAATCACCTGAGCCATCATTAACAAACTTATACGCAGTAGAATCAGCATTAGTAATAAAATCAAGATAACCATCACCATTAATATCACCAACAACAATATCATTAGCCCAGTCACTGCTTAAACTGGTCTTAGTGAAACCACCAAGGCCATCATTAACCCACTTATGAACAGCGCCATTACTGGCAGTCACAAAATCCATATTATCATCACCATCAACATCAATAACTGCCGCGCCCATAACTATGCCACCAGTACTGCCCAGATTAGTTGAACTAAAAGACCCAACATTACTAAACCAATCATGCCCTTCATTCTCGCATGAAGTTTTTAATAAATCAACATCAATCACACCCCAATAACAAGTATGAGTTGAGTTGCTGAAATAATCACTCGTTGCGTTATTACCACAACAAGCAGGCAATTGATTATCACCTAACACGTAACCAAGACTGTTAATCCCAACAGCATCAATGTAAGAAGTGTAATCGCCAGTATCGCCGTGATAAACCTTGAACATATCAAACGCAAAATCCCTGGCATCAGCCTCAGAGTAAGCCAGTGAATCATTAATGTACAAATACTGATGGTCGTTTTGAGCCCAGTCAAGCTTAACATGCATCCATGTATCAAAAATTAACGGCGCAGTGGTCTCGTGCGATACAATATCAGCATCATAAATATCCCAAAAACCAGAAGAGGTATCAGCAATTATCAGGAAAGACCAATCACCAGCCTCATCCATACCATAATAACTAACTTTCTTAGAACCAGTCGGCACGTAAGCCCAGAACTCAATCACATCAGAAGCATGATCACCAATTGAAGGGGACATAACTTTATTCCAACCACTACCAGTGAAATTAAGCACTTTATTATGATTGGATAAATTAGCAACCACTTCAGCAGTGCCAGTAGTAGACCAGCCAGCAGGCACTTCGCCAACAGTGTCACTAGTGAACGACCACGTTGCAGGATAATTAGGGTTAATAAACCAAACATGACCAGCATTCTGACAAGCAGTCTGTGACTCATCAAGAAGCGCTAGCGTAAAATTAATTGATAATAACGCTAAAAGTAAAACTCCCCACCGCATTATTAATTCTAATAATCCAGTATATTTAAGACATTCTATAAAAAAAGAAAAAAAGAAAAAAAGAGGACTATAAAGTCCTCTTAGTTAGTATCTTCACTCTTGAGCGCTTGCGAGTCTCGAGCTTAGTGCCGACCAGGAACTCAGCGTGATTATCCTCAGCAAAGTAC
The DNA here is from genome assembly GCA_041653515.1 of Candidatus Nanoarchaeia archaeon. Taxonomy (GTDB): domain Archaea; phylum Nanobdellota; class Nanobdellia; order WJKC01; family WJKC01; genus JBAZFG01. The sequence goes on from JBAZFG010000002.1 coordinate 39,340, forward strand.
AATAAGTTATTGTTAACTGGCGCGTCAGCCACTATAGCGAAGACGCCGCTAACACCCTTAACACTACGGATACCATTAATTGGTATTTCACCAATAACAGTTAAATCCTGATTGTACAATCGAGCCACGCTCTTGCCTTCAACAGCGGTTAAAGCTTTGTTAAAGAATTCCTTATCCTTAAAATGCTGCGTGTGATTAGACTGATATGGTTGTTTAAATTCTCTGTTATTGTTAAAAACTTTCTTCTCCTCAACCACTGGCCCACGAGCACGCAAACAAATCATTATTTCTTTATCAGTTAATTCCTCAACTTCCTTACCATCAGGCGCTTTAGCCACGAAATCAAGCCTGCCAACCTGTTTTAATGATTTAACAATTAAGTCACCGCCGCGGTCACCGTCAACGCACGCAACATTAACTTTCTTGGTTTTCATTAAGTCAATAATTGTTTGCGGAATGTTAGTGCCATTAACGCAAATAGCATTATTAATCCCTGCCCTCAGCAAAGCGAGCACGTCAGCTCTACCTTCAACAATTATTAATTCATCACTAGTTGGAACGTCAGGCCCAGCTGATAATTTATCAGGCCCAAAAGTAATAACTTCCGCTTCTTTAACACTAATACTCACTTCTCTTGTTAATTCCTGTGAGTCATCACTATCCTTAATGAATTTTGATAGTATTTCCTTAGCGCGCTCCTGAATGTAATCGCGCTTCTCAACCCTAACATCTTCAATTTTATCAAGGTTAATCGTGCCATTACAAGGCCCAATCCGCTCAATAGTCTCAATAGCTGCAGCAATAATAGCTGTCTTTGTTTTATCAAGACTTGATGGAACCATAATTCTTGCAGTAGTTTTACCGTTCTTATCAACAGGACTAACATCAATCCTGCCAATACGGCCGCTCTTTTGCAATTCCCTTAACTCCATTTCTTTACCAAGCAAGCCTTCAGTCTGGCCAAATACTGCGCCAATAATATCAGGCTTATCAACCAAACCCTCTGCTTTAAGAATCGCATGAATAATGTACTTAGTTGATACTTGTGCAATTTTTCCCATTTTTTATACCACCTCTAATTTTTTTTTAGCAAATTTAGAAAAAACCCCTTACTTCACTATTTAATGAACGAAATGATTATTTTAAGCGTGAATTAATGATAATCCTAAATTTATGCTATGATAAGAATAAAGCCAAGAAGGAGTTTAAAAGCTTTACTAATCAGAATTTTGGTATGTTAAAGTAAGATTTAACTTCACTTTCAACGTAAAATAAGTGTTCCCATAGCCTCATAAAGTAACCATCGAATAATTCTTTATAAATCGTTTTTTCATAACGATTCTTAAAATGCTTCAACAACCAATGTTTTGACCACTTACCCTCTCGGTCAGTTAAAATCACTGCTTTCATACCAAGTTCTATCTCGCCACTCTGTTTAGACACAGTGTCATCACCTTCCTTAACTTTAACTTTGTTAAGCCCGCGCATCTTACATTCCATCCAAATCTTTAATTGTGTATAACTATCCATGTTACGCTTGAAAGTCCAATGAAACTCAATGTCTGTACCGTAATCTTTTTTCCAATGAGAATAATCATCTTCATTAAAAGAATAACTTAGTTTATTACACATCACATTCCATAAGAATACATAAAAGTCCTTTGGGTCAAAAACCGTTTTTCGGACTATTGTTGTTGAAGCAACATCAACCATAATGATTAAATAATAAGTTCATAACTTAAAACTCTAACCATTATTCACATGAAGCGGGGTAATTCAAAAAATGATTTAACTTCATTCTCAATCAAGTACACTTTACTATTAATTGTTTTACGCTGGTCCTCAATTATTGGCTTAAACAAGTACTTATCATAAAACCCTTTAAGCAGTTTAATTAATGGTTTGTTCTCCCATCGATTCTGCCAGTCAGTAACTATGAAACCCTTAATAGTCATATCAACTGAGGCTTTGCTCATTGACTCAGCAATCTCGCCACGCTTGACTTTAACGCCCTTGGCATCAGTAATCTTAACTTTAATCCAAATCTTGAATTTAATATAATCATCAACCCACCTAAGACAAGTCCACTCAAAAACAGTTTCCTCAGGACTCTTCCTGAATTCATCTTCAATTGTATCAAAACCAATTGATTTAACTAAATCGTATAAAAAATCATAAAAATCCTTTATTTTGAAAACACTTTGTTGCGAAATAACTGCTTTAGCTACTTGTTGTTCTTCTGACATTAAATACGATTAAACTTTGCCAAATCTTAAATCTTTTGTTATTTAAGATAAATCAAAGAATGCTTTCATTTCGTTCTCAAAAAGGAATACTTCACCCATTACTTGCGCATAATAATCATCAAATGTTTTTTTAAACAAATAACGCTCGTAGAAATTTCTTAATTTCTTAAGTATAGGTGACTTATCCCAATTACCCTGCCAGTCAGTTATTAATGTCCCTGTTATCTTAAGCGCTGCATTACCAGTATTAGTCTTAATCTCCTTGTCACCGCGCTTGATAACAACATCTTTCTTGCTAGTAACAATGTAGTAAACGCTTATGGCAAACTTAGTATAATCATCAATCTCTTTTTCAAAATCCCAATTAACCTCAATTTCCTGACCATCATCCTTATCCTTCTGCTGGTGCGCATCAGATTTTAATAAATAACCATTAGCTGAAATAATCTCATAAAAATGCTTATGAAATTGTTCAAAATTAAACACACCTTTATGCTTAACAATAGTCTTTGTTACTTCAACTTTGGATGACATAGCTTATTAATAGTAACTAAATGATTATATCTTTTTCTTACACTTAACACAAACTAATCGGCCATTAACTTGAACTAGATTGCGGTCATGAATATTGCATATTTCACAAACACCAATTGATTCACCATCAAAACAAGGATTATCATATTTAAAACGCTCTGATAGTATTCCAATTAAAGCAGGGTTAACTCTTAATAAATCACTGCTGGTTATAACACCAATTATTTTACCGCGGTCAACAACAGGTATTCGGCGAATACCCTTATCAATCATTAATCGCGCTGCTTCCTGAATATCAGTTAAGGGTTTAATTGTGACTAATTTAGCAGTCATTATATCACTAACCTTAAATGACTCAGGTTTCTTGTTTAATGCCACCACCTTGGTTAAAATGTCCTTCTCAGTGATAATTCCTTTTAGTTTACCATTATCAACAACTAACACATTGCCAATACCAACTTTAATCATCTTCTTAACCGCTTCAAGAACAGAATCAATTGGCTTAGCACAAACAATCTTAGCAGTCATCACATCAACAACAAGAATTCTCATATCGTATTATACTGCGCAATGGACTAATAAATACGTTTCGTCAGCGAATTCGTATCACATCAAGGTCCCTTGGGGCTATTGTCTCAACCCGCAAGTTCTTATGAATCTTGCTCGCTAACTCCAAGCACTTACTACCCTCACCGTGAACAAAAATAACCTTCTTAGGCCGAGGGTATAAGTTAGTAATAAAATCATTCAATTCTTTCCAATTACTATGGCCACTAAACCCTTCCATTGTATTAACACTCATCCTAACATTAAGTGCTTCAGTGCCGCCTTTAGCGCCTTCAAGCCTAATGGTTCGCTCGCCAGCCTGAATCCTGCGACCAAGTGAGCCTGCGCCTTGGAATGAAACAAATATCAAACTATTAATAGGGTTCTCGGCAAAACCGCGGAAGTACTCAACGCTTGAACCACCAGTCAACATGCCACTGGTCGCTAACACAATACAAGGCCCAGGACCATCAATAATTCCTTTACGCTCTTTAGCACCCCCAACCCAATGAAGTGTTTCGCTCAAAAAAGGATTATACTTCTTGTTAAATATTAAATTCCTAACATGGGCGTTCATGTACTCTGGATAAGTTGTGTAAACAGCGGTCACATCCCAGACCATGCCGTCAACGTGAACAGGGACTTTAGGCAAGGTCCCTTTCCTAACCGCTTCCTCTACTATTAACATTATTTCTTGGGCGCGGCCAACACCTAAAACAGGGACTAATATCTTACCATTCTTATCAATCGTTTCTTTTATTAATTTTAATAAACTCGCCTCGCACTCGTTTAATGGCGGGTAAACATCTTCACAATGACCATAGGTTGATTCTATCATTAGTGTTTCCGCTCGCTGGAATTTTGATACTGCGCGGGATAACATTTTAGTATCACTATACTTAAGGTCACCAGTGTACAATAAATTATGATAACCATCACCAATATTCAAGTGAACTAAATTACTGCCAAGCACGTGACCAGCGTTGAATAATGATAATCTAACATCATGGGTTAAGTCATTAACCTCACCATTATCAAAACAAATAGTATGCTTAACCATTTCCTGAACATCATGCGAGTCATATAATTGTTTCTTGCCTTCGCGCTGAGCAACATCAATGTAATCCAATTGCAGTAAAGTCATTATATCCCTTGTTGGCTCACTAACATAAACTGGGCCACGATAACCATACTTGAATAATAATGGCACTAAACCACAATGGTCAAGATGTGAATGTGATATGATAACTGCGTCCAACGCTTTAATATCCATCTCAGGCGCTTGAAGATAAGGGTAAGCGTTCTCCTCACTTGCCACGTTAACACCACAGTCCAACAAGATTCTGCTCTCAGGTGTTTGTAATAAAAAGCAGGAACGACCAACTTCACGGCAACCACCCAAACAGGATAATCTGACCCAATAATCTTTCTTATTGATTTCCTGACCATAAATCTTGCGCCCAATACTATCTAATAGTTTTCGCCGATAAGCGCTGTTCTTGTAAAGTGTGTAACGAATAGTCCTAACAATATCACTCTTAATAGCAGGAGCCCGCTTAACCACTGGCACCCAAAAAGTTTTCTCCCGAATCTCTTTAATAATACTGCCCTGATAACCAATAACAAGCCCAGGGTTATCCGCTTCAAGAATAACAACGCTTCTAGCATCATCAAACCATACTTCCTTAAGCCCTGCTTCCTTAGGCACGCAGTCCTCAATTATTTTCTGCGCATCCTTTTCATTAATATGAATTGATGGGTCAGGCCTAACTTCAATTCTTTTCTTGATAGTGTTAACTAAGTTTTTTATCAGGTCTTTCGAGTTAAGGACAAATTTTTTGTCCTTTGAGTAAAGAATGATATTCGCTCCTTCAAAGTTAATATCACTTAACTCAACATTGCTCGGCAAACCTTCTTTAACCTTTGTTAAAATGTCATATTTGACCATTGTATTTTAATTTCCTAAAAATGCTTTTACTTTATTAATTTCTTAACTACTTCTGAATCCATCTTATGGTAACCTTTCTTATCAATCACATAAACCAGCACGCCGTCACCGGTATAAACATCCCTATTAATGGCTGAGGATAAAGCACTAACAGCCACTTTAACGCCTTCATCAATTGTCATACCATCCTTGTAAGTGTTCTCTAACACGCCGTAAGCTACTGGTGAGCCGCTGCCAGTTGACACGTATTTATCAGGCAGTAACCCGCCGCCAGCGTCAAGGCTGTACAAACCGAATTCTTTCTCATCATAGCCTGCGACTAATAATTGAACATAAAATGGGAAGTAACCCTTACCGTTGAATAATATGTGACTTAATAGTGACACGCAAGCCTTTAAAGTTGGTTTCTTGCGCTCATTAATCTCATAAGCTTTCATCTCAGACCTTAAATAACGGGCTAGTATTTGCGCGTCGCCAACCCCGCCTGCAATAGTCATTACTATCCTATCAGTGATTGGCAATACCTTCTCAGTATTATTATGAGCAACTAAATTACCCATAGAAGCACGCCTATCAGCAGCTAGTATAACACCATCTTTACATACAACGCCAACGGTTGTGGTCCCATGAAGCTTTTCTTGTTCCATAATTAATAGTATAAACTCCTAAAACAACAAAATTAAAGGGGACTTTATAAAGTTTACTAAGACTAAGATAGTTTTTTAATTAAGCAAGTTTTCCCCATTATTATGAAGAAGTTCTACATCACAACACCTATTTATTACGCGAGTGGCACACCCCATATTGGCTCAGCTTACACTGGTTTGATTGCTGATATTATTGCGCGCTACAAGCGATTAAAAGGTTTTAATGTTTTTTTCCTGACTGGGACTGATGAGCATGGTCAGAAGATGGCTGACAAAGCATTTGAGGCAGGCTTAACACCTAAAGCTTTTGCTGATAAGGTATCCAAGGAGTTTGTTAAGATGAGTGATTTAATGAATTACTCTTATGATGATTTCATCCGCACTACTGATAAGCGCCATGTTAAGGCGGCGCAAGAGTTCTTCCAAAAAGTCTTTGAGAACGGCGATATTTACAAAGGTGCTTATGAGGGGTGGTATTGTGTTCCGTGCGAGAGTTATTTTACTGAGAAAGAATTAGTGAAGAATTGTTGTCCTGATTGCGGCAGGTTAGTCAAGCTATTAAAAGAGGATAGTTATTTTTTCAAGTTATCAAAATACCAGAACAAGATAATTAATCATATTAAGAATAACCCTGATTTCATCAGGCCTGAGTCCCGGCGGAACGAAGTATTATCTCGCCTGAAAAATGAGTTGCGCGACCTTAGCGTCTCGCGAGCCAAACTTAAATGGGGCATTCCTCTACCGAATGATAAGAGTCACGTGATGTACGTCTGGTTTGACGCTTTAACTAATTACTTAACTGCAATAGGCTACGCTGATGACCAAAAACAATTCAAGAAGTACTGGCCGGCCGACCTTCACTTAATGGGCAAGGAAATTATCTGGTTTCACTGCGTTATCTGGCCAGCAATGCTGATGAGCGCTGGCTTACCATTGCCTAAACAAGTATTCGCTCATGGCTGGTGGACTGTTAATGGCGATAAGATGAGCAAGAGCAAAGGCAATGTTATCCTGCCAGCAGATATGATTAAGAAGTATGGGGTTGACGCGTTACGCTTCTGTTTAGCCAGCGCCATGGAATTAGGGGGTGATGGTGATTTCACCGAGGAATTGCTTAAAAGAGTGAATAATAATGAATTGGCTGATGAGTTAGGCAACCTCGTTAACAGGGTGCTGGCCATGACTAAAAAATACTTTGACTTGAAAGTGCCTCGGCCGGATTACAAGAGCAAGGAGTATGACTCATTTAAGTCATTGATTAATACTGGAGTAGCTGATGCTTTATTGGACAAGCTTGAAGTTCAGAAAGCAATCAAAGAAATATGGTTAATCATCAAGAACGTTAACAAGTACGTTAATGACAATGAGCCGTGGGCGTTAGCCAAGAATAAGGATAAGAAGTTAGACACAGTCATTTATAACTTACTTGAAGGACTAAGAGTTATTGCTGGTTTAGTCAGCCCGTTCATTCCAGAAACAGCTGACAAAATTAAGGGCATGCTAGTGGTCAAGGACTTTAACAGTAAACTAAAGCCTGGCCAGAAAGTAAAACAAGGCGAAGTATTATTCAAGAAAATTGATTAATATTCATCAACCGATTTCATAGGGAGAATACACCCTTGCATAATAAAGAAATCCTCATTGGCTTTGTACTTATCTGGCAAAATCCTTTTGAAATTTTGCCTTCCACCTAAATCCACTCTAATCTTATGATTAATACTAGACTCACATAAAGAGACCGGCAGGGCTTTCAATGAGTTGTCGCCCAATCTTACTCGCTTCAGTTCTTTGTAATCCGCAAGATTATCAGGCAGTTCCTTAAGCTTATTGCTTGACAAATCAATAATAACAATCGACTCAGGCAGTTTATTCGGAAGGAACTCCAAACTCACGCCATTCAAATACAAATATTTAAGGTTTTTTAAATTACAAATTGACTGAGGCAATTCTTTAATATCAGCACATGAAACCTCTAAATACTCCAGCTTCTCGCACCCACTTATTAACTCTGGAAGGCTCTTAAGATTATTATTACCCCAAAGCCTGAAAAATGATAAATTCTTTAATTGCCCAATGCTCGCCGGAAGCTCTGTGATTTTAGAATAGTCAATAAACAATCTTTCCAAGTATGTTAGTTCCCCAATAATTTCAGGAATATGCGTGCAGTCATTAAAATAATCGCCACTCAATTGAGTAGCCTTATTGTTTACTGCTTCTCTGATTACACTCTCTAAAAGTTTTTCATCCATACTACTAACCCTTTAAAATTTCTTATTTAAAAATATTATGATGCACCAAACCCCTTAAATATTAAGCACTAATTAAAAACTTAATATGAAAAAACCAATGATTAAGTACGCTGATTTTGATAAGGTTGAGTTAATCACTGCCAAAGTATTAAGCGCTGAGCCGTTCGGGAACAAACTAATCAAGATGAGGGTCATGGCTGACCACGAGCGGACAATTCTTGCAGGCATCAAAGCATACTATGAGCCAGAGAAACTGGTTGGCAAGACTATTATTATCGTCGCTAACTTAGAGCCAAAGAAACTAGCTGGCGAACTAAGCGAGGGAATGCTATTAGCAGCTGAAAAAAATGGTAAGGTATGCATGCTGACCACAGACAAGAAAATGCCTGAAGATTCAGAAATACACTAAGCGCACCCAGCATCAAAGGGGGTGTCAAGAGGGGGCTTGCCCCCTTGACAGACAAGAAGATGGCAGAAGATTCTGAGATACATTAAGTTTTTAAATTAAACATTAATTTTAAGATTCTAAAATAAGCCTGTCTGTTGAAAAATAGAAGGCGAAGAACGAAGTAAAAATGAGCCTGTAGCTCAGCCTGGTTAGAGCGCACGACTGATAATCGTGAGGTCGCCGGTCCAAACCCGGCCAGGCTCATTTAGTAGTATTATTTTAATAATACAGACCGACTTAATTCTTAAAATGAAATTATACCACAAGCTCGCCAAGTATTATGATTACTTGTTTAGTGGTGATTATGAACAAGAAACAAGGGTTGTATGCAAGATACTAAAACGGCTTGAAATTAAAGGGCTTTTATTATTAGACGTTGGTTGCGCCACTGGCAGACACATGACTGCTTTCAAAAAACTAGGCTATGAAGTAGAAGGGCTTGATAACAGTAAGGAAATAATTAGTATCGCAAAAGAGAAAATGCCCGGCACAATTTTTTATAAACAAAAAATGCAAAGAATGAAGACAAACAAAAAGTATGATGTCATCACTTTGTTAAGCAGGGCGTTATTATTCGTGCGAAACGAAAAAGAATTAACATATTTAATCAATCATTTAGCAAGACAACTAAAACATAGGGGCGCGCTAGTAATGGACTTGGACTTGCACAAAGATTACTTTGACGCGGATAAGAGTGACGCACACTACTTCAACAATGATGGGGTTGAGGGCTCAATGGTTGAAGAGTATGATATTAGTAATGATAAAGTGTTATGGGCGGTTAACTTATCAATCAGTGACCACGGCCGGATAATTAGGCATATCGACGACCAGCGATTCCTCATGGTAAAAATCAAGAGTTTATTAAAAATTATGCGCGTAGCAGGTTTGAAGCCAAGCGTTTATGACATGAAAGGCAAGGCAACAAAGAATTACAAACAAGGATTAATAATTGCAGGCGCCAACAAAAACAGTGATTGATTTTTGAGTGCGCCAAAAACATAGAAAAGAGTTTTTGAGCATAAATATTAAAAAAGAGAAGAGTTACTGATAAATTATGGTTTTAGATAAATATGACCCCAAAGCAATAGAAGAGAAGTGGGTCAAGCGATGGGAAAAAGACAGCACTTACAAATACAATCCTAAGAGCAATAAACCAGTGTACTCAATTGACACGCCGCCGCCAACAGTTAGCGGTAAAATGCATATTGGTCACGCCTCATCTTACACTCAATTTGACGTTATCGCGCGCTATAAACGAATGAGTGGTTATGAAGTGTTCATGCCTTTTGGCACAGATGATAATGGCCTACCAACTGAAAGATTAGTTGAGAAACTAAAATGGGTTAAAGGCTCAAAAATGAAGCGGGATGAGTTCACCAAATTATGTTTTAACACAGTCAAGGAAATAAGGGGTGATTTTATTCAGGACTGGAAGAATATTGGCATGAGTTGTGATTTCACTTTATTATACTCAACAATAGATGAGCATTGCAGAAAAATATCACAACGCTCATTTATTGAATTATACTTAGCTGGGCGCGAATACCAAATGAAATCACCAACCATTTGGTGCCCCACTTGCGAGACAGCCATCTCACAAGTTGAGTTAGAGGATAAGGATTTAGAGTCAGAGTTCATTGATGTTAAATTCAAATTAGAGGATGATAGTGACTTAATAATCGCGACCACTAGACCAGAAATGTTTCCTGCTTGCGTGGCAATATTCGCGCACCCAACTGATAAGCGTTATAAAAAATTATTCGGCAAGAAAGCGCGCGTCCCATTATTCAACCAATTAGTGCCAATAATGCCTGACGAGCACGCAGACCCGGCAAAGGGGACAGGCATAGTAATGTGCTGTACTTTCGGCGACCAAACGGACATTGAGTGGTACAAAGCCCACAAACTACCATTAAAGATGATAATCAACAAGGACGGTTTAATGAATGAATCAGCAGGCAAGTACGCAGGGATGAAGATTAAGGACGCCAGATTAGAGGTAATTAAGGATTTGGAAAAAAATGGTTTGTTAGTTAACCGGAAAAAAATAATTCATAGTGTTAATATTCATGAGCGCTGCGGCACTGAAGTTGAGATACTTGAGTCAAAACAATGGTTCATCAAATACCTTGATTTAAAAAATAAATTCATTGAATTGGGCGATAAAATAAAATGGCGGCCTGAGTACATGAAGGTTCGTTATGATAACTGGATTAAAGGGTTAAGATGGGATTGGTGCATTAGCAGGCAAAGATTTTATGGCGTGCCATTCCCAGTCTGGTATTGCAATAAGTGCGGTGAAGTAAAATTAGCAGATATAAATGACTTACCAGTAGACCCTTTAGTTGATAAACCAAAAACTAATTGCTGTTGCGGGAGTAATGATTTCACGCCAGAAAAAGACGTGCTTGACACTTGGGCGACTAGCGCGTTAACACCTAAACTAGCGATTGAATTAACTGATAAAACTGTTTGGAAAAAGTTATGGCCGATGAGCTTAAGGCCTAACGCTCATGACATTATTACTTTCTGGTTATTCAACACAATGGTTAAGGGTTACTTGCATGACAAAGTAGTGCCTTGGAAGGAAATAATGATATCAGGCCATATGCAAGACTCTCACGGCAGGAAGATGAGCAAGAGCAAAGGCAATACTGTTGAGCCGCAAGAGGTTATTAAAAAATTCTCAGCAGACGCGTTAAGATATTTTGTTACTAATGTCTCATTAGGTGATGATTATCCTTACAAAGAACAAGAAGTTTTAAGGGGTTCTAAGTTTGCTAACAAATTATGGAATGCAGGTAAGTTCATTCAAATGCATGAAATAAAAGGCAAGGAAATAAAGAAAGACTTGGCTGACGAATGCATTATTAACGAGTTAAACAAAATAATTAAGAAAACCACTGATTACCTTAATGATTATAATTACAGCGGGGCTAAGAAAGAACTGGTTGATTTCTTCTGGGGTGAGTACGCTGATTATTATTTAGAGATAATAAAGCACCGGTTGTATGGGGATGATAAGGCTTCAAGGAATGGTGCGATAAAAACTTTAAAAGAAACTTTTAATGCAATACTAAAGATGATAGGAATATTCATGCCGTTCGTCACCGAAGAATTATGGCGTGAGTTATATGATAAGAAGACGAGCATTCACAACCAATACTGGCCTGACGCAGGACAAGTAACTAAGAAACATGATGAGTTATGGTTGTTGATTAAAGAATTAATCAGCCAAGGCAGGCAGTACAAAGTCTCAAAGCAGTTAAGTCAGGCTGCCCAGATAAGCAAGGCAGTAATTACTGGGCCAATAATTAATTTAAAGAAAATCAAGGATGTTGTCAAGGGCACGCTAAAGATAAATGAATTATCATTAAAGGATAGCAAGAAATTAGAATTAATTATTAAATAAAAAAAATAGAATTAGAAAAAAATAAATAATTATTGAACGACTTGTTTCATTTGTTTAGCGCCAAGAACATCCCACAATAATAATTTAACTCCATCCTTAACCTCACTTTCAAGTTCAGATGGAATCTCAACGTCAAAGGTCTCGAAGCTCTCAATATCCATCACATTGGCAATCTTCTTAACAATTCGTTCCTTGCCGCGCTCCTCAACCCGTTCCTCAACTGTTAATACTTGGACGTTCTGTTTATCAATAATTGGCACGTCAATCTTATGGCCAGCACCCATGATAACACTGGTTTTCTTGCCACCAATCACTGAAGCAGCATCAATACGATACTTACCGTGACCATGTTTACCAGCCTTACTATGAGTAATAGCAGTTACTTTATAGGCGTCTTCATCAACAATGATGTAACCGCCCTTCTTTATCTTGCTTACTTCAACAACTTTTTTCACTGAATCACCTAAGACTTTGTTGCCAATAATAAGTCTTCGCCTTTTATTGTCGTTCTACCCGCGTGCTTAGCAAAAGTAATAGCTTTCCTTGATAACTCAATCGCGAATTCCTCAAGAATAATGCTTAATTGCTTTTTAGCAGACCTACTAACCCTATTAGCGCCAGCTGTTCTTAATAAACGGCCCATGGGCGCTAATTGTAAAATACTCCCCCTCTCTTTCATATTCAAAAACCCCCCAAGAGTTTCATTAAATAGGGAAATAACCCTAATTTATAAGTATTTCCTTAAAAAAATGCTTAAAAAAGCAAGCAATGACCTAAAAAATGCTTAAAAACAACTAATTAGCAATTAATTAAGTTTATAAGCAAGTTAATCCAATCAATTATTTTATGGGACTTAAAGAGTTTTTAAAAGAATTAGAGCTTGAAATGCCTGGCATTACTAATACGTTAAACAACACTATTATTAGTTTATTCAAAAGTGATTTCCCGAAAGCAACTGATTACGATGACCAAAAGATTTTTAAGATAATTAACGAAAGTGATTACATGCGACGGGCGCTTAGTATAATAAAAAACTATGATGTTGATGAAATAAAAAGGCTTTACGTTAATCATAAACGATTTCAGGAGCGACTAACTTTGTAGCGTAGTATTGCGCCAGCACCACCAAGGTGACTTAATTGCTCACCCTCCTTGGTATCAACACTAACTAATACTGGCTCAGTACCAAATGATTCAGCAATCTTAGTTAACTCATCGACTACTGGACTATCCAATGACTCGCTTAATAATAATACGTTAACAATTCCCTGCTCAAGAAATTTTTTTACTTCAGCAATACCATAAACAGCTATTCCATCATCCTTGCCTAAGTGCTCAAGGAAATTATTAACCACTTTTTTCTCAGCCATCACTTCTTCCTGCTCAAGCGCTGACTGGCTCTTAACAACTAATTCCTCCAAAGCAACAACACCTGAGTGACCTGTGTCCTGAACAGTTATTACTTTTTTACCTAATTCACCAAGATGGCCTGAATCAACAAAAGATTCCTTAGATGGCCCGCCACCACCAATTAATAAACCTTTCATGTTATTGTAAACACTAAATAACTCACGAGCAAGGGTTCCAGAAATACGATACCAATCCTTAATTATTTCCTGCCTGACCCGCTGGAATCGAGGCGCACTCTGACCGCCTGCCCGCGTCTTGCCTGGCACAACGCTTGACTTCTCGCGCAATAATTGAATCTTCTTGCCTTTAAGCAAACCAATCACTAAATCTTTTTCATCAATTACTATCAGGCCATAAACATACTTTGGTTCAAGCATATCAGTTAATGGTTCAAGAATAAATTCCTGCTCGCACTTATAGAGCCTAACTGCTACTTTCTCAGGTGGCTCAAACGACCAAGCGCGCAAATCCATATCACCAGGATTATTAGCCACGTTGCCAGCCAAGACAACAAGCCCATTATCAGGGGTTGCATTATAATACTTTAACTCACTAATGGCTTTATCAAGCGCTGCCAAAACATTCTTGCGCGTGGTCTTACTCTTAATGTTACTAGCAGTCGAAGCCTCCTGGCTTAATTGATTCTTAACAATATTAATATTGAAATCAGCTGGCACGTAAACAGATACTAATTCAGTGTGGCGACTACGAAGCGCTTTCAACTCGCCTAACAAGTTCTTTAATTGATACTTATTTAATGCCATGAGAGAAGAGTAATTAAAGAGGGTTTTTTAAGCTTTACAATTAAAAAAATGATTTCAAATCCTTTTGTGAACGCTCAATAACTGCTTTTGAGTTAGTTTGGGTTGTCTGATTAAAGAGCGGGACCCCATACTCACCATCAAAACCAGGTTTCATATCAACAGCTTGGTTTCTAACCTTAATGATTGCACCACCAATCAATGGATCAAAATTTATTAATTCAGCCTCAGGCACGTCAAGCATTATGTTAAACTCATTACCAAAACACTCAATCCACTTGTTGTAAATACCCCAGACAGCTTTAGTGTTAACCCCTTTACTGATGAATGAAGAAATTATTTCTGACAAAGGAATCAAGTCCTTGAATGGAACTGCCTTGCTTGGTTTGTAACCAACTGGTCGGTCAGCGAGTTCTTCCACGCGGTGCTCAACCCCAATGGTTAATGGTCGCTTACAATTAGGGCAGATATTATTCAGTTTTTTAGATTCAATTGGGCCACAAGAGAAATTACAAGCACGATGACCATTATAATGGTATTTACCATAAGCAGGGTCAACTTCAATGGTCATCAAAAAGTTTTGGCGGGTCCTGATTGAATTAATTAATTCATTATAAGATGGTTTAATGTCAAAAACATTACACTCACGCCCCATCCGCCAAGGCCAAGGGCTATGCGAGTCAGAATTGGATATTAAGGAGAATTGGTCAAGCCATGAGCAACGCCAATTCATTGGCGGGTCGCTGGATAAGCCGGTTTCTAATGCGTGAATGTGTTTTAATTCATTATCATAACACTCCTTAATTGAGTTATAACCGCCCATACTGCCCAGCAAGCCAAACCAAGGGGTCCATATATGAGCGGGGATGACCTCACACTTATCACTAATGCCCATCACTAACTTAACTAATTCCTGACTAGGCATGCCAAAAATAGGTCTGCCGTCATAATCAATCCTACCCCACTTAAGTAATTCTTTTTGCAGTTCATCAGCTGCGTCAAAGTCAGGGACTAATATTAAATGATGAATCTTACGGCACTTACCGTTATGAGAGTAAATGTTAGCGACTTCGGTCTGTAGCACGTAATAAGTGCCATCATATTCGTATAATCCTTCATTGGTTGGTTTTAGCTTGGCTTTTAATTCCTCAAGGTACTTAGGGTGCTGTAAGTCCCCGGTCCCAAGTAAGTTAACCCCTTTGTATTTAGCGTACTTACTTAGGTCAAGCACGTTCATTTGACCGCTAGTAGCGCGCGAGTAATGAGAATGAAGGTGAAGGTCAGCAAAAAGTTTCATTAGTAACAACACCTCACAGGGGGGATCAGGAAATTCCTAAAACTGAGGGGGGATGTGCCCCCCGCGGTTTGGTGAGAATGAAGGTGAAGGTCAGCAAAAAGTTTCATTAGTAACAACACCTCACAGGGGGGATCAGGAAATTCCTAAAACTGAGGGGGGATGTGCCCCCCGCGGTTTGGTGAGAATGAAGGTGAAGGTCAGCAAAAAGTTTCATTAAAGCAATTAAATAGTGGTTGTTATTAATTAGTTTATTGGGTTTGCGCCATTAATTTTTTAGCCTCAACCAAAGGGTCTGCTTTAACAATTGAGTTAATTACCATCTCTAACTGGTCATTAAAACTATTATGATTAACCCTGCCTGAAATAACAAATTCTTCTCCCACCAAAGCGCGCTTTTCATTAATGATTGCTGCATCACTGCCATTATCAAGCGCTAATTTAACTGCGTAATCAGTGCTACAACCAAGCAGTGTTTCGGCTTGTTGTTTAAAGAAAATACACCTAATTGAACCTGTGCCATCATCAAAGACGCTGCTAATAATAAGTGCTTTTTTTGGTTTAACCTCACCATGGTCAGCACATTTATTGTCCTTAGCGCTCTTGCCGCAATCAGGGCAGACATCATAAAAAACTTTAAAATCGTGAAGCTTAACTAAACAAGCCCTTAACTCTGTTTCAAGCCCTTGCTGTAAGTCACAGATAAGAAACCGATTAGGTGCTGAGCGTTTATTATTAACTGAAACTATCTTTGGTTTATCCCCTTCAGGGTTAACATCTATTCTTGAGCGCGCGCCAAAATGCAATTCAAATCCATAATTACCTTTTTTACTCCTAAGGTGGTGCACTTTAATGAAATCATTAACATTAAGTTTGCCTGAAGCAATAATTTCAGTCATTTCATTCCAAAAAACTAGCCGCGCTTCATCAGTGCCGTCATTAATTATAACACTAGCAACCTTGCCTGTCTTGCCATTCTTATCAAACTCATTAATAGGGAACACGCGAGTAATAACCGCGCTAATACTAATATTATTCAACCCTGCTACAAGGTTTTTTAATTCAACAAAAGCGCTTTGGCGGGCTTCGTTAAGTTGAATACCAAAACTACTAGCAACAATATGCGCCGCGCCTTTTTTGCTAACAAGACCAGATAACTCTGTTACTTTAGCGTTAATTCGCGCAAGAACATCCTCTTTTGACATGCCTGAAGACTTAACAATGCGCATTAATAATTCATCAAAGTCCATATCCCCCATAAAAGACTATTGGGAGCGGATTAATTATAAACTTTGTGATAGAGAATCATTAACCATTTGCTCGTATTCACTTAAAGATATTATTTCATACTGAGGAATGAATAATGAAGCTGGAACAGGGTTAAAAGACGCTGAGGTGATTGATTTAGTAATATTAATACTAATATCAACTAATAACCCGCTGTAGGATGATTCGCCTGAAATACTTGAGATTGATTCAAGCGATAAACCGCTTTCAGGGTCAATGCAATTGTAAGTAAATGCGTTAGTAATATTTGATAATACATCAACACCAACTGTATCACCAATCAAATCATTAATCGTTTCAAGATTAAGGGCTGCCATCACAGCGTCACAATAACGGTCATTGATTTTTTTAGTGCCAATATAAGTGAGTGATGAGTAATCCTGATTAACATAATCATTAACTAATGGTGTTGAAGTAATGTTCTCGGCAACGCACACAGGTCTTGATAAGGTGTTAGTGCAGGAATAATTGCCTGTTCTTGAAACAATTTTCTCAGAAATAGCGTCAATACCAGAAAAAGGGATTGTTGTAACAATCTTCATGTAATAATCACCGTTACTAAATGCTATGGTTGAATTAGAATAATATTGCATTGATGAGCCAAGCAAACCAATATCCATCAGCAAATCAGTGTTAATTGTGTATTCATCAAGACTTGATGTTTGTGTTTCAGCGTTTAATAGTATATCATATGGGTTTTTGTAACTGGTTGATAAACTAGTAAAAACAATTATCATAATCGCCAAAGGAGCTATTAGTAACAACCATTGCTTAATTGCCATTAACTAAAAGAGGATGGGTTTATTCATTAAAAACATTATTCTTTAAGCCAATAGTTAAGTCCTTATGGAACCATCTTGGCAGGATAAACAAGCCAAAAGAAGCAAAAGCAAATGTCAAGAACAACTCGAACGGCGACAAGGCCACTGTCCTAAAAATCATTTGGAATGGCGGGAAGTAAACTAACATCATTTGCAGGGCTAATGAAACAATTACTGCGGTTGTCAAGAACTTATTTGACAGGAAGTTCTCCTTAAAACTCTTACCCCAAACAGAGCGGTTATCATCACGGCAGTTAAACACGAAGAATAACTCATAAATAATGGCTGATGAAATAGCCATTGTTCTGGCCTTGGATAAAGCCAAATCAGTCGGGTTAATGAAATAACCCTCATAATTAAGGGCTATGATAAACAAACTAATTGAGGCTATCGCATCAATAATGCCTGCAACAACAACAAATATGGCTATTTCCCTGACAAGGCTTTTCTTAGGGTTGCGTGGTTTTTGACTCATTATGTCATTGCTCTTAGCATCAACACTAAGCGCTAAGGCAGGCAGGCCGTCTGTAACTAAGTTCATCCATAAAATATGAATTGGTAGGAAAGGCAATGGCAGACCCAATAGTAATGAGAACATTACTTCGCTGATTGTGTCAGCATTAGCTGATAAGAGAAATTTAATGAATTTCTTGATATTAGCAAATATTGCCCTGCCGCCTTCAATCGCTGTCACGATTGTTGAGAAATTATCATCAGTCAATACCATCTCTGAGGCTTCTTTGCTGACATCAGTGCCCTTAATGCCCATGGCCACGCCAATATGAGCGCTCTTCAGGGCGGGCGCGTCATTAACCCCATCGCCAGTAACAGCCACTATCTCGCCTTGTTCTTTTAGCATTTCAACAATCCTTAATTTATGTTCAGGTGATACTCGCGCAAAAATAGTTACTTTCGAGACTGCTTCCTTAAATTCTTTGGGTGACATCTTATCAATTTCCTCACCAGAAACAGCCACGCTCTTGCTATCAAACAAGCCGATGCTCCTTGCAACTGCAATAGCGGTTAGTTTATGGTCACCAGTAACAATTATTACTCTAATGCCTGCTTTCTTGGTTAAATTAATTGCTTCCTTAATCTCAGGTCGTGGCGGGTCAATCATACCAGTTAACCCAAGCAACACTAAGCCCTGCTCAACTTCTTTTTCACTGATTGACTTAGCGTTAACTTCCTTGTAAGCAATGGCTAACACCCGCAAGGCTGAGCCAGCCATCTCGCCATTCTTATCAAGAATTCTTTCGCGAATATCCTTGGTTAACTTCTTAATAGAGCCATTAATCATTACGCGGTCGCACAAATCAAGCATCACATCAGGCGCGCCTTTTGAGTAAACAAATAATTTGCCTTTTGATTTGAAAACAACACTCATCCGCTTGCGCTCAGAACTAAAACTAACCTCGTTTATTATCTCGCCTTCTTTTTTCAGGTTATCATGCCATAAGCCTGCTTTAGCAGCGCAGGCCAGAAGGCTGCCCTCAGTTGGATCACCAACAACATAGTAATCGCTGTTCTTCTTACCATAATAAGCGTTATTGCATAAAGACCCGCTGGTTAACAACGTGATTAAGCTCTTATTCTTTTTTGGGTCAATTTTCTTATTATTGAGCATAAATTCGCCTTTAATATTATAACCAGCGCCAGTCACATTGTAATCGTTTACGCCGTCAAATATTCTTGTAACAGTCATCTCATTTTTTGTTAAGGTTCCTGTTTTATCAGAGCAGATAGTTGTAATACTGCCTAGCGTCTGAACAGCTGATAGTTTTCTAACAACAGCGTTCTTTGATGCCATCCGTTGCATGCCAATCGCTAGCGTGATTGTTATAACTGCGGGCAGGCCCTCAGGCACAGCAGATACTGCCAGACTCACAGAGGTTAACAGCATTTCAACAAAATCGTGCTTAAGTATTACGCCAACAGAAAAAACAACACACACAGCAGTAATTGCAAATATAGCCAGCCACTTGCCAAGCAGGTCAGTTTCTCGCTGTAATGGGGTTATCTCTTTTTCTTCAGCAGCCACACTCTCAGCAATCTTGCCAATTTCAGTCATCATGCCAGTTTTAGTAACCAAACCAATTGCGCTGCCATAATTAACCACAGAGCCCATAAGAACAATGTTAGTGCGGTCAGCCATAGAAGCGCTTTCAACAACTTTATCAATTGTTTTCATAATAGAAATTGATTCGCCAGTCAAGTGGGCTTGGTCAACTTTCAGATTAATTGATTCTATTAATCTTATATTAGCAGGTGATATATCACCAACAGTTAGTTTAACAATATCGCCAGGCACTAACTCACGACTCCAAACAACTTGTTCAACCCCGTCACGAATAACAACTGCTTTTGGCGCAGCCAATGACTTAAGCGCGTCCATTGCTTTGCCCGCTTTATACTCTTGAACAAAGCCTAACACAGAATTTAACACTAATATAACAAGAATTGTAATAGCGTCAGTTAATTCATTAATAAGAAAAGATATGATGGTTGCAACAACTAGCATTAAAACCATTATATTCTTGAATTGTGATAAAAATATTTTTAGTGGTAATAATTTTTTTTCATCGGTTATTTCATTAAAACCATATAATGATTGCCTGTTAATGGCTTCTTTTTCAGTTAAACCTTTTTTATCTGAATTAAGTTTTGTTAAAGCATCATTAATACTTAAGGCGTGCCAATTAGTTTTTATTATTAATTCGCCGTCCATTAGAAAGATTAGATTATTAGTATATTTATTAATTCTACCTCTTAATTAGAAAATCTTTTTAAGAATCCGCATTTAAAGAATTGATTATGGTAAGAGGGCGGCCTGCGAGGTCAGAGATACGGGAGCGAATAACCGCATTGTTAAGCAAACTAAAGGTTTCTTATGGTTATGAAATATATAAAAATTATAAACAAGTTTTTGATGGGGTCACATCAAGGGTTATATATTATCATTTAAGAAAAGGTATTGAAACTGGTGAATTTATTGTTGTTAATGTTGAACGGGCACTTGGTAATTACACTTGGGGTGATGAATGTGAACGAATTTATTACACAATTGGCCCTTTTGCTCGAACTAAACAAGTTTGGTGGGACCAGGCATCAAAAATAACTGTTGCGCCAAGAGAGATTAATTTTGATTGGGAAAAAGAAGTAAGAAAGAATATTGAATTACTAAAAATTAGTGTGCAAACAAATAAGGGAAAGGATAAGCAGAAATTATTAAATAAATGTGATAAATTAATTGGCTGGATTAATAATCGAGAAAATAATGAAACACTCATCTCAGAGATTAATAGTATAAAATTATTTTTAAAATAAACCCACTCACCCCCCTATTTCAGATAGAACATACTTCCAAAAGAAAAGACAAAAAGACCAAACACCCCTTTATTTCTTTTGGAAATGTAAATGCTGCTAAAAAACCACACCCCCTTATTTCAGATAGAAAATGATTTATTTTAAAAAATAATCTCAGAAAATGCTTGTTTTTGAAAAAGGATAACTAAATAATTAATTAAAAATTTCAAATGCAGATTAAATGAATTAAATAATAATTTTTGCTATTATTATTATTATTATTATTATATTATTAGGATAATATAATATAATATATTAATTATTAACTATATAGTAAATAATTCTTTTTCACAAAAACGCTTTCGCAAAGCGCAACAAAAACTCCATACGAACAAAACAATCTCTAACAGAAATAAAGGTGTCTGTGTCTTGTTAAAAAAACAGAAATCATTATAAGCTTCATTTCCCTTGGAGTGATTTGATGCAACAATCCAGCCTTGAGGGTATTTTTGAAGATTTTCTTAACCATGAATCTGTTTTTATTAACAAAGATTCATTGAGTATTCGTTATACGCCTGATAGCATTCCTCATCGTGATATTCAAATTAATGCTTTGGCTAAAGTATTAGCCCCTTGTCTTCGTTTTGAGCGACCTTCTAATATTTTTATTTATGGTAAGACTGGTACTGGTAAAACTCTTGTTGTTCAGCGAGTTTGTCATCAACTTGAGGCTATTGCTTTGAAGAAACAAGTGCCGTTGAAGGTCATTTATGTTAATTGTAAGATGCGGCGTGTTGCTGACACTGAGTATCGTCTTTTGGCTCAGTTGGCGCGTGATGTTGGTCATAATGTGCCTGCTACTGGTTTGCCGACTGATGAGATTTATAAAGTATTTTTTAACGCAATTGACACTAAGGAGCAGGTAGTTATTATTGTTCTTGATGAAATTGACCGTTTGGTTCATAAATGCGGTGATGATGTGCTCTATAATCTTACTCGTATTAACCAAGAGTTATCCAAAGCTAAAGTTTGTATTATTGGCATTAGTAATGATGTTACTTTTACTGATGATATTGACCCGCGTGTTAAGTCTAGTATGAATGAAGAAGAAATGGTTTTCCCGCCGTATGATGCCTTGCAAATTAAGGATATTCTTCTTGGCAGAGCTAAAATTGGTTTTGCTGAGGATAGTTGTTCTGATACTGTTATTAGTAAATGTGCTGCTTATGCTGCTCGTGACCATGGTGATGCTCGTCGGGCGCTTGATTTATTAAGAGTGGCTGGTGAACTTGCTGACCGTGACAGTAAGAGTAATGTTGATGAATCTTATGTTGATTTTGCTGAGGAGAAGATTGAGCATGATAATATTTTTGAGGTAGTTAAGCACTTGCCTGCTCAGAGTCAGTTATTATTATATGCTGGTTTTATTTTGCACGAAACTAATAATAAAGCTTTTTTTACAGGTGACTTGTTTGGTGTTTATAATGACCTTTGTAATAAGGTTGGATTGAAAGTTTTAACTCAGCGCCGTATTAGTGATTTAATAGCCGAGCTTGATATGCTTGGTTTGTTTAATGCAAGAGTTATTAGTAAGGGTCGTTATGGCCGAACCCGTGAGGTTAACATTGGTATTAGTAGTAATTCATTAGTTAAGGTTAGGGCGTTGCTTGATAAGCAAATGGGTCTTAATTAACCCCCGCGCTATCATAAACATTTTAATATTGACTTTATTGATTGATTTTTAATGGAATTAATTAATCGTTTTAGGGATGAGGGATTTTTAGTATCACCTAAAGTGATTGATTCTTTTTCTGGTGATGTGTCTTCTTTTATTGATTTTATTAAGCTTAACCAACCAGGAACGAGCGTTATTGATGAATCAGTGGTTAATTCTTTTTATTCTTTTATTAAGACAGGCCCGCAATCAAATGTTAGGGTGGTTAATTCTTTTGAATTAATTAATGAGCCCCGCAATATATCCAATTGGCTTGGTTATTATTCTAATCGTTATGATTTTTTGTCATCGCTTATTTCTAAGCGGGTTGAGATGAAACCCGTTGTTAGCATTAATCGCGCGACTAAATTGATTGGTCGTGATGAATTTGGGTTGATTGGTTTTGTTGATGAGATTAGGGAGACTGCTAGTGGTAATTTCATGTTAGGGCTTGAGGACCCAACTGGTTTAATTAGCCTTCTTGTTAGCAAGTCAAGTCCTGTTTTCTCAATGATTGGCGAGTTAGTTAAGGATGAGGTTATTGGCGTTAATGTTCGTAAGAGTGGTAATTGGTGTTTTGTTGAGAGTTTGATATTCCCTGACTTGCCTGTTCGTGAACCTAAAAAGTGTGATGATAATT
Source organism: Candidatus Nanoarchaeia archaeon (assembly GCA_041653515.1). Taxonomy (GTDB): domain Archaea; phylum Nanobdellota; class Nanobdellia; order WJKC01; family WJKC01; genus JBAZFG01. Next base: position 62,606 of record JBAZFG010000002.1, read on the forward strand.
CTTGCGCTGTTTTTATTAGTGATTCGCATGTTGGCAGTAATAATTTCTTACCCAACCCTTTTCAGCGCTTTTTTGATTGGATTAATGGTGAGTGGGGGTCTGAGGCTGAGCGATTATTATCTAGTCGGGTTAAGTACTTGTTTTTTGCCGGTGACCTTGTTGATGGTGTGGGCGTTTACCCTAAGCAAGAGGATGAATTACTGATTAAGGATATTCATAAACAGTATGAGGCAGTGGCTGATTACTTAAAGCAGGTGCCTAAGAGTATTAAAATTATTATTTCACCAGGTAATCATGACGCGTTGCGCTTGGCTTTACCGCAACCACCACTTAATAATGAGTTCACAACTGCTTTAGCTAAATTACCTAACACTTTGTTTGTGAGTAATCCTGCAACAGTTAATATTCACGCTGGCAATGGTTTTGGTGGTTATGATGTGATGGTTTATCATGGCAATAGTTTTGACCATTTTATTAATAATGTTCCTCGTTTGCGAAAACTTGGTTATGAGCGGCCTGAGGCTGTGATGGAATTCTTGTTGCGCAAACGCCATTTATCCCCAACGCATGGTGCCACGCTTATCGCGCCTAGCTTATCTGCTGATTCATTATTAATTAATAATGCGCCCGACATCATGGTTAGTGGTCATATTCATCACTCTGGTGTGGGCAGTTATAAGGGCACTACTCTCCTTAACGCTAGTTGTTTTCAAGGTCAGAGTGATTTCATGAAGCGTATTGGTATTGTGCCTGAGCCGGGTAAGATTCCTTTGATGGAGTTAGGGTCGCGCAAGGTTCATGTGATGGACTTTATGGACAAATAGGCGCTCTACTATAATAAACAATTTAATGGGTTCATCTCTAAGGGTCTTTTATGCTTAGTAATGATTATTTTGCTTGGATTAATAAGCGCGTTGAAGCGGCTTACGTGGTTGCTAATGTGGCTCGCGCTAAAGGTTGGGACCCTGAGATTAAGGTTGATATACCTGTGGCTAAGAACAAAGCCGAGCGTTGCGTTAACCTTGTTGGTAGTGAGGTGCCTGAGATTATTGGTTGTGGTGTGCCTGAACGGGTTAATTCACTTGAATTAGAGTATGGTGCGGGTGATTTTCGCGTCGCCTTATCTATTGCTTATGAATTAGCAGCTGAGAAGTTCTGTCAGTTTAAATCCCGCGAGAAAGCGTTGGAAGCAGGGATGCGGTTAGGGATTGCTTATGTTACTCTTGGTACTGTTAGCGCGCCTTTAGAAGGTTTTATTGAGTTAAAATTGAAGAAAACTATTGATGGTAAGGATTATATTGCTATTTTCTTTGCAGGACCTATTCGGGCCTCTGGTGGTACTAGTGCTGCTGTTAGCGTGTTGATTGCTGATTACCTTCGCTTTAAGTTTGGTTACGCTAAGTATGATATTCAACAAGTTGAGGAGGACCGTTATGTTTACGAGACTGGTGATTATAATGCTCGCGTATCAAGGCTTCAATACGTGCCTTCTGAGGAAGAATTGCGTTTCTTGTTAAAACATGTTGGGGTTGAGATTACTGGCGACCCAACCACCGACACTGACGTTAGTACTGGTAAGGGTTTAGACCGTGTTGAGACTGATAAGATTCGTGGCGGTATGTGTTTAGTTCTTTGTGAGGGTGTTGCGCAGAAGGCTGGTAAGATTTGGCGTAAGCTTAGTTCTTGGAAAACGTTTGGTTTTAATGATTGGTCTTGGCTTAGTGATTTCCTTGTTATTCAAAAGCGTATTTGGGGCGAGAAGAGTAAGACTGAGTCAGAGGGTGTTGGGCCTAGTTATAAGTATATGAGTGATGCAGTGGCTGGCCGACCTATTTTTGCTTATCCTTTTACTCGTGGTGGTTTTAGGCTTCGTTATGGCAGAACGCGTTTTACTGGTTATGAATGCCTTGGTTTTAACCCTGCGACAATGGTTATTTGTAATAATTTCTTGGCAACCGGCACTCAATTAAAGGTTGAGCGGCCGGGTAAGGGTTGTACTGTGACTCCGTGTGAGGTTGTTGATGGCCCGATTGTTGAGCTGCTTGATGGTTCAGTGCTTAAGGTTAATGATTTTGATGAGGCTAAGAAGATTTCATCTAAAGTTAAAAAAATTTTGTTTTTGGGTGATATGCTGGTTAATGTTGGGGCTTTTAGGGAGCATGGTCATAAGTTAGTGCCTGGCGCTTACGTGTCTGAGCGTTGGTGTCTTGAGTTAGCTGAAGCAGTTGAGGGTAAGCCTGTTACAACACGAATTAATGAATTAATCAATAATCCATTTACTGTTGAGCCATTGCTTGATGAAGCAATTAAGTTATCTGAGCAGTATAATATTCCTCTTCACCCAGCTCACTTGTTTTATTATGATGTTAAGCTTGAGGAATTAAAGTCTTTATCATCTGTTCTTGCTCAAACAATGCCTATTACTATTAAGCCTGTTCTTTGCCGTTTGGGTGTTCCTCACGTAGTTAATGATAATAAAATTATTATCAATGACCTTGACTTAGCTCGATTATCATTTGTTCTTAAGAAACTCACTGGCGAGGGAGGTGTTTTTGATTTATTATCCGCTAGTGCTGGTGTTATTATTAAGAATATTGCGCCTGTTTTTATTGGTGCGCGTATGGGCAGGCCTGAGAAAGCTAAACTCCGTAAACTAACAGGTTCACCTAATTGTTTATTCCCATGTGGCTCTGAGGGTGGTCGTCTTCGTTCTTTTAATTCTGCGCTTGAGACTGGTTTTGTTGAGAGCGAGTTTCAATTATTTTATTGTAATAAATGTGCTAAGGAAACTGTTCTTCATCGTTGCCCTGTTTGTGACGAACCTACAGTTGAGTATTATTCTTGTGTTAAGTGTAAGCGTCACGTACCTTCTGCTGAGCATTGTGGTACTGAGTGCCATGTTTTTGATACGGTTAAGGTTGATATGCGTTCAATTATTAATTCCTCTTTGCGTCATCTTGGCGACCAATTACCTCCTTTAGTTAAGGGTGTTCGTGGCACTAGTAATAAAACGCATTTTTCTGAACCGTTTGAGAAAGGTATTCTTCGGTCTAAGCACGGTCTTTGTGTTAATAAGGATGCGACTGTTAGGATTGATTTTACTGAATTAGCCATGACTCATTTTAAGCCTCAGGAGATTGGGGCAAGTATTGAAGTACTTAAGTCACTTGGTTATACTCATGATGCTTTTGGCGCGCCGCTTGTTACAAGTAATCAGGTTTGTGAGTTAATGCCGCAGGATATTATCATTGGTGACTCAACTGATTTTCATGATGCTGCTATGAGTGCTGCTTTGATTAAGATCGCTTCTTTTGTTGATGAGTTATTGGTTCGTTTTTATGGCTTGAAGCCTTATTATAATATTAAGTACAAGAAGGATTTTATTGGTAAACTAGTTATTTGTTTGGCGCCGCACACTAGTGCAGGTGTTATTGGTCGTATTATTGGTTATAGCAAAACTCGTTCATTGATTGCTCACCCTTACATGCATGCGGCTGTTAGGCGTGATTGTGATGGTGATGAAGTTGGTATCATGCTATTGATGGATGCGTTGCTTAATTTTAGTCGTCAATACTTACCTAATCGTCGTGGCGGTAAAAGTATGGATGCGCCGCTTGTTTTAACAACTAATGTTAATCCTGAGGAGGTTGATGACGAAGTTTATGATTTTGATCGCGGTTGGGTTTACCCGCTTAGTTTTTATCGGGCTGCTGATATGTTTGCGCCAGCCAATAAAGCAGATATACCTGTTGTATCTAATTTTCTAGGAACAGAGGAGCAATATCATAATTTTGGTTTCACTCATCCTGTGGTTGATATAAATAATGGTTTGCATGCGACTTCTTATAACCTGCTTGAGAAGATGGCTGATAAACTTAAGGCTCAAATGTTATTAGCGTCTAAGACTGTTGCTGTTGATAGTTGTGATATTGCAGGTCAGATTATTAATAAGCATTTCCTGAGGGATATTAAGGGTAATCTTCGTAAATTTACTGAGCAAACATTTAGGTGTATTGGTTGTAATGCTAAGTTTAGGCGCGTGCCTTTAATTGGTAAATGTTTGAAATGTGGTGGTAAAATATTGTTAACAGTTAGTCGTGGTACTGTTGTTAAGTATTTGGAGCCTAGTATTAAATTGGCTGATGAGTTTAATGTTGACCCTTATCTTAAGCAGTGTCTTAAGATTCTTAAGAATAGAGTTGATGGTATGTTTGGTTGGGAGACTGATAAACAAACAGAACTTGATTCATTTTTTAAATAAAAATCCTGAGTAAGATATATAAACGTTAATGTATTATTTATTTATTCTTACAGAGGTGATACTTGAAATGTTAGGCAAAGAGTTTGAAACTTATTATATCCGTTGCAAGAAATGCGGTAAAGGCAAACCGCGGGATTCCTTTAAAGGTTCTATTAACCGTGTTTGTCTTGATTGCCGTGGCGGTCATAAATAATAAATTATTGTTGGCAAAATGATTGCGGCCATTAAATGGTTTTGATTAATGTCGTAATCATTGCTTTTCATTCCAATTAGTGTTGCGGTGAGCAATACTAATATTCCTATCCAACCGTTGATTAATAATACTAATCCTATGACAAAAATTAATAACACCTTGTTAAGTTTTGTGTAATTAATTTTACTTATTTGTTTGCTTATGCCATAAGCCATCTTATTAATTATGATATAACAAATTATTGCTGTTATAGCGGCAGTAATTATTAGCAGTAAATAATTATTATAGTTAAGCACGCTTTTGTTTATTTGTTGTATTACACCTGACCTTGATTTATTTATTGCGAATAATGCTGTTATGCTGAATAACACATCTCCAGTGTTCACCCCGCCGAGCGTTATTAGTTTCTCTTTTTCATCATTAGTCCTGACTAACTCGTGTGATATTATTGATGCTTGTGATGGCCCAATGGCTGGCAGAAACGTTATTATTGATGAGCTCATTACTGCTTTCATTATTCCTTTAATAGCTATTTTCCTGTCAACATCAGTTACTACTCGGCTCATTTGTGTCGGCACGTTGTTTTGTTTTTTTATGTTGTTAATTATGTTGCTCGTACTGTATAAACCGGCCAGTAATGGTAGTAATGGTTGATTAATTATTTGTGTTCTTAAAACCAATATACCAAGTATTCCTGATAGTGTAAATATTATTGTTGCTTTGCCTATTTGTTCTCCTTCTTTTAATATTAAATGCAAGCTTAGTAATATTAATGCCAGCGCGACGTAATCACTTATTAATGCATAAACCGCAGGCACTAAACTAATTATTAATGGAGTTATCATGGCTGTTATTAGTGTTGCGCCTAAAGCGCCAATGCTTAGTAATTTAATTGCTTCAGCCCCTCGGCCGTCCATTAATAATTGTTGTGTGTACCTTAGTGATAAACTGCTTCCTTCATCAGGGCTGCTTAGGTAAGTTGTTTTAATAAACTCAAAGTAGTTTGCAGTTATTATTAGTACTACTAGTAATATGGCAAATTGTGTTGGTTCAAGCCAAGCGAATAATATTATTGTTAATGGCATTAGTGTGTTAGGGTGTAATCCTGGTGTTATACCTGCAAGCATTCCTATTAACAACCCTGTTATGATTGCTATCATTAGTTCAAGCATTTGGTTTTTACTCCTATTAATTCTTTTTCGCCTTCGTAATAATCAACTCGTCCAGTCACTTCTATTTTCATTCCTTTGTAAGCTTGCTCTTCTTTGAAGAATACTACTTTAATGTTGCTAGTATTATCTTTTATTGTCATTATTGTTAATTGATTATTAGTGAAATAACCTGTTACTTCGCCTCTGATTCTGACATAATCACCTGTTGTTGTTTCATTAATATTCTTGATTATTGGTTCAATTAGTGTTGTTAAGTAAATTATTAACAGTAACGTAAGAATTACGAATGTTTTCCTCACTTATCCCATTATGTCTTTTTAGTTCATTTAATTTTCTGATGAAGGGTTTGATTGGGTCTCTTTTGTTTTTAATCATTTTTTCAGCTATTAATAGTATTGGGTAATCATTTGTTATCTTCCAGTAATCATATAATACTTCTTGTAAGTCGCCTATTAATTCAGATTCCTTTTTTATTGTGTTATCATTGATTATTATTGTTTTCTCTAATTGGCTGCAAGGCACGTATTGTTTGACAATTTTATCTTCGTAATCAAAGAATTTTGGGTGGTCTTGACATATCTTTATTTTTTGGTCATTATTATAATCGTAAACCTTTAGTTTATTTGTTAATTCATTGCTTATTTTCTTGTTATGATGCGCGCATAAGTTTTCTTTTATGAACGGGCAGGGCTTTGCTAAATATGCTTGCGGGACAAATGACCATTTTCCTTTGTAGTTAATGAAAGGTTCTTCTCTGATAATAACTATTGTTTGGTTGTTCTTTTTTATTTCCCCAAAACCCCTGTTCTTTTTTTGGTGCCCTTTAAACTCATAATTATCTAATATTTCAAGTATCTTTGTCAGGTCTAATACATTAACATTTATTGTTGTGTTTTCATTTTCGCAGCATTTACCGCACTTGTTGCAATTCATCCCCCTTTATGCTTTTTTAGGCTTTTTAAGTTTTGTTAAGTAATGATTGTAATTAGTTTTGCCATAATTGATTTCATTGTTGATTATTGCGTTGATTGCTTCCTGACTGCTTGAGTTGCTCGTCCTGTGGGTGGTATCTATTTCGTATACTCTGTGTTTTTCTATTAGTGCTTCTTGTAGTATTAAGTCCATTGCTTCTGCTTCAAGGTTAATTAATATTTTGTTCTCATTATAACCTCTTAGTTTTAAACGGTTTTTTAGTTCGGCCGGATCGCATCGTAAGACAATGCATATTTTAGTGTCCTTGGCCGGGTAGTAGTGGCTTAAGTGACTGTCCACCACGAGCCCGCCGTCGCCTGATTCTTGTTGTCTTTGTAACCATTTTATCATCTTATCCACATCTATTATCTTGACCTCGCCTTCGCTTACCACGTAATCCTTATGGTCTCCAATGTGAATGTATTCGTAACCATAATGCTTGGCTATTTTCTTGGCAATATCACTCTTGCCTGTGCCCGGCGTGCCAGTGACTAGTATGATGTTTTTCATTTTGTTTTTGGTCGTAATTCAGTGACCCCATTCATGTACGAGTGTAGTACTGTTGGTATCTTGATTGCCCCATCTTTTTCTTGGAAATTCTCGATTATTGCGACCATTGCTCTGCTCGTGGCAATGCCTGTGCCGTTTAGTGTGTGGACGTATTCTTTTTCGCCTTTGTCATTTAAGTATTTAATATTTAGTCTTCTTGCTTGGTAGTCAGTGCAGTTACTGCATGAGGTTAATTCCCGGTAAGCGCCTTGGACTGGCATCCAGCTTTCAATGTCGTATTTCTTGGCAGCTACTATACCTAAGTCACCGGTGCAAATGTTGACTATGCGGTATGGTATGCCTAGGCTTTGGATTATTTCTTCCTCGTTCTTTAGTAATTCCTCATGTATTCTCCACGAGTCTTCTGGTTTGCAGAAAACGAATTGTTCTACTTTGTTGAATCGGTGCACCCTAAATATTCCTTTGGTGTCCTTGCCGTGAGCGCCTGCTTCTTTCCTGAAGCAGGAGCTGATGCCCGCGTAGTTGAGTGGTAATTTTTCAGTGTAAAATATTTTGTCCATATGCATTGCAGCTAGTGGGTGTTCGCTCGTGGCTATTAAGTATAAATCCTCACCTTCTATTTTGTACATTACATCTTCAAAGTCAGCCAGGTCAGTTACGCCTTCGTATGGTCCGCGCCTGAGCATTTGTGGTGGTTCGATTAGTGTGAATCCTTTGTTCATTAATTGGTCCATGACATAATTTTGTAATGCGTAATCAAGTTTTACTAAGTCACCTTTAAGATAGTAGAATCGCGCGCCGCTGACTTTTGCCGCAGTTTCCATATCAGCTAAGTCGTATTCAGTTATTATGTCAACGTGGCTTTTAGGTTTGTAATTGGCTCGTTTCTTGCCCCAAGTTTTTATTTCAACGTTCTCGCTATCATCTTTGCCGTAAGGCACCGAATCATGAATCAAGTTTGGTAACCTCATTAATAATTTTGTTGTCTCGTTTTTTAGTTTATCCACTTTAGTTTGTTTCTTATCAATTTTCTCTTTGATTGCTTTAACTTCTTCAACTAATTTTTTCTTGTCATTGCCTGCTTTTGATATCATTATTGATGATTTATTCCGTTTCTGGTTTAATGTTTCAAGTTCTTTTAGGGCCTTGCGCCATTGTTGGTCTTTCTCAATAACCGCGTCAACTTTTAGTAGTAATTCTGGTTGGCGTCTTTTCAAGTAATTTTTCTTAACATGGCTTGGGTTATCCCTGATTAATCGGATGTCTATCATCGTTTTTTACTAATCACTCGGGTATTTAAAAGTTTATAAGTAATGGTTATTAAATCTTTATTTAATGTATGATTATTTGGGGCATTCTTGTGATGCCAATGTTATTGGTGTTAATCGTTTTAATTTTGTTACTGATGAGTGTGTCCCAAAATATGTTTCTGAATCACTTATGGAAAAGGGCTATTCTGTTTTATCCATTATGCATAATCACTTTTTTGGTTGGTCTGATGGATTAATAGCTTTTTTAGGAATAATTAATAATAGTACCTTAATTACTTGTGATGATAAGTTTTCCAAGCATTATCCGGGCAAGGTTGTTAATTTTGATTGTAATAATCTTATTTTAATAACTCGCGATGGAACGTTTTCTAAGCATTATCCTAATAAGGTTATTAGTTCTGGTTATTATGGTAATCTTGATGATGTTATTAGTGCTGCTTTATCATTGCATGGGGGTTTGAGTGAATAAATATTTTTTGGCTTTCCTGTTCTTGTTCTCTACTACTTTCTTTGTTGTTCAGCACTCGACTGGTTTGTCGTGGGATTTCTCTGTTTACTCGCTTAATGCGCATTATTTATTGACTGGTTCTGGTTATTTTGAGTGGGCTCGCCCGCCACTTGCTTCTTTGTTAATGATTCCTGGCGATTATTTTTATATTATTTTCGTATCACTTATTGGTTTGTTTGCTACTATTAAGTTCTCGGAGCGCTACTCACTCAAACCCGAGGTTTTTTATTCATTCTTATTATCACCGTTTGTTTTATTGCTTGGTTTTAGTGTTGGCACTGAATTCCTTTCTTTATCCTTAGCATTATTATTGTTTGCTTACTTGCCTGAGTCATCGAGTGGTTTGTTTGCAGCGTTAGGTGTTCTTGCTCATAATAGTAATTTGTTTAACGTATTCTTTTTATTATTTCAGAAGGATTGGCGTAAATTATTAACTGCCTTCTTATTGTTTGCATTGGTTTTTGTGCCGTGGTTTATTTTTAATTATTCTTTGAAAGGTGACCCGTTGTATAGTATGATTGACCAGTATGTGTTAAATGTTAAGATGCGTGATTATTATGTTTCTCCGCCTAACCTTGTTGATTTTGCTATTGTGTTATCTTTTGTTGCGCCATTCTTATTTTATGGTTTATTCAAGTCTTTTCGTAAACCATTGGATGCTGATTGGTTAATGCTTTTATTTTTGTTTACCCGCGTTATTGTTTATTTAATGGTTCCGTTCAAGACATCGCGTTATTTATTCCTGATTGTGTTGCCTGCTGCTTATTTTGCTTCTCGTGGTTTGTCGCGGTTTAATTATAAGACTTGTTTTATCATTCTTGCTTTAACTTTTTTAGTTTTGCCTTTTTATACGCCTTATTTTAGTCTTGAAGCATCAACGCATTATGTTGACGCAGCAATTATTGTTAATTCATCTTGTATGGCTGCGAGTAACGCTTGGCCTTTCATTAATAAGTTGGGTGTTGATTGTGCTCCATCGCCTCGTCAACAATTAGTTTCACTTTGGCTTGACCGAGGTTATACTCTTGTGATGTTCAAGAACGTGATGGAGCCTGATTACATTTTTAATGAGTCATTCATGGCGTCGTTGCCAGTTATTTACGAGAATAATTATTTTTATGTTATTTCTAATGAGTCTGCTTGTTTAGCCCCTTATAATTATGATGTGTCTTATGTTGAGGAATTAAATAATACTTTGTTTGACTTGTATAACCAGACATTTTCTTTTACGTTATGGGATCTTATTTGAACTCGCTGTCTTGTTCTATTTTACTGCCTTCAGCAGGTTGTTGATCTAAGTACTTGCCGTTGTATGGCATTTCACATTCATTGGTTAGTTGTTGGAAGGTCATTCGGCATATTCTCATGCCCGGGTAAATGTTGACTGGCATTTTTCCAATGTTGGCTAATTCAAGCGTTATGTGGCCTTTGAACCCTGCGTCAACCATTGCCGCTGTCTGGATGATAATGCCTAATCTGCCAAGGCTTGACCTGCCGTCAATACTGCCAACTAGGTCACTGGGCATCTCGATTCGTTCGTGCGTGCTTGCTAGTACGAATTCGCCCGGGTGGATTGTGAATGGTTTTTTGTCAGTGATTTTATGTAATTCAGTGTAGTCATCAGAGCATTCCCTATCATAAGGGTCAATGTGTGTTCGGCCAGTGTGCTTGAATACCCTGAACTGATCGCCTAATCTTAAGTCAATGCTGCTGCTTGATACTTGCTCGTCGTTGAATGGCTCTAATAATATGTTTCCATCTTTTAGTCTGGCTTTAATGTCCTTATCGCATAAAATCATATAACTGGTTTCAACCCCCTTGGTCTTTAAATTAATTTGTTTACTATCATCCTTATTTCTTTGAATAAATCTTTTATTGGTTTTTCAGCGTTGATTATTATGAATTTTTTACTCTTCATTCTTAAGTATTCTTGCCTGACTTTTTTTAGTAATGCTAATTTTTCGTATTTGATTGTTTGCTTGTTTCGTTTACTTATTCTTTTCATGGCTGTTTCTGGCTTGATATCTAAGTATATTGTTAAGTCTGGTGTTGGCGCGTTCTTGTTTAAGCAAGTAACCCACTTGTGGTCCAGCCCCATGCTGGTCTGGTAAGCGAGTGTGCTGTGTGTGTACCTGTCGCAGATGACAATTTTATCAAGGTTTGGGATTATTACTTGTTCGCAGTGCAGTGCCCTGTCAGCGGCAAATAGTATTGCTTCAACCCAACTGTGAGTATTTGTTTTCATTTGTTTTTTTAGTATATTACCAATTTCATTATTAGTTGGTTCTTCAGTTAGTATTACTTGCTTGCCTTGTGATTCAAGCCATTTTTTGAGCAATCGCGTTTGGGTTGTTTTCCCGCTACCATCAATGCCCTCAAAAGTAATCAGCACGTAATTTAATAGTAATTATTGATTTATTTAGTTCTCGTCTTGTTTGTACTTGTCTTTCAGTAGTTCTGCTCGTGCGAGTTCAGCGCCTAAGTACATTAAGTGGCTTGGCTTGATGCTCGTGCCTCTTGTGGCTATTTGTGTGTAAACTTCTTTGGCTGTTTTGCCTTCAAACACGTCAACGACTTTGTGGTTCTCTGGGTGTAAGTGCTTGACTATTATTGTGTTATCCCATTCAATTGTGTAATTGCCTCGCGGGTCATTAAAGTCCTTGTCTGTTTTGTAGTATTTCTTGAGCATTTCTTTTACTTGCTCATAGTAATGAGCGTATATTTGGGCGCTGCCTGAAGTAATTGTTATTAACCCTGGCTCAACCCCAATGCCTTCACTGATTTCTTTTTGGATGGCGGCGCAACCATAAGCGTTTTCTGGCCAGCCTTGCGTCATGTCGTGGCTTCTGAAAAATACCATTAAGTTAAGTTGTTCATCTTGGACCATTGCTTGGATTAATACTAAGCAAGGGCTTGACTTGTGTTTTCTCATTAGCTCATCTTGAGCGTGCCATGTGGTTGCCACGCACGCCTTTGAGTATGGGTCGCGCTTTAATACTTCAATGATGTCTTTGATTTGATTAATCTTAGCGTTCGGGCCGTTGTAAGTGACGTTAGCATCAATCCATGGTCCTTTCCCAAATTCATAATCTTTGTAATCATTAGTGTTGATTAATTCTTTTATTGGCTCAGCCGGTGCCTCGTAGGCTCTTAGTTTGTTACCATAAGTGTATGCCTTGCCTTCTGGCAGTATTGGTGATAGTATTTCATTCTGGTACGCTTCAATCTTTTCTTTAGTTAACGGCACTAAGAACGGGTTGATTGTTAAGTCTGTGTTTTGTGGTTCATGGATGACCACTGTCATGTTGTTAATTTCTTTGACCCAGCGGTCAGTGTTAGCGTTCATCAGGTTCTTCCTGCCGTAGCGGTTAATTGCGTGTATCATCTTAACCCATGAGTCTGGGATGTTAGTGCCGTGGACTATTATTGGCCCGCCTTCATATGGTTGTGTTTCTTCTTGTTTTTCATAATCAAAAGTCATTGGTTTATCAAGGAATGGCTCGCTTGTTTCGTTCATTAATTCATTGGCTTTGTTTATCTTCTCTTGAAGTGAGGTGCTAGGCATTTCTTTGTTTAAGTCAATTAATTTAACATTGTTCTTGACTGAATTAATCATCTCTGTTGGGATGTTATTGTCAAAGTGGACTGCTGTTTCAAATCCAATTATTTTTCGCGCCTCATTAATTCCTTTATCAAAAAAAGCGCGTATAGCATTAGCTGAGGTTAATTCTGTTTTGGTTTCACATCCTTTCTTTGATGCGTACTCCTCGCCTAGTAATATTATGAACCTAATTTGTGGGTTAGCTAATATGTTCCTAACCATACCTTCAAGTCCTGCTGGTGTGTAAAAATTAGTTGCTAGTGCAAGATTATCTTTGTTAAGTGATGGTAGTACTGCGTCCCTCATTGTCCAAAGGAAAGTTATTGCAAAATTAGCTTTAGTCACTCTTAATTCTTTGTTATGTGGGAATGCTATTCTATCCCTGACTGATACTGGCCAGCCTTGCTCGCCATTAGAACCAGTTTGTTTTTTTATTAATTCAATCACAGGTTGTAAAAAGAATGGTTGTTTTTAAAGTATTTATAGAGTCTAGTATACCAAATCTTTTTATAAACCACTTATTTGTTATTGTTCACTATGCGTTGTTTTATTGGCATTCCATTGCCTGAAGATGTTAGGCGTGAGTTGGTTAAGGCCCAGGCTTGTTTTAATAAGGTTGATGCTCGTATGAGTATTGTCTCGTTGGATAATCTTCATATCACGCTTGAATTCTTAGGCAACGTTGATGATGTGAATAAAATTGCTGAATCATTAGTTAATGTTAAATTTAAGCCTTTTAAGGCTAGTCTTAAGAATTTATCTTTCTTCCCTAAGCAGGATTACATTAAGGTAGTTCATTCTCCTGTTGTTAAAGGCAAGAGTGAGTTAATTAGTCTTTATGAATTAATTATTAGTTCATTATCTCTTGAGCGCGATGAGCGTTTCAGTCCTCATGCCACGCTAGCACGCGTTAATTTTGTTAAGAGCACTAATGCTTTGTCGCGTGCTTGTTTTGATGTTAAATTTGAAAAAGAATTTCTTGTTGATTCTTTTAATCTTTATACTAGTAAGTTAACCCCTAACGGGCCTGTTTATACTATTATTCGTTCTTTTAAATGAAAATTTTTTAAAGGTAGTTATTATTGGTTTCTTTTTAGATGAACTTAATTGTTTGTGAGAAGCAGGTGGCTGCTGAGCGGATTGCCAAGATATTGAGTGATGGCAAGTGTTCTGTTAGTAAGGGTGCAGTTCCGTATTATTCTTTCCCTAAGCATTTAGTGGTTGGCCTGAGTGGTCATGTCTTAAAGGTTGATTTTGCTGATGAATTCTCTTCTTGGAACGAAATTGGCTTAAAGGATTTGGTTAAAGCGAATGTTTTATACTTGCCTGATAAAGCTGTAATCATTAAACTTGTTAAATCATTAGCTAAGAAAGCGGATGAATTAATTATCGCAACTGATTATGATACTGAGGGGGAGAGTATTGGTCTTGAGGCAGTTAATATTGTTAATTCAGTTAAAAAAATGCCTGTTAAGCGTATGCACTTCTCAAGTATTGTTAAGGACGAGATTATTGATTCTTATAAAAAATTAACCAAGCTTGATGTTAATTTGGCTGACGCTGCTGATGCTAGGCGTGAAATTGACTTGATTTGGGGTGCAGTCCTAACGCGGTTCCTTAGTCTTGTGACTAAGCGTCTTGGTTCAGCTTATTTGAGTGCTGGCAGGGTTCAGAGCCCAACTCTTTCTTTGATTGTTGAAAAAGAGAAGGAGCGGATGAAGTTTAAGTCAGAGCCTTATTGGGAATTCCCTCTTGTTGTTAAGAAGGATAATGCTCCTTTTACAGCTCATTATGCTACAACCAGGGTTTTTGATGAAAAACTTAAGGTTTCGTTGAATAAAATCAGGCCTAAACAAGCGTTGGTTAAAGGTGTTAAAGTGGCTGAGAGTTCTTCTAGGCCGATTGAACCATTTAATACTACTTCTTTCTTGCGTGAAGCATCATCAATTGGTTTTTCGAGTATGGGCGCGATGGCTGTTGCTGAGTCTCTTTACTTGAAGGGTTTGATTAGTTATCCGCGTACTGATAATGAGGTTTACCCTAAGTCGCTTGATGCTAAAAAAATTCTTGACTCATTTAAAGGCACTAAGTATGAGTCTTGTCTTAAATTTCTTAATCCTTTGTTGAATCCAACTAAAGGTGCTAAGGAGACTAAGGACCACCCACCAATTCACCCGACTGGTCAGCGGCCTGAGGGTTTGGAGGCTCGTGAGTTAAAAATTTATGATTTAGTTGTTCGTCGTTTCATTAGTACTTTTTGTCTTGATTGTGTTGAGGAATCAACTAAGGCCCAACTTGAAGTTATTGGTTTTGATTTTGTGGCAGATGGTTATCGTATTATTAAGCCTGGTTGGAAGGGGGTTTATACTTTTTCATCTAAGAAGGATAATGTTTTGCCTGAGTTAGTTAAGGGTGACTTGTTAAAAGTGGTCTCGCTTGATTGTGTTGCTAAGGAGACTCAACCACCCAAGCGTTATGGTCATGGTACGTTGATTAAGATGATGAGTGACTTGAATGTTGGCACTAAGAGTACTCGGCCTTCAATTATTAAGAAATTAATTGGTCGTTATTATATTTTTAATTCTAAATCTTTAGCCCCAACACCAGTTGCTATGGCTGTGATGAACGCGCTTGACTCTTATGCTAATTTGATTACTGAGCCGTCAATGACTCGCGAGCTTGAGGAAGAGATGGAGTTAGTTGCTAATGGTAAGTTAACTAAGCGCAAGGTTGTTGACCAGAGTCGTAAGTTATTGCTTGAGGTTTTGGGTGTGCTTGAAGTTAAGCGGGATATTATTGCTAATAATATCCGTGAGGGTATTAAGAGTTCTTATGTTGCTGGCCCTTGTCCTGTTTGTAAGCATGATATGATTATTCGTATTGCTCATCGCAGTGGCAAGCGTTTTATTGGTTGCAGCCATTATCCTGATTGTCATAATTCTTATCCCCTGCCTCAGCATGGGTTGGTTCAGATAACTAATGATGTTTGCAAGCATTGTGGTTTGAAGAAAATTGCTCTGATTAGGAAGGGCAAGCGGCCTTTTACTTTTTGTTCTAATCTTGATTGCCCTAGTCGTGAGGGTGATGAGGAAACAATTAAGTTAAAGAAGTCGAGGGATAAGTATCTTAAGTCGCTTGCAACCAAGAAAGCTAATGCTGTTGAAGCCCAGAAGACAAAGCCAGTTAAAGCAAAACCAAAGCCAGTTAAAGCAAAACCAAAGCCAGTTAAAGCAAGTAAGAAATAATATTATTCTGTTATGTTAAGTTTATCCTCAAGCCAGTCAAGTCTATCCCATAAGATTAGTTTGCTTATATCAATTAATTCTTCATAAGTGATGGCTCTGCCTAACTCTTTGTTAATCTCCTGGCGACAATTGCCTAGTTCCTGTTCAACAATGCTGTTTCTTAATTTCATTACTTGTTCTTGTCTTTGTTTTGGCGTCTGGTTGTGGTATTTTAAGAGTTTTCTGCGCTCGCAGTAAGATTCGTTAGGGTGTAATTCTTTTATTTCTTTCATCTTGTATTTGTCATACATTTTTATTTCAGGTGTTAGTATTTCGTGGCGGATCCGATCCCACATAAAGTAAATTTTATCAGAGTTCTTAATTAATATTTCATTTATGTTCATCCTAAAAACAATGCTAATTCTTTTGTTGTTTAAAACAATTTTTTGTGTTAAGAAACTAAATCCTTTTATTCAATTAATGAGTATATAATTATTCCTTTAAATTGTTGTGACTATAGTCTTATCATTTATTAAAAGTGAGTGTTCTGCTTGGGCTACTATGCCTTTGCTTTGTTCTCGTAGTTTTTTATAACCATGAATCACGCCTTCTTCCAGTAACACTCTTAGTGCGTACTCGTAGTGTTTGAATTCTTTGGCAATCCAGCGCTCAGCAAAGGGCATTGTGTTATAATTCTTTGTTATGAACTTTAATATTTCCCGCGCAGTCATGTTCCTGACTGGTTTTGGTCGTTCAAGGCAGTATATTAGCATTTCTTGCGCATCCTCAACCCAGCCTTCGCCTGTGGTTATGAACGGTTCAATAGCTATCCCGCCTGCTTCTAGTTTTTGAGTGCTATGATTATCATAATTTGGTATGATGAAGTCGCCGTGTAATTGGTATTCATCTAATGGGTGGCCGCCTAAGTTCCTGATTGGGTTATAACCTGCTTTTGTGGTTGTTTCCTCTATTTTTTTGCCAATAGCCCTTAATTCAACTCCTTTGCCTGCGGTTTTGATTGCTTGTCTTAGTGCTTCCTCGCAGGCCTCAATCATTTTTTTGTGTTTATCAGTGTTTATTTCAACAGTGTAGGCGGTGTCCCCAGCCCACCCATTAACGCTTGCGCCTAAATCTATTTTGACTACATCACCATTTTTTAGTTCGCGGTCATCATTTGGTCTGGCAGTGTCATGCGCTGCTATCTCGTTAGCACTGATATTAACTGGGAATGCTGGTCTAGCTCCAAGTTTGATTATCATTCCTTCAATCTCATCAGCAATGTCAGCGTATTTTGCGCCTGCGACAATTAGTTTCCTGCTATCCTCACGGACTTTGGAAGTTATCTTGCCTGCTAATAGGAAATCTTTTTCGTTCATAATCATCATTTATTATAAGAAGTCTTTTAATCCTTTTTGTTTTTTAATCTCAAATTCATCTTTGCCAACGTCGATTGCTTCCAGCACGCGGTCAACGGCGGGTATTAATTGGTGGTGAATGTAGTATTCTGCGTCTGGTTTTAATTGTTCTTTTGTCATTTCATTAATTGTTTTAGCTTTATCCCTGATTAAGCCTTTGCCTTCAGCCACAACGTAATCAATCATTGTGCCAGCAGTTACTGGGTAGCCTTTATTGATTAATCGTTTGGCTACTGCGACGTGCGGTCCAATGTTTTTGTAATCATTAATATTTTTTGTTAATTGAGTTCTAATTATTAAATCCTTTAATGGTATCTTATTATTCCTTAGTTGTTCAACCATCATCCTAACTTCATTAACAGCTTTTTCTTTGCTGTCATCTTTTAGTAGGGCATTGAATACTTTGTATTGGGTTGTCTTACTGATGTTGCTCCAATCACCTCTGACAAACTCAAAGCCTTTGATTATTAATTTTCCATCTTCATCCAATAAGGCGTATCGTTTTTTTATCCCTCGTTCGCCTTTTTTTGAGCCGACGAATAAGCCTTGCGGGCAAATATGTTCTAATTCTAATTCCATTATACCTGGTAATTCTTTATTGATTTGTTCCATGAACTTTTTTAGCTCAACTTTTTTCTTATCACCTAGTGTTAGGAATGCTGAATCAGTGTCGCCGTATATAACGCCAAAGCCTTCTTTTTCTGCTTTACTTATTACTTCCTTGATGTGCTGTCGGCCTAAGGCAGTGATGCTTTCAGAGCAATCAAAACAATACCACCTGCTTCGCGGGTATGATAAGTAACCATATGTTGCATTAGTGATTGTCTTGACAGCGTAGCTTCTCGCTTCAAGCAATGGGTCCTTATTTTTTTTCAATTCCTTTTTTATCTTGGCTCTGGTCTCCACTAAGTCCTTGACTACTATTGGGATGAAACCTTTCTCTTTTTGCCCAAACTCATGTGTTCTACCATCAACTTTTACTTTGATTCCTTTTTTGTTAATGGTTGATGGACCAATGTTGTATGATACTATTATTGTCGGGTAAAGGCTTCTGAAATCAACTATTGCTATATTCTTGAACACGCCTGCTTTTGGTTCGTGCACATAGCCTCCAACAAAAGTTGTTCTCATGCGCGCCATAACATCATCACTTTTGGGTCGTGGGGGTATTATTTCTTTTAATTCTTTTGACCGGTTGATTAAGTAATTCTCTACTAATGAGCTATAACTGGACCTGACTGTGTCATATAATGGTTGATTAACTAGTTTTGATAATTCAAACATTATTGGTTTTAGTTTGTCAAATAATTCATAAGTTACTTCCGCATCCTTTAATGAGTACTCTGTTATTTTCTTTAAGTCATTATTATTCCATTTTTTGTAGAATTCCTCCCAGTCCATTTCATTCTTGCCCATGCCAATTAGTTCTTGCGCCACACTGTTTAAGTCAAGGGTGCTGGTTTTTAGTTGAGGTTGAAGTATTTTTGATACAAATAAGTATAAGTCGATGTGAGCTAAGCCTTTTATCTTGGCGCTAGCGCCATTGGCTCGCTTAATAACTGTCATGCTTGAGCCATCGTAACCGTATTTTCGTTCTATGTTATAATTTTTCATTCGTTGTCTGAGGAAAGGCCAATCAAACATGTCGCCGTTGTAAGTAATTATGATGTTTGGTTTATTAGTCATGATTATCTTATTGAATGCTTCAAGCATTGTTTTCTCATCTTTGTACCCTTCGCAGTTCTTCTCGTTGCAATTCTTACTAACTAATACTTTTTTGGTGTTGTTATTATCCCATAAGCTTATCATTATCACTTCATCTATTGCTGGGTCTGGCACGCCTTTCTTGTTTGTTGTTTCAATGTCAATTGCTAGTGCTTTTGGCATCCAGTTAATATTGCATTTCTTTTTGTTCTCGCTATCAACTCCTTCAAGCATGGTTAATTCTTTTTCTATTAAGTAACGCTGGGTGACGTGTATGTCTCGTTCAAAAACAGTGTAACCTTTAGTCTTGGCTTCGTGGCTTATTATTGGCACAGCGTTTGGTTGGTTAACAATTACTTTGTAGCCTTTATCATCTTGTTGGAAACTTATTACTTCATGCTCATCAATTTTTAACCCAATTAATTTATCTGGTTTTTCTTTGGTGTAAAAGAATGGTTTAAATTCATCATCTTTTATTACTACTCGTTCACCGTTTATTCCATCACCGAATAATCTGATGCCATTATTATAATCAATGTCTGTTAATGTGAACTTCATTGTTTTTTAGTAATGCTCTATAGTAATTAAAAGCTTTTATAAGCAGGTATTTTTAATATTTTTTCATGAAGAACGTTTTATCCGGCATTGACTTGATTAGTGTTGTCAGGGAGTTAACCTGCCTTAAAGGTGCTTTTATTGAGAAGATTTATCAAGTTGGTGATGAATTATTATTTCATTTAAAGCTTGGTTCTGATAAACACGTGCTTCGGGTTGTGGTTGGTAAATTAATTCATTTATCAAAGTACATTAAGGATAATCCTATGATGCCTACTAATTTTTGTATGTACTTGCGTAAGTACCTTAAGGGGGCTCGTTTGGTTAGTGTTAACCAGCCGGGTCTTGAGCGCATAGTTGTTTTGCGACTTAGTCGTGGCGGCGAGTTCTTTAAATTATTCTTTGAGTTATTTAGTACTGGCAATGTTATTATCACTGATGATGCTGATATTATTAAGCAACCGCTTAAGTTTCAGCGTTTCTCGTCAAGAACTATTAGGCCCGGGGTTATTTACTCTTTTCCCCCAAGTAATTTTGATTTATCAAACCCTGATTTAGTTACTTTTAAGCGTGTTATTAAGTTGAGTGATAAGCCTGACCTTGTTAGGTCATTAGCTGTTAATATTGGCCTTGGCGGTTCTTATGCTGAAGAAGCTTGCTTGTTGGCTGGTGCTGATAAATTACTCGTGCCTGATAGTGTTAATGATGAATTACTTAATAATTGTTTTAATGCTGTTATTGAATTAATCAAGCGCGCCAAGTACTTGCCTATTGAGCCGCGCGTTATATTGGTTGGTGAGCGCGTGGTTGACGCAACGCCTTTTGCGTTGAAATTTTATGCTAATTCAATTTGCAAGGAGTTCCCATCTTTTAATGAGGCGCTTGACTTTTTTTATGCTCGTAGTGAGCGGTTATCTTTTGATGAGCAGAAGGATAAGCTTGTTTCTGGTCGGCAGTCAAAGCTTGAGGCGCGATTAGCTCAGCAAAAAGCTTATGTTGATGAATTGAAGCGTAACTCAGCAGTTATTAAAGAACGCGCTCTTGTCTTGAAAGATAATCTTTATTTGGTTGAGCGCGTGATTAATTCATTGCTTAACGCGCGCCGCAGTAATTATTCTTGGCATGATATTACTGCAATGATTGACCGTGAGAAAGAAGCAGGTTCTAGTGAAGCTCAGCTTATTAGTGAGTTAAGGCCTGATGATAATTTGATTATTATTGATTTGGCTGGTGGGATTGAGGTGCCGTTGAGTGGTGATTTTAGGGGTTTTATGGATGATTTGTTTGAGAAGTCAAAGAAGCTTGAATCAAAAGTTGATGGCGCGATGGAGGCGGTTGAGCGCGCTCAAGTTGAACTTAATGCTTTTAATCCTGATGAAGTTAAGCTTGATGTTGTTGTGCCTAAGCGTAGTGATTCAAGTGGTCATGAGTGGTTTGAGCGTTTTAAGTGGTTCCGCGCGTCTGATGGTAGTTTGGTTATTGCTGGTCGTAATGCTCAGCAGAATGAGGAGTTGGTTGCTAAGTACGTTGAGCCTGATGACCTTGTCTTCCACGCTGATATTCATGGCTCGCCGTTTACTGTGTTGCGTAATGGTCGTAAAGTAGTTGATACTGTTCGTTTGGAGGCTGCTGCGTTCACAGCAGCTCACTCAAGTGCTTGGGCTCAGGGTGTGGCGATTGATGTTTATTTTGTCTTACCTTATCAAGTGACTAAGGATGCACCGAGCGGTGAGTACTTGCGACCAGGTGGTTTCATGATTAAGGGTCATAAAGAGTTTGTTAAGTCATTAAAGCCTGAATTATGCCTTGGCGTTGAGTTGCTTGGTGAATTATCTTATCGTTTGGTTAGTGGCCCTGCTAGCGCAGTTAAAGCACATAGTAAGGTTTGCGTCACGCTTGAGCCTGGCAGTTCTGATGAGCCTGCCATCATTCACCAGTTGGTTGATTTCTTTAAGAGTAAGGGTTATTCTTTTGGTTTTGAGACTATCAAAGCATCACTGCCGTCAGGCGGGTCAAGAATTGTCAGTACGTTTTAATTTTACTCATACCAAATTGCCTCTATAGACCCTTTTCTCTTTTTTAGCGGAAAGAGAAAAGTGCTCTACCCCAAAAGAGAAAAACTTTTGTTTTATTCATACCAAATTGCCTCTATTGGGTTTAGTTCGGCTGCTTTCTTGGCTGGCAAGTAACCTGATATTATCCCGATGGCAAGTGATATTGCTAATGCGCCAATTAATAATAATGGGTTAACCACTAATTTTAGTCCTGCTGCCGCGTTCTCTGGCATCATGAATAAGGTAGGCAGTAATACTATTATTCCTTGAGCCAATCCCATGCCAACTATTAAGCCGATGAAACCGCCAATCAAACTCATGATACCTGCTTCTGTGATGAATAATAATAATACATCTTGTTTTTTTGCCCCAATGGCTTTTAGTATTCCTATCTCCCTTGTTCGCTCCATCACGCTTGTGAGCATTGTATTAGAGATGCCAATAGCACCTACTAATAATGATATTGCAGCGATGCCGCCAAGGAAACCAGTGATTAAAGTGGTGATTGAGCCAACACTTTCTTGTATGCTGGCAAATGATAGTATTGTGAAATCCTCTTCAGTAGTTTTATGTAATCGTAGTAGTAGTGCAGTTATTTGTTCTTCAACTTCCTCTATTTGTTCGGTATCACTTACTTTAACGTAAACATATGTTAGTTCATCATTGTAATCATCAATAAATGAGCTAACCACGCCTAAGTTCATTATTACATAATTATCTGTGCCTGAAAAACCGCCTTCTTTTTTTAACACCCCAACAACGCGGCAACTCTTGCCTTTAACATTAATCATGTCGCCTGCGTTAATCTGGTTAGAGAACACGTCGTTAGCAATATTATACCCAATGATGCATGAGAATTTATCATTGGTTAATAACCACCTGCCATCAATTACTTCTGGTTGTTCAACAGCGTACATGCCGTTTGGCTCAACGAACTCAACTGTTGTAGTGCTAAATTCACCTCTAAAAGTTACTTCATAACTTCGCTGCACCATTGGGGAGACTGCATTTACTCCTGCTATGTTTGCTAATTGGCTTGCTTCGTGCTCTGTGATTGGGTTAGAGTTACCTAATTGGGTGGTAATTGTTGCTGTGCCCCCGCTGCTGCTAAAATCAGCTGACCTGCTAAATGATTGTTGAGACAAGCCGGGCGTTATGACCATTTTGTCCCCACCTAAACCACTTAATTGGACATTAATAGCTCCTTGAATAGCATCCCCTAAACCCATTAAGCCAACAACTGCTGCAATACCAATCACTATACCTAGTATTGTTAACCAACTCCTGGTTTTTCGGTAAGTAATATTTTTTATTGTTAAGCTTATGAGGTCATTTGCTTTCATTTCTTCTTCCTCTTAACCTTGATGTAAAAATAGATGACTGCTATTATTACGCCTGCGTATACCATTACGCTGATAACATCATTTGGTGTTACACTTCTTTTTATTGTGCTGTCTTGGAACCTTATTATTATTCTTTGAGTTGTGTTAATGCTTGTTCTCTTGCCGCTTGGTGTTGTGTAACTTAATGTCAGGTTAAGATTTATTTCGCCTTCATTGTTTGGCGTGAATTTGAAACTGGTTGTAGTGAAGTCACCTACATCCAGTGTGCCTAGGAAGTCTTCGTTATTATTGCTTAATGTTATGCCATTATTAGGATTTAGTTTAACGCTAACTGACTCTGCATTAACTACTCCTGTGTTAGCAATGCTAATCAAGGCTGATACTTCAGTGTCGCTGGTAATTATGTCAGGACTAATATCCTGGATGAATATGTTAAAATCAGTTAAACCATCTAATAATACACCAGTACTACTTACTTTTGAGTAACTATTTGATTCATCTGAGTAAGTAGCGTTTAACCTTAAATCATATACGCCTGGGTTTAATGATGCGCTTGCTAGTAAAGTGTAATTAATAGTGCTTGTTTCATTAATATTAAGGTTGCCTATTGATTCCTTATTAGTCCCTCCTTTAGCTTTGAAGTCACTAGTTATTAACTCTAAGTTAACATTTCTTGCGTTGACCTCGCCTGTGTTCTTTATTGTGATGCTAATATTGAATTCATCGCCTGGGCTAATTGTTTCAGGCATAATAACAGAGTTAACATTAATGTCAGGCTTGACATTAATACTATTAATGCTCATCGCCACTTTCTTTGTTTGATATCTCGCTTCCATTTGACCTGTGGTAGCGTTCTTTGAGCTGTAATGTATTTCAAATTCAGCCACGTAGACACCTGTTTTAGTGTTTTCAGGTATTATAATACTAAATATTGCTTCCTGTCCATTACTGCCATAAATATCTCCAATTGATGTATAACAATCTTCTCTAAAAGTGAAGCACATTAATCGGGAAGTAGAGTACTCAATGCATTCATTGCAGGTCAAACTGCTGTTTAGTGGCGCATCCAATGATTTAAGCACTATTTTAGTGTCATAAGCAATGTCGGTTGCGCCGTTAACTAATGATAAAATTATTACTCCTGTTCTGCCAGGGACAATGCCTGTGGTACTGTCACTTACTGTTAGGACCGCGCTTGCCGTGCTAATCATTAAGAAAACCACGATTAACCCACTAATTCTTGTTTTTAACATCTTTAATTATCCCCCCATCAAGCATGTATATTGTTCTTGGCGCTTCATGAGCTAATGCTTGGTCATGAGTTACCATTACTAATGTATTGCCTTTCTTCCATAATTCTTTAAAGGTTTTTATAACTTCCTTTCCTGTTGCTGAGTCGAGGTTGCCTGTTGGTTCGTCAGCAAGAATTAATTCAGGTTTGTTTGATAATGCGCGGGCAATAGCTACTCTTTGTCGTTGGCCGCCGCTTAACTGGTAAGGTAAATGGTTTAATCGCTCGCTTAGATTAACTAATTTTAATAATTCCTTAGCCCGCGCCCTTCGTTTGCTAATTGATTCTTCTTTGAATATCATTGGCATTTCAACGTTCTCTATTGCAGTAAGGTTTGGTGAGAGGAAGAAGAATTGGAATACAAACCCAATGCTCTCATTTCGAAGCATTGTTTTCTCATCGTCAGATAATTTTGATGTCTCTTTATTATTAATCAGTACTTCGCCGCTAGTTGGCTTATCAAGCAATCCTATCATATGCATTAAAGTGCTCTTACCACAACCACTTGGCCCAAAAATAGTGACAAACTCACCTTTATTGATTTTTAAGTTAATTCCATTTAGTGCTTTAACTGTTGTTTCGCCAAGAGTGTATTTCTTATATAAGTCTTTTAATTCAATTACAGTACTCATTGTTTATATATTAAGTTTAGCAGCATTATTAATACTTTATTTAAAAAAAAAAAAATAAAATAAAGAAAAAGAAATTTATGCTTTTATAAGTCGTAACTCATTAATGTTTTCCTGTTGTTTGAGTCAGCTCTTTCGTTTGCTTTCTTTAATAATTCTGAAACAATTGTGTCAAGAGCGTCTATTGTACTGTCAGGGCATCTTTTGCCTAATGACTTTACAGCATCTTTGCAGGCTTTTTTAACAATTAAGTTTGCCATTAGTTTCTAAGAAAATCCTTAAACCTTAAAAATGTTTTTGAAAATAACTATTACCATAACCTATTAAAACCAGTTATTATTAATAATACAGTCTCGATTCATCTTTTTTTGGTGTTTCTTCTTCGTTGTTGAATAATCTGAAACTATTATTTGTTGTCGGCGCTGGCTCGTTGAAGAACATTTGTGATGGTTGTTCTATTGTTTCGTTTAATTGTCTCCTTTCTTCTTCATCGCATTTACTTAGGGCTGTTTTTAATGAATCCCTTAAAGCTCTTGCTTCGTCAGCGCTTAGTTTGAACACTGCTTTGTCAGTATTATCTTCACTAATTCTTATTAGTACCACTTTTTCTTCTGTTTCAAGTGTTAGGGCTGATTCCCTGCCTTGCCAGTAGTGTTTTCGTTGTAATAATTTCATTTAGTAATTATAATTGATTGCTTCTTTATTTATTTTTATGCTTCTTGAGCAGCCATGTTTTGTAATCATGGTAATCCATCACGAAGCTTGAAATACCTGCTATTAAGCCAATAATTATTACAGTTAGATAATAATCCTTTGGGAAGAAATAATAAATGATTGCTACTGGTATTGTGCCTGCGATTGAGATTAAGCCAAACATCCAATGGTGAAACTCATGCCCCATGTCATATGTTAGTTTTATTAAGTACATGGCGTAAAGGCCGCCGTAAATAGTTATTATTAGTAAATCAATATCCATTGCTTTTCGTAAGACCAATTATCTTATTAATGTTACTTCTTCATCCAATACTTTTTTGTTTTGATGAATTGTTTTTCAGCTTCAATTATCCTTTTTAAGAACTCAACTTCTGTTTTGTAAAACCCCTTTAGTATTCTTAGCGCAGTCCTAACCCCGACGCCACGGCCTGATACTGTGTATGGTGCCATGTAATCATAATTAATGAACATGCTCGCGCGGTCCTCTAAGTTCTTATACCATTTACTTTCCTCTTTGGTTAATGGTTCGTTGTTCATTTTTTTAACCAACGCTGTTTTAACGTTCTCGTGTTGTTTGAAGAAAGTTATTAGTTTTGACCCGCAAGCGCACGTAAGGTTTTTTACATCCCTAACCATTAGTTTGCCCACAAACTTACCGCAATTAAGACAGTAATACCAGTAATGAGTGTTTAGTAATCGTTCTTTTACCACATCCATTATTTCCTTGGTTGTTTTTGGGTTGCTAAAATCCCTAAAACCAGTTGATAATTCATCTATTGTTTCCTTGCTTGCTTCAACCATTTTTAGTTGACCATTATTAATTATTGTTATTGCTTTCTCTGATTCCTCTAAATCCAGTTTCTCCACAAGCATTTCTTTGTAAGCTTCTTTTGTTATTACTGTGTTCTCGTAGCCCTCAAGTATTTTCTTTAATCGGTAACTATTATACTCAGTGTCCTTGCTGATAACACCGAATCGCTTGGCCACGTGCATGAACCGGTACATGAACGCGTTAGAGTTCTTTACTGCCTCGTAAGCTACTGGTCCGAGCCATGATGGTTTTATTTCTTTAAGCAATGATTCTATCATTATTGTGTCTGCCGCGTCCTTGAAATTAAAGACTATTCGATAAGCATCATTTTTTATTCCAATAGTTGTTTCTTTCTTGAGGCTTAAGAAATAAGCCATTATTTCTGATAAAGTCTGGTTTACTTTGCTGCCAAAGTATGTGGTTATTATCACGTTATTATTATAAACTTCAAGTAATCGCTTGTAGCCTTTCATTTTACCAACTTGTTCAGCAACTTCTTTATGAATTGGTATTAATTCACCTTCCCATGATGGCACTGCGCTGTCATAATCAAAGCTTCTTGATACGTTGACTTTACCGTCCTCAACATTGATTACTTCCCATGGTTGTGCCCTGCAGATGAAAACATTGCCTGATTGACAATTGCTTGCCACAAAACCTTCGTGTAATGTGCCTATTTGTGAGTTTGATTCAAGGTTAATGACCCTGAAATTCTTTTCATGTGGGATTGTGCTTAAGTTATTAAAATAGTAGAACCGGCCTTTTTTTGAGATGCCGAGCGTGCCGTCATCGTTGGTGAATAATATTCTTATTTTATTCATCGTGTCAATCACGCTTATGAACTCATCCCAAGTCAATGACTCGTATGGTTTGGCTTTCTTGATTGTGTCATAAACATCTTTTATTTTTGGTTTGTAATCATCAAGGCAGAAACCAACTATTTGGTGCGCTAATACATCTAGTGGTTTGTAATAAACCGGTGACTCCTCTACCCATTTTTCCTCAACTTTCTTGAGTATTGCTTGGCTCTCATCTGCTTCAGACTTATTTGTTACTATTATTATCCCTTTTGATGTCTTGGCACTCGTATGCCCTGCGCGCCCGACTCGTTGGACTAACTTGTTTACTTGCCTTGGGCTGTTGAATTGTATTACTAAATCAATGTCGCCAATATCTATGCCTAATTCAAGACTGCTTGTTGAGATTATTCCTTTTAACTGCCCATCTTTAAATGAATCCTCTGTGTCTACACGCGAGTCCTTACTTAAGCTGCTGTGGTGAACGCCTACATCTTTGATGTTCATTAATCTTAACCTGCTTGAGATATTCTCAGCTAGTTCTCGTGTGTTAACAAATATGATGCATTTATTCTCTTTCACTATTTCTGATATCATTTTTAGTGTTCTAGCTATGGCTGGTCTAGTGTGTAATTGTGCTGCTAAATCATTATCTTCATCGTTAATCTCTGGGTTTACTATTTTAATATCATATTTTTTATCCCCTTCAACATCAACTATTTCACATTTATTGCTAAGCCAGTCAGCCACGTCTTTTTTATTGTTGACTGTTGCGGATAAACCTATCATTTGTAATTCCTTGTTGATTAATTTTTTTAATCGCTGAATACCAATGCTTAATTGAGCACCTCGCTTACTGTTAATTAACTCGTGGACTTCATCAACAATAACTGTTTCAACTGTTTTGAGCGCTTCTCTTAGTTTGCTGCCAGTAAATATTGCTTGGAGTGTTTCTGGTGTTGTTATAAGCATGTCAGGAGGGTTATCTGCTTGTTTTTTGCGCTGGTATTGGGTTGTATCTCCATGTCTTATTTCAACGCGCAGTCCAACTGCGTTGCCTATCTCAAGCATTCGGTCAAAAATATTCCTATTAAGCGCTCTTAATGGTGTTATATATAATGTTTTTAGTCCTGCGCCTCGGTTTTTTATCATTTTATCAAAGATTGGTATCATTACCGCAAGAGTCTTACCATAACCGGTTGGCGCGCATAACAAAACATCTTTGCCTGATAATATCTTTGGGATGGCCTGTTTTTGTGGCGCTGTTAGCTCAGTTACTCCTCTTTCAGTTAATATTTTATATAATTCTTGGTCAATCATTTTTCTTTATGGAATCTTTTATTAACTCAGGCGGGGGACACATTCCCCCTCCTTTGAGTTAACCTCCCCCTTGTGTTATCATTATTTTTCTTTATGGAATCTTTTATTAATCTCGCCTGTTTTTTTAAATTCTTATGAGCAGTTTTATTGAGGTTGTTAATAAAGTCTCGCGCGAGGTAACTCCGACAAGTGAAGAATTGCTTCTCCTTAAAAAGGTAGTGTTTTTAGTTTCTTCTTCTCTTAATAAATCTTTAATTAAAGCTGGTGTTACTGCTCAGGTTTTCCCTGGCGGTAGTTTTGCTAAGCGCACTTTTCTGCGGGACTCGCATGACCTTGACTTTTTCATTCGTTTTCGAAGCGAAACTGAGTTAAAATTATTTTCACAAATTGTTCTTGATGCGTTCCCTAACGCGTTGGTTATTCATGGCTCGCGCGATTATTATAATGTTAATATTAATGGTTTAATCGTTGAGTTAATCCCTGTGTTATTAATTAATGACCCCTCAGAAGCTCTTAATTCAATGGACGCTAGTTACTTTCATGTTGATTACATTAATGCTCGGATTAATGATTCCTTGCGCACTGACGTCTTGTTATTAAAACAATTCTTCAAAGCTTGCGGTGTTTACGGCGCTGAATCACATATTAATGGTTTTAGTGGTTACGTGACTGAGTTATTAATCCTTCACTTTGGTGGTTTCAAGCGTTTCCTTGAATTCATTGAGCATTGTGATGGCTCATTGTTTGTTGATGCTGAGGGTTATTATACTTCAGTTAGTAAGGCTTTGGCAACGCTTAAGGTCAATAAGTTATTATCACCAGTAGTAATTGTTGACCCTGTTCTTGCTACGCGTAACGCAGCTGCAGGCCTTAATCATGATTCATTTAATAAATTCTTATTGAACGCCCGATTGTTCTTGCGCAAACCAACAATCAATTTTTTCAGGGTTAAGCCATTAAGTGTTAAGGTCTTGACTGACTTAGCAATTGACCGCGGTCATCCTTTATTCATTCATCAATTTGTTGTTAAAGGCAAGCCTGATGTGTTCTTCTCTAAGTTGTCGCGCCAATTAAAACAAGTTAAGTCATTGCTTGAAGTGGCTGACTTCATTGTTTATGATTATGGCTTCCTAACTGATGGGACAGTTTATTTTGAGTTGGAGCGCGATTCACTTCCGCTTACTAAGCGAGTGGTTGGGCCACCAGTTACTATTGAGCCAGCTCACCTTGATTCTTTTATTTCTAAGAAAGCGGTTAATGGGCCTTATGTTCTTGATGGTAAAGTATGTTTTGATGTTAAACGTGAGGTCACTCGTGCTAAGCCTTTTTTGTTAGATTTGTTAAAGCGCATTAAATTTTAATTAATGTACTCTTCTTTAGGTTCTTTTTCTTCCTCTTCTTCCCAACCTTTTATCATCCTGTTTAAGTATTCATTGGAGAACTTCTTTACTTTTTTGTAGAACTCATAAGTTTCTCTTACTTGGTTGATTTTTTCTTCTTGACTTCCAAAGGTTGATTTAACTGTCTTCCAGTAATCAGCCATTATTTTCTTGTAGAAATCAAAGACTTTCTCTTTTTCTTTGTTGTTTAAGAATTTTGTTTCAATAATGCAGCAATACCTTTGTGGGTGTAGTATGCCTTCTATGTATGATTTTATACTTGATACTTTATCCCATATCTGGTTGATGATTGTTTTGATTATGGCTGAATCATCATCTAGTTCAAAGTCAAACTCATCTTCAAGTTCAGCTAACTCTGGTAAGCTATACTTGGTTTTGAGTTCTTCATATTTGCTTACTGCTTTTTCCCGATTCTCCATAGATAATATGGATTTTCTAAGGCCTTTTTAAACATTGCTATTTTACTTTTGTGTGTTCTAATACTGTTTCTTAGTTTTTGAGGCATTCATTTAATTCGCTTGATTAATTGCCTTAATACTTTTTTTAACTAATTTAATCATTATTTCCTCTTATTTTTAGTAACTTATTTAATAATTTATCATTTTTTGATATTTTAATGGCTGATTGTTTATGGTGTGGTATTGCTGCTGGTAAAATTCAGAGCATTAAGGTTTATGAAGATGATTCTTTTATCGCTGTGCTTGATATTAATCCCGCTAACCCGGGTCAAGTTGTTGTTACTACTAAGAAGCATGCTAAAGACATTCGCGAATTATCACCTAGTGAGACAGGTAAGTTATTTAGTATTGTTAGGTCAGTGACTATTGCTTTAACTCAATCACTTGGTTGTGAAGGCGTTAACGCTGTTTACTCGCTTGGCACTTTGGCTGGTCAGCGTAGTGATCACTTAATTGTTTACGTTGTCCCACGGTTCAAGGATGATAAAGTGATTATTAATTGGGAACCAAAGCAAGTAGAGCCTGAAAAATTAGTTGCTCTTGGGGCTAAAGTGGCTGAGGCTATTAAGTCAGTGCCGGTTGTTGTGTCAGCACCACAACCAAAAGTTATTCATGAAAAAATAGTTGATGAGAAAGTAATTAAGCGCAAACCAAGAGTTCCTGTTTACTGAATTAGCATTATTATTAAGTTAACACCTAATATTGTTGGTATTAACGCAAGTAATAATGCCGGCACAAAAGGCAGTCCCTCTTTGATTAATGGTTTTTCTTTTAACTTACCTTTAGCCCACCAATCTTTTATTTGCTCAGCTTCTGCTTTTGTTAAGCCTTCTTTTTTTGGCGTGATTATTTTTTGCCCAACTTTGATTTCATTAACCAGCCAGTCACCATCCATTAATGTTTTCATGTTTGCTGGTTTAACCATGCACTTGCTTTCAACTCGTTTTAAATAATTGATTGAGCAGGTCAGGAATATTGTTGTGGCTATTAGTAAACCTATCATTGTTCCTGTTAATGTGAGTATTATTGCCGCGCTGACTGCGCCAATAATCATTAGTATTTTATCTTTTTTTGATGCCTTGCACTTATTCTTTAACCCAATGATTATTGTTATTGGCAGGGTGTATAACGCGCCTATTATTAATATGTTTGATAAGTAACTGATGAATGATGGGATTAATTCTCCCGGCAACCAAGCGATTAGTATTGATGTGCCAATTATCATTTTAACATCACCTCCACCCCAAGAGCCTAATTTGTACATTGCGTAACTGAATAACCCAACAGTTAAGCCTGCGTAAATACTCATAGTTAATACTAGAAGATTATTTGTTTCAAAGAATAATATTAATCGCGCAATCACTGCTATCATGATAAATGAGTAACTAGCGTAGTCAGGCACGTAACGGCACTTTAAGTCGTATAAGCTTGCGATAATCAGGCAGGCAAAAGCGATTACCCAGATTATTGTTTCTATCATTAAAACTTATTAATGAGTGCTTCCTTTAATTATTTTAATATGTTATACTTGGTTGGTTTGGGGCTTGGCCGGGAGTTTGATTTGTCGTTGAGGGCTTTCACCGCGCTTGAGAATTGTGATTACGTTTACCTTGAGGGTTATACTGGTGTTTTTGGTCGGTTAAAGGAGTTTGAGGATTTGTTAGGTAAGAGTATTATGGTTTTATCGCGCGAGGATGTTGAATCTAAGTCTGAGTTTATTACTTTAGCTAAGAAGAAGAACGTTGCTTTATTGGTTCAGGGTGACCCTTTATCAGCCACAACACACGTGTCTATTGTTCTTGATTGCATTAAATCAAAAGTTAAGTACTCAGTGATTAATGGTTCGAGCGTGTTTACTGCTGTGGCGCGCTCTGGTCTTAGTTTGTATAAATTTGGCAAGACTGCTAGTATTCCTTTTCCGTCTAAGGATTTTAACCCTAAGAGTTTTTATGATTTAATTAAGGATAATCAGTCTGTTAATGCTCATACGCTTTGTTTATTGGATGTTAAGAGTGATGCTCATGGTTACATGACTATTCCTGAGGCGATTAAGATTATTGAGGATGCTGACACTAAGCATTTCTTGAAGAATCGTTTTATTGGTTGCGCTCGATTGGGTTATCCTGATGAGTTAATTAAGTATGGCGCTGCTTCAACCCTGAAGCGGTTCAAGTGGGGTGAGCCACCGTTCTGTGTTGTGATTCCTGCTAAGAAACTTCACTTCATGGAAGAGGAAGCAATCAAAGCACTCAGTGATTAATCATACTTTATTCTTGGCTTTAGTCTCGTCCAATTGTTTGCTGTACTGAGAGTGTATGCTCCGCAGTTCTTGATTCTTAGCGTGTCGCCAGCCTTGACTTCGGGTAAGTTATAATTGCCTATTGAGTCAATATCAGTTGGTATTGGGCCGCAGACTTGGTATGTCATTGTTCGCTTGTCTTGTTCTCGACCAACAACGTCTATGTTGTATTTGCTCATGCTTAGTTTGTTGAAGAAATTAATGCCAGTGCTTATTATCACATTATTACCTTTGACTGCGAGTACCTTGCTTGTTAGTTCACCCGCGTTCTCAACTAACTCGCGACCCGGTTCAATAATTATTTTTTTCTTAATTTTCTTTAATTCATTTATTCTTTCTTGATTAATTCCCCCGCCAGCGTTAATGTATTTTGCGCGCGTTTTCTCTGATAATATTATTGCTTTATCGAGTAATTCCTTCCACTCATTTATTCTCGCCCTGCTTGTGTGGAATGAAATGCAATCCCAGTGACAGCAGAGTATTTCATCTTCACTTAGTCCAACTTTACTATCCTGCTTGATTCTCATCCTAGCGCCTCGCAGACCTCTGATTTCTTGACTGATTGACTCTGCGTTTTGCATAAAGCATTTGAGTGGTTTAACAAAACCGTTAATCATTATTCGCTTGAAACCCGCTTTCCTTGCGAGTGTATACTCATATTCACTGCATACTTCAGCGCCACAATCAAGGTTAGATAATGTCTTTAATATTTGTTTGTCATAATTAGCTTTTATTGCGTAAAAAATTAATGCTTGCGGTAGTGATTCTTTTAAGCGCAAGTAATTATTCTTTACTCTGCTTAAATTAATCGTTAGTGTCATAGATATTTTTTTGAGTTATCTTAGTTATAAAAACTTAAGTTTAATTGCTTAACCGCGTTTGGTGGGAGTATAACTAAATGTTGGTCATCTTGTAATAAACAATAATCTAACTGCCCTTTTGTCTGCCATTCATCAAAGGTTTTTCTTGAAATAACTTTATGCCATGTTTTTAACTCTTTGGATAAACTAAGCCAGTCTT
This sequence comes from Candidatus Nanoarchaeia archaeon, assembly GCA_041653515.1. Classification (GTDB taxonomy): domain Archaea; phylum Nanobdellota; class Nanobdellia; order WJKC01; family WJKC01; genus JBAZFG01. The sequence continues at coordinate 96,128 of JBAZFG010000002.1, forward strand.
GGTCTTTGTTTAATTCAAAATAAATTCTTGAGCCAAGATTAACTAATTCTTCTAATAATCTTGCTGTCTCAGTGTAAGACTTATTATTCAAAGTAACTATTTTTTCCTCAATTACAGGCCCACTAATTAATTGTTGAATCGTCATAAAAAACACTCCAACACAATGCATTATTTACATTGTGTAAAAGAATTTAGTCATGCCTGTGGTAAACTTCTTGTTTGCTTTTTTCACAGTCATCATTATTTAAGGATTAAATAGTAAAACATTTTATAAACTTTTTTCTAATGATTTCTTAAGAATAAGTATATAATTGTTGATAATAACACGCTTACCCCAATGATACTCCAAAAACCAATAGCTGGTAATTCAACATTCATGCCAAAAAAACTGCTTAGGATGGTTGGTATTAATAGTATTGAACCTAGGATTGTTATTTTATACATTTGCTCATTTAATCGGTGTGACATTAATGATACATAAGTTTCAATGTTAGTTCTAACTGACTCTCTTAAGTAATCAATTAAGTCAATGAAGTATAATGCGCGGTCCTCTTGATGCTCGCTAAAATATGTTGGATTAATGAACTTGGTTTTTTTGGTTAATAATTCTCTTATTACCTCAACATTCCCAATAACCCCCTTGCTAATGAAGTAAAAAGTTTCTCTTAAGTCATGCATTTTAATTAATAATTTTTTATCCCGCTTACCGTGAATTATCTCGCGTTCTTTTTTGTTAAGGTAAATCTCAACTTTATCAAGGATTTCTATTGATTCTTCCCTGATTGAGTCAATTAAATGTGACACTAAGCTTGTGATGCCTTCAAATTTTATTTTATTTAAATCATCAAAAGCTTTGTTGGTTATTTTATTATCCTCATTAACTATCATATTAACCCCTTTTTTTGTTAGGATAAGCGTTACTTGTATCATGAATTCACCGTTCTTGATGGTTTTCATGTTAGGGAATAATAAAGTGATTATTGAATAATCATTAAAGTTAAGCATGTTAGGCCTTTGTTCTTCTAATAAGTCTTCAATATCTTCTTCATCCATACCTAGTTTCTTGGCTAGCTTTAATAATTCGTTGTCATCCTTGTTGAATAACCGGCAATAATGGCTGCCAAACTTTATTTCTCTCATTAATTGTTCATTGATATTATTGGTCTTTTTCTATCTTGTCCTGCCAACTTGATTCGTTTTTTAGTAGTATTAAATCTCGGTAATTATGTTTTTCTCGTTGTGTTAAGTTTAATTCAGCGCTCATCATGTTTATTTTGTTTATTGCTTGTTCTTCGTCATCGCTCATTATTTCTAGCTCAGCAAACCAACCTAATTCCTTAACATTATCCAAGCATATTTTTAATCCATCTTTCTCATATGTTTCCCTGTTCTTTTCAAAGGAGACTGCTTTCAAGTAACCAAGTCCTTTGAGTGTTTGTTCCATTTTATAAAAATCATCAACTTTGAATTCAATTTCATCAATCACTGCGACGTCTTGTTCCTGTTTTCGTTTTGGCTTGAAAGTGAACACTGTTTCATTATTTTTCTTTCTTAATCGCAGGCAAACGCGGTCAGTAATGAAAGACCCATCAGGGTCAGTGTAATAATTATCTTCATTAGTGCCTTGGTTAATTAATCTAAAACCTTTTAATTCTAGCAAAGCCCTGAACTCATCAGCATTAATTAACCTAAACTTAGCCTCAATTTCTTTCATGTGATTATGAATTAATCAAGCGCTTTATAAAATTATTTATAACACAAAACATCAACCACTACGTGGTTATTTTTTGGCCCGTACTTCTTGACTAATTGTGTGTGCAATAACTCGCATTTGTAGCCTTGTTTTATTCCTTCTTCGTTGACTGGTTCAAATAATGATTCTTCTTTGCCTGCTGACCTAATCCCTTCATAGTGAATTACTCCTTTGTCTTTTAATGCTTTGAAAGCGCTAGCAAGGAACTCGTGTGGTTCAGGAATGTAGCCCATCATTATTCGGTCAGCTTTGTGCTTGGGTGCTTCAATCATTGAGTCTCCTAGTATTGGTGTGACGTTAGTTAGTTTGTTTAACTTAATGTTTTGGCATAAATACTTGTATGCTTCAGGATTCTTCTCAATTGAAGTAATATTAACATTTGGGTTATGAACTCCTATTGGGATTGTGAAATAACCCAGTCCTGCGAACATGTCAAGTATTCTCTCGCCTGCTTTTGGTAGTGACGCGATTCGTTTGCGCTCATTAAGATTGCCTTTAGCCCACATAACTTTTGTTACGTCAAGTTCAAATAAGCATTCATGCTCGTGGTGGGTTGTTATTGTTTCTTTGCCCCATAATTTTTTTAATTGAGGCGCCCTGAACTCGCCTGTAATAATATCTGTTTTCATCATTATTGTTTTGCAAGGCACTAACTTACTGGCTGCTTTAGCTATTTTTTTAGCATTAACACTTGAACTTAAATTAAGTATCATTATGTCACCAATCATCTGGTAACCGTTTGGTAGTAATATTTCTTTAATGCCTGTGGTCTTGCTTAATTTTTCTCTAAAGCGCATGTCATAATATACTAATCAGTTTCTTTTTTAAGTCTAAGCATTCATGGCTCTTGCCTGGTGCGTAATCAATTACTCGTTTTTTCTTCAGTAATTTAAAGCCTTTAGTATTTACTGGTTTGGCTTCTGTTGTTGTGTAATAATGAATAATTCCGCCGCGCTTGAGTTTTTCTTTTGCAGCATCTAATGAAGCTTGATTGTTTTGTCGCGGGGCATTCATTATTATTCGGTCTGCTTTTGGTAGTGATTTAATTAATTCCAGCGCATCGCCTTTCATCGCTTTAATGTTTGTTAGTTTGTTTAGTGTGATGTTTTCTTCAAGTAATTTTATTGCAGATTGATTGTGGTCTATTGCGTAGACCATTTTTGCTTTCTTGGCTATTGCAATGCTGTATGGTCCGACGCCCGCGAACATGTCAATGATTACTTCACCAGCCTTTACTTGTTCCATTACTCTTTGCCGCTCAGTTTGTAATCGCGGGCTAAAATACGCTTTGTTAAGGTCAATTTTTAGTCTAACGCCATTCTCTTTATGAATGGTCTTAGTAGTTTTCTCGCCTAGGATGACTTTTACTTTTTTGATGCGGTACTTGCCGCTGACTTCGCCAGTCCGCTTAGCAACAGTTGTGATATTCTTTTGTTTAATTAATTCCTTGCCTAACTGACTGTCTTCTGCCACGACAGCAATATTGCCAATAACTTCGTAAGTGTTGCTCATTTACTCTTGCTCACCACGTAAACACCAGTTATTATTGTTATAACACCAATTATTCTTAACGCGTTTACTGATTCATTTAATAATAACCAGCCTAAAAAAGTCACTATCACGTAGCCTAGTGCTGCGAAGGGGTAGGCGTAACTGACTTCTACTTTACTTAGTACCATTATCCATAGTACTGCTGAGAAGAAGTAAGTGATTAAGCCAATGAATACTAGTGGGTGAAAGACTGCTTTTATTATGTCTAAACCTAAGTTAATGCTGCCGTAATCATTCATGCCTGTTTTTAGGATTAATTGAGCAGTCACGCTTAGTAGCGTGCTCATTATTATCATTACGAAAACGTTTTTTTTCACATGCTCACCCCAACAATAATGACTCCTGAAACAATGATTATTATGCCTAGTATCCTCATTGGCTTTATTTCTTCTTTAAGCAAGAACTTACTCATTATCGCGACTATCACGTAACCTAATGCTATGAATGGGAAGGCATAACTGACTTCTGTGTTGCTTAGTACCATTATCCATAATAATGCTGATAAGACGTAGATGCATAAGCCCATGATAACTAATGGTTTCATCAGCATCTTGATGATGTTTTTAATACTAATTTTTTTTAACGCACCGCCAGCCCCTTTGCGCCAGACCACTTGTCCAATACTGTTTAAGCTGACACTTAATAAAATATACAATAATAATGTTGCTTGTTCCACCAAAAAAGTGAATTAATCTTATATTATTAAGTTTATGTTAAGGAAACCTTTTTTAAGCATAAAGTGTAAATTGTTATTTAATGAACTATTTTGGTTTAATACTTGGTGCAGGTAAGGGGACTCGAATGCGTCCTTTTAGTCCTAAGGAGATGTTGCCGTTTGTTAATAAATCAATTATTGTTCACTCTATTGACGCGTTAAAACTGCTTGGCGTTAATCACGTTAACATAGTTGTTGGTGAGGGTAAGTATAATATTCAGGAGCATGTTGGTGATGGCAAGACTTTTGGGGTTAATGTTTCTTATGATTTTCAGCAAGTGCTTGATGGTGATGCTGGTGGCATAAAGAGTGCTAACACAGCTCGTTATTCATCTGCTGATAATGTTGTTGTGCTTTTTGGTGATACTTTGTTATCAATGTCAGATGATTTGTTAACCCTTAAAACCCAGTTTGAGCATTTTAAGGATGACCCTAATTATGCTGGTGCAATTGCTTTTAAGAAGTTAAAAGCAGTTATTCCAGATGGGTCTGATAAATACCCTTATGGGGTGGCATTGATTGATGATGAATTAATAACAAGTATTTACGAGAAACCTTCTGCTAGTTTGTTAAGAGATTTTACTAATGATGGGTTTGTTGAAGCCCTTATTCCAGTTTATATTTTTAAGAAAGATGTCTTGTTTAAAATCATTGATGAATTATACTTGACTGATGTTGATGGTGAGTATCACTTGAGTGATGCCATTAAACTCGCGTTGTCTAAGGGTTTTAAGTTTTCTGGCCATTCAATTAAAGGCAGTTTACTTGATATGGGTAGCCCGCTTACTTATCTTAAAGCCTTGCATGAATGGTTTCTGAAAGCTTCTGATAGTGATATTAATTCTGCTGCTGAGGAGTGGGAGTTAATTTCTGATAAATTTAAAAATAAAAAGTAATTTTACGTTGGGTTTATTGCTTTACTAAATGGTTTGACAGCAAAATCTTTTTAATATACAATTTTCATGGTTTATCTTAATGTTTAGTTTGATAATACCAACTTATAATGAGAAGGATAACATTAAGCCTTTGCTGGACGCTGTTACTGATGTCTTGAAGGTTGTTGATTATGAAATATTAGTGGTTGATGATGACTCGCCTGATGGCACCGCGTCTGAGGTGCTTAATTATCATTATTCTAATAATCGCGTGAGAGTTATTGTTCGCAAGAAAGCTCGTGGTTTATCTAGCGCTGTTATTGCTGGTTTTGATAAGGCTCGCGGTGATGTTTTGGGCGTGATGGATGCTGATTTAAGTCATGACCCTGAAATATTACTTGAGTTAATTAAGTGTGTTCAGGGTGATTATGAAATGGCTGTTGGCACTCGTTCAAGTGTTAATGGTTGGGGTCTTAAGCGTAAGTTAATTAGTCAGGGTGCTTGCACTCTTGCTAGAGCTTTTCTTGGCGTGTCCATTTCTGACCCGATGAGCGGTTATTTTGTTATTCGCAAGAGTGTTTTTGACCGCGTTAAGGACAGTATTAATCCTATTGGTTATAAGATAATGCTTGAGTTATACGCTCGAGCTATGCCTTTGAGTGTGGCTGAAGTGCCTTATGTTTTTGAGAATCGCGCTATTGGTGAATCAAAATTATCTAATAAAGTGATGAAGGATTATTTAGCCCAATTATTCTCTTTACGTTCGTCGCTCAATAAGGTCGAGGATTAAGCCTATTCCTATCATGAATAAGCCGCTAAAACCTAAAAAGACTGTTAGTAAGAATGTTCCAATACCTTGTATGTAACCATTAAACACATAATCTTGCACTACTCTGGCGCCGAAGAATAAAGCGGTTATTATTGCTGTGAGCCCTATTGTGCCAAATAATATTATTGGGTTCCAATCCCTAATATTCCTAATTAATCGTGCCATGATTTTTATTGCATCTTTATTCCTTAGTTTGCTTTCACCGATTCGTTTTCGGTACTTGATTGTTACTGCTTTGATTCTTAGTTCATGTTTGTTTATTTGCGCGAATAAATCAGTTTCAAGGTCAAAGCCATTGGCGCTGATATCTATCATCTTGATTGCTTTGCTGTCAAAAGCCCAGTAACCAGTGCATAAGTCAGTTGTGTTATTCTTGAATGCAATGTTAGCTAGCCCAGTTAGTATCTTGTTACCTACATAGTGTGTTCTGCCTTCACGCGCCCCTATTGTTACGTCAGCGTCGCCAATAATTAATGGCAGTATCATTGCTGGCATGTCTTTTGGGTCATAAGTGTAATCAGCGTCTAACATTATTGTTATGTCTGGTGTCTTGTTTTTTAGTTCCCTGAACACTGTTTTTATTGCATCTCCTTTGCCTTTACCTTTCTGTGTTATCACTTGGGCGCCTTGTGCTTTTGCTAATTTAATAGTGTTATCCTTGCTGTTGCCATCTATTACTAATACACTTGTCTCGTAGCCAAGTTTTTTTAGGGCGTTGGTGGGAATGGCTTTTATTACTTTGATTATTGCTTTCTCCTCGTTGAGTGTTGGCAGTATTATTTTTAGTTTCTTCATTTGTTCCTTCTCCACCTGCCAAGGTCTTTTAATGTTTTTGCTGTGCCTTTTATTGCTTTGAATAAGGGTGTTTTATAACATAAGTAAGTTAATGCTTTATTTTTCAAGCTTAATTCTTGTAATTGGTCAATGATTCCTTTGTTTGCTGGTTTGTAGTGTTGTCTTATTTTATGCCCAATTAGTTTGTAATCAAAGCCTTTTATTGATTGATTGCAGATTGATAAGTGTTTGATTAATTCAGGTTTGAAACCCATTATGCATGCTGCTTCTGAGTCGCATGAGATTAAATTGTCACTACCAAGTATCATGCCTGTTTTGACTGGTGTTCCTTCAACCGGGCCTCTGCCTTCCATGCCTACTCGGCCGTCAATTATTGCGTAATCTGGTTTGGTTATCATTAACGAGTCATGTATTGCCTCGTTTAATCTTGGGTGGTATAATATTTTCATGCCAGGTAATGAGCCAAACATGTTTTTGATTGTGCCTGTCATTGTCGTGAACACGTGTGTTTTTAGTAAGGCAAGGCTTATCACGCAGTCTGCGTTGATTATGCTTGATGGCATCCAAACGTGTTTTAGCCAGCGGCACTTATCATTCTTAATTAGTGTTTTCTTGTCTTTGCTTAGGTTGATTGGTGTTCCGCCTGCATTAATTATTGCTTGGCCTGTGCCTGTTACTTTTAATGCTAGGTCAGCGCTGTTTGAGGTTGAGTCAGCATCCCCTGCGCTCACATTATATTTCTTGCTTAATTCTTTGATTAATATCTCAAGGAAATCAGGTCTGGTGGTTGTGCCGGGGTAATCCCTGTCAAGTGATAGGTTAATTTTAATGAATAATTTTGAGCCTTCTGGTTCCTTGTTGATGCCTAATTGTTTTATTAGTTGTTTAATGTCTTTTTCAAGGTCTTTTGTTTTTTTAGCATAAACTCTGTTCATTATTTATCTGCGTTATTACGCGCTTTTATGCTTTTTTATTAAGTATTGTTTAAAGAATTGTTTACAACTAGCACTTTTTAAGCTTTACTCAAGCAGTATCTTCTTGAATTCATTTAGTACTTTTTTCTTCTCAAATCGTTTGGCTTGTGTTATTGCTTTCTTGGCGTAATCATTTCTTATTTTATCATTGGTTAGTATTGTTATTAATGCTTTGTTCATTGCTGCTTGATTTTTTTGTGGTATTATTATTCCTGCGTCACCGACTGCGTCAGGCACACCCCAGTTATCACTGCCAATCACTGTTTTGCCATACTTCATGGCTTCTAATAAGACGAACCCGAACCCTCCTTTAACGTACGGCGGGTAGACTAGTGTGTCGCATAACTTGCAGTAGTCTTCTTTCTCTTTTTCAGTCACGAAACCCTTGAATTCGCAAGCTTCTGCTATTCCTAGTTTGGCTGGCAGTTCAAGCAGTTCCTGGTCTATTTTGTTGCCAATCATCACTAAGTGAGCGTTTGAGCATTTCTTCTTAACCTCGGGCATTGCCTTTATCAAGTACTCAACACCTTTGGTCTTGATTATCCGGCCAATGAATAGTATTATTTTCTTGCCTTTCAGGCCATATTGTTCTTTTAGTTTGTTTTGATTAAACTTCTCGTCTTTAATCTCAATCCAAGGGCTGATTACTTCAACATTCCTTAGTCCTGCTTTCTCAGCGTACTCTTTTAATGAATCACTAATAACTATAATCTGGTCTGCTTTGTTTAGTAATTTAACTGCCCGCCTGCCCATTAAATTCTCAACTTCGTATAACGTGATGACTGATTTCTTCCTGAATAATTTCGCGAATAATATCGCCACCAGCGCGTTACTGTAATAATGTCCATTAATTACATCGCAATCCCTGCAATACCTGATTAAGTTCCAGAGAAATTTTAATGGCTTGATTATTTTATTCCTTCTTAACAAGCCTTTGAATCTTATCATATCCAGATTTTTTGAGAATTTTCTGTACTTGAAGTTCTCTGCTTTGTTTTTTGGGCTCCAGACAGGGCTGATGATTCTTACTTTATTAGTCTTAGCTAAGAATTCTGCTTCCTCAAAAACGTATTTCTCGGTTCCGCCTGTAATAGGGTAAGCAAAGTCTGATATTATCACTATTTTTTTATCAGGCTGCATATTAGTTTTTTCTCCTCGCTGGTTAATTCAGGGTTATTAGGAAAGTAGAACCCTTGCTCGTGTATTTTCTTAGCGTTAGGACAATTATAACTTATTCCTTTTTCAGTCAGATGCTCTTTGAAGAATGGTTGCTCAACCATTGAGCCGCCAACTATTGGTCTAATCTCAATTCTATTATCATCAAATTTTTTTCTGTAATCAATTAGTGTTTTCTTGTCTTTGCATATTATTGGGTAAGCAAAATTTGATATGTAGTTCATGTGGTTCATGTTTAATTTTAAAAAATCATCATTGCTTGCAGCGCATTCATTGAATTGCTCGTAATTCTTGCGTCTAATGTCATTTATTTCATTTAAGTAACTTAATTGTTTTAAGCCGATGAAAGCGTTCATCTCGGTTGGCCTAATATTATAACCTAAATAATGGAATGTGTACTTTTCGTAGAACCCGCTGCTCTTATTCATTAATTCAGTTCTTTTCTCCTGGCTCGCATCCCTTGTCCAGCCGTGAGCCCGGACCATTGTGAGCATGTCTTTTAGTTCGTTGTCATCAGTGCATATCATACCTCCTTCAATGGTTGACATGTGGTGCCCGACAAAGAATGAGAATGTGCTAGCGCGTCCGAAGTTCCCTAGTTTCTTTCTGCCTAACTCACTGCCCAGTGACTCACAATTATCTTCAATCAGTATGATTTCTTTTTCTTTGCAGTAATTAGCTATCTTATCTATGTCTGAGCAGAAGCCCAGTAAGTTTGTCAGGAATAATAATCTCATTTCAGGCGCTTGCTTGAGTGTTTCTAAGCTAACGTTTAGTGTTTCAAGAGAAACATCAATTGGCACAGGGTTTAAGCCTAACTGCATTATTGGCATTAAGTTAGTGGCCCAGGTTAATGCTGAGAACCCGACGCTGTCGCCTCGTTTTATTAATTTCATATTGAGCAGTGCCTGCAGTATTGCTAAGTTAGCTGAACTGCCGCTATTAACCATTACTGCATTGGTCCTGCCTTGCCATTTGGCGAATGCTTGCTCGAACTCGCGGCACTTGTCGCCCATACTTAATTTGTCCGCGCCCATAATAAAATTACATAATTCTTTCTTGGTTTCAGTTTCATTGTAAAAAGTTGATTTCATTAATTTGATTCTCTTGCTTTCAGCTTGGTCCCTGATTGTTTCCTCAATTGAGTGTTGTCTTGTCCAGCCAAGCGCTTTTAGTTTAGTGTTGTCGCCGACCAGCATTTCTTCTGATTCATCCTTTGCTATGATGTAATCAATTTTTTTGCCAAGCACTTCTTCCACTTTCTTAACATAATCCTCTTTTTTGACTCCGTCGCCAGTGCTTAAGTTATAAACTTCACCCGGAATTCCTTTTTCACATATCGTCCTGATTCCTCGCGCCCCGTCGCGCACGTCCATGAACTCCCTTGTTGTGTTGGGTTGCCATAAGTCCAGTTGTTTTCCGTTTAAAGCTGACCTGATTGCCATGCCTGTGAAGTATTCCTCTGGCCTGCCAGGTCCTTCCTGGTCAAAAGTCCTGATTATTACTGCACCATACTCTTTTGCCTGCCGCTCGTTTTCCACTTTGCTTTTAATGTAAACATTGCCATCTTCTTTTAGTGCGTCGTTTTCTTTTAATGACCTGCCTGTTTCTTTGTAAGCCAACGCAGTGCTCATTATTGCTGCCTTGATGCCAAGTTCTTTACAAATCTTTAATACGTTCTTTGTTCCTTTGACATTAACTTCCCAGGCCAATTCCGGTTGCTCGCTTAGTATTTTTGGGCTAACTATTGCTGCTAAGTGAATAAGGTGTGTTGGTTGTTCTCTTTTAATCACTTCTTTTAGTTTGTCATAATCCCTGATGTCGCAGTCTCTGCTGTCAATGCCAACAGCGTTTGGCAGTTCTTTTAGTAACCAAGAGCCGATGAATCCCCTGCTGCCAGTAACTAAGAATTTCATTTTAGGTCGCTTTCAACCATCATTTTAACCAAGCCTTCAAAGCTTGTTTCAGGCGCCCAGTTTAGTTCTTTCTTGGCTTTGCTCGCGTCACCGAGTAGTGTGTCAACTTCAGCTGGTCTGAAGTACTTCTCTGATACTTTAACAATGACTTTGCCTTTCTCGTCAACGCCTTCCTCGTTCACGCCTTCATTGCGCCATGTAATATCCAGGCCGGCGTGCTTGCATGATAATTCAATGAACTCCCTGACTGAGTGTTGCTCGCCTGTTGCAATAACATAATCTTTTGGCTTATCCTGCTGTAGCATTAGCCACATTGCTTTGACGTAGTCGCCGCTGAAACCCCAGTCGCGCTTTGCTTCAAGGTTGCCTATCTCAAGCAATTCATCAGCGCCTTTCTTTATTCTGGCGAGCGTGCTTGTTATCTTCCTTGTCACAAACTCAAGGCCTCTGCGCGGGCTCTCGTGATTGAATAGTAAGCCTGTGACCGCGAACATATCATAACTCTCCCGGTAATTTCTTGTTATCTCGTAGCCGAATACTTTGGCCACGCCGTAAGGGCTTCTTGGGTAGAATGGGGTGTCCTCGTTTTGCGGCATTGCTCTTACTTTACCGAACTGCTCGCTTGAGCCTGCTTGGTAGAACTTGACTTTCTTGCCGCTATGCTCTTGGTAGTACCTGATTGCGTCTAAGCATTTTAGTACACCGATAGCTGTTGCCTCTGCTGTTAACTCTGGGTTGGTCCAGCTGACTGGCACAAAACTCTGAGCCGCTAAGTTGTAGAACTCGTCTGGTCCTGCCTCGAATATGATTCGTTGGATTGACGCTTTGTCGGTTAAGTCGCCTTCCCTTAATTCAAGCCTGTCTTTGATGTGGTCTATCCGGCTCGTGTTTGGAGTGCTCGCGCGCCTGACAACGCCGTAGACCTTGTAGCCTTTTGATAATAATAGTTCTGCTAAGTAACTGCCGTCCTGGCCTGTAATGCCTGTAATTATAGCTGTTTTCATTAGCCTTCTTCATTTAACAAAGCTTTTTAAGTATTTTTATTATCATTTTCTTGTAATGGTTTCTGAAAAAGAGCTTTTAAGACAGCGATTGGAGGCTTACGCCAAGCGCGAGGGGATTAGTTTTAACCCAAATAAAGAAGCGGTTGAGCACTTGCTTGACGCTCTTGTCAAGAAAGATGGTTATTGTCCTTGCCGCCGCGAATTAATCCCTGAAAACAAGTGCCCATGCGTTTTTAGCAAAGCTGAAATAAAAAAAGACGGTCACTGCTTATGCATGCTGTTCTTTAAGTAAATGTTTTAAAACAATTTATCATCATTTTTATAATGAAGTATTTTAAGAAAACTGCTGTTGTTTTTATTGCAACCGCTTTGAACTTCTTATTTTCTTATGCTATCCACTTTTTTCTTGGCCGTTTCCTTGGACCAGCTGAATACGGTCGTTATGGTGTTGTATTAAATCTTATTTGGGTTACAGTTATTCCTTCTACTGCTATTGTTGCTTCACTTGTTAAATTTTCTGCTGAATTTAATGCTAAGAAAGAATTTGGAAAGCTTAAGTCATTATTGGCGAGTTTATTAAAATTTTCATTAATATTAAATATTATTTTCATGTGTTTTTACATACTTTTTAGTTATCCTTTATCAGAACTCCTTGGTGGTGGTATGGTTAATTTAATTATTATTGTTGCTATTTCTTTGCCTATAAGCGGTATTGCTTCTGTATTATTTAATTCTCTTCAGGGGGTTGGAAAGGTTTATCCTTTTTCATTAGTGAATTCATTGTCAACTTTGATTAAATTAATATTTGTTATTTTGTTTGTTTTTATTGGTTTTGGTGCTTTTGGTGCTTTTCTTGCATTAATCTTTTCAGGTATTGGTGTTATCTTTTTGTGTTTGCCTTTTATTTTACAGTATTTTAAATATAAACGCGTTAAAATTAATAATTCTCATATTCTGAATTTTGCTTTACCTGTGTTATTTACTAATTTCTTTATCAATCTTGTTTTGTATTTTGATTTGTTTTTTGTCAGCTCAATTCTTGGCGCTGAGCAGGCTGGTTTTTATGGTGCTGCTGTAACTCTTTGTAGGGCCTTTCTTATGAGCTCTTCTATTCTGGCTGTTTTCTTTCCAGAGTTTAGCAAAGAAGGTGCTTTGAATAATCTTAAAAAACTTCGTTCAAATCTTAAGTGGGCTTTATTTTATACTAGTGGTATTTGTTTGATTGGTCTAATTGCTTTCTGGTTGTTCCCTGAGTTTATTATCAATTTGACTTATTCTGGTTTATATATTGAGGCTATTCCTGTTCTTAAAGTGCTTTCTGTTGGTTATAGTTTTTATGCTTTGTTTACTGTTCTTCTTTATGCTTTATGGGCTGTTAATGAGCATAAAGTTGCTGGTTTGTTTGGTATTGGTTTATTTGTTTTGGATGTTTTATTATTGTCATTTATAGTTCCTTTTTATGGTTTGATTGGTGCTGCTTTTGTTACTACTGGTTTATTGGTTATATTATTCTTTTTTTCTTTATTCTTGTTATTCTCAAAAATACTGAGAAAGCAGGATTTATAAATATCTGTTAAGCTTAATTCTTATTAATGAAATTGAGTATTGTTATCCCTGCTTTTAATGAGGCTAGTAATATAATTAAGACTATAAAAGAAACTCTTAGAACTGTTTCTTCTTTTCAAGAGGATTTTGAGGTTATTGTTGTTGATGATGGTTCTACAGATGCTACTGCTAAAGTAGCGCGTTCAGTTAATGATAAGCGTTTGCGGGTGGTTAAGAAACGTAATGGTGGTAAGGGCAGTGCTTTGAAGTATGGTTTTAAGTTTGTTAAAGGTGATTTTGTTACTTTTATTGATGCTGACCTTGATTTGCACCCTCGTCAGATTAAGTGTTTTCTTGAAGTTCAGCAAGTGACTAGTGCAGATATTGTTGTTGGTAATAAACGCCATCCTGAGTCTAAGATTGTTTATCCTTGGCATAGGCGTTTCTTAAGTCAGTGTTTTTATTATTTTCAAAAAATGCTTTTTGGTCTTCCAGTAAAAGATACTCAGGCAGGACTCAAATTGTTTCGTAAAGAAGTTCTTGAACGCGTGTTTGCTAAATCACTTGTTAAGCGTTATGCAGCTGACTTGGAATTCCTTGTTAATGCAAATCAGTTAGGTTACAAAATTGCTGATGCTCCTGTTGAGATTTGTTTTCAGCGTTTCAATAGTCGTATCAAATTAAGTGATATTTATTACATGTTCATGGATATGTTGGGTATATTTTATCGATTGAGGATTAAACATTATTATGATACGTAAATTCCCAAAAGTTTCGATTGTAATAGCTGCACATAGGGCTAATGTTCATTTACGTGAGACTGTTAAGAAGTGTCTTGATCTTGATTACCCTTCTTTTGATATTATTGTTGTGCCAACCGAAAACTTTAGTTTTCCTCATAAGAAAGTTAGGATAATTCCTGTCGGTAATAAATCTCCTGCTTATAAGAGAGGTGAGGGCATCAGGGCTTCTAATGCAAGCATTATCGCTTTTATTGATGATGATGCGTATCCGCGAAGTGATTGGTTGAAGAAAGCTGTTAATTATCTAGAGAGTGGTAATATTGTTGGTGTTGGCGGGCCTGCAATAACCCCACCAAGTGATTCAGTGATGCAGAAAGCAGGCGGTTATGTTCTCGAGTCAAGACTTGGCAGTGGCAGTTTGGCCTTTAGGTATACACCTAAAGAGAACCGCTTTGTTGATGATTATCAGAGTTGTAATCTTATCCTAAAGAGAGCTCCTCTTAAAATGAGATTGTTTAATTCTAAGATATGGCCTGGTGAGGACACTGAGTTAGTTAATAATCTTATCAAATTATCTGGTAAAAAAGTTTTATACGCTAATGATGTTGTTGTTTTTCATCATCGTCGGGCAATGTTTAAACCTCATTTGAAGCAGATTTATGGTTATGGCTCCCACCGCGGTTATTTTGCTAGAGTTTTGCCTGAGACTTCCCGTCGTTTTACTTATTTTATTCCTTCATTATTCTTCTTATTTTTCTTGTCTGGTTTGGCTCTTAGTTTTTTTAATCAAATTATTATGTTTTTGTACTTGTTAGTTCTTGCAGTTTATTTTTTTGGTCTTGCTTATTCTAGTGTCCGTAAAAATGTGCTTTTATCACCGCTTATTTTTATTAGTATTTTCTTGACTCACTTTGTTTATGGTTTTGCTTTCATTAAAGGTTTTATCTGGGGTGTTAAGCGATGAAGATTCTTATCACAATGCCTCCTTTGAAAGGACCTGGCACGCCACAGTTAGGTCAAAACCGCCAGTTCCAGTGGTTTGAGGGCTGTTCTGCTATTTATCCTGTTGTTCCTGCTTACGCAGCTACTATGTTGAAGCGCGCTGGTTATGATGTTTATTGGTTTGATGCTATTGCTAAGATGAAATCTTATGATGAGTTCAAATCTTATTTCAAGAATTTAAGTCCTGATATTATTGCTTTTGAGACTAAGACGCCTGTTGTTGAACAGCATTGGAGAATTATTAATGACCTAAAGAGTATTAATCCTAAGTGCAAGATTGTTTTGTTTGGTGATCACGTTACTGCATTGCCTAAGGAATCTTTTAATCACTCTAAGGTTGATTTTGTTTTGGCTGGTGGTGATTATGATTTTCTTCTTCTTAATTTGTGCGAGCATTTAAGCAATAAAACCAAACTTAAGCCTGGTATTTATTACCGCTTTGGCAAAAGAGTTATTTCAACTGGTAAATTCAAGCTTAATCATGATTTAAATTCACTACCATTTATTGATCGTGAGCTTACTCATTGGCGTGATTATGCTTTCAATAATGGCAATTATCATAGCACGCCTGGCACTTACACGATGGCTGGTCGTGACTGCTGGTGGGGTAAGTGTAAATTCTGTTCATGGCCAACTCTTTATCCTTGTTTTAGGACTCGTTCACCAGAATCATTGTTTAATGAAGTCAAGTACTTGGTTGAAGAATTGGGTGTTCGTGAAGTTATGGATGATACTGGCACTTTCCCTGTTGGCGCTTGGCTTAAAAAGTTCTGCGCTTTGATGATTGATTCGGGTCTTAACAGAAAAGTGAGAATTGACTGCAATATGCGTTTTGGCACTTTGAAACCTAATGATTATGGATTAATGCGCAAGGCAGGTTTTCGCTTCTTGTTGTTTGGTCTGGAGAGTGCTAGCCAGCGAACACTTAATAGATTAAACAAGGGTATAAAAGTGAGTGATATAACTGCTGGCTGTGAGTGGGCAAAGAAAGCAGGTCTTGATCCTCATATTACTTGCATGATTGGTTATCCTTGGGAGTCAGTGACTGATACCAAAAGTACTATACATTTGGCCAGTATGTTGTTTAACCATGGCTGGGTTGATACTCTTCAAGCAACGATAGTTATCCCTTATCCTGGCACGCCTCTTTATTCTGAGTGTAAAAGCAATGGCTGGCTATTGTTTGATGGTCCTGAGCAATGGCATTATTATGATATGCGGCGCCAGGTTATGAAATCCGATTTGTCTGAAGAGCAGATTAAGATTTTTACTCGTGATTTATATAAATTGTTTTTTTCACCTAAGTATGTTCTGCGTAAACTTATTAGTATAAGAAGTCTTAATGACTTAAAATTTATCTCTCGTGGTGTTAAGCAGGTTTTTAAGCACTTGGCTGATTTTGGAGGCAAGCAATGAAAATTTTAGTTACTGGTGGTGCTGGTTTTATTGGCCGTCATTTAGTTAAGCGTTTACTAAAAGATGGTCATGAAGTTATTGTTTTAGATAATCTTTTTAGGTGGCCTAAAAGTGTTATGAGTAATCTCAAAGTTAAATTTTTTGAAGGTTCTGTCTCTAATGAATCTCTTGTTAAAGAGCTTATTAAGGATGTAGATATTGTTTTTCATTTAGCTGCTGTCTCCCAAGTTATGACTGCTATTGAAAAAACTGATTTGTGTTTTGAGTATAACATTCTAGGCACTTATTTGGTTGCTAAATATTGTTCTCTTTTTGGCAAGAAATTGATTTTTTCCTCTTCGCGTGAGGTGTATGGCGACGCAATTTACTTACCTGTTGATTTACAGCATCCTCTTAACCCGAAGAATAATTATGCTTCCTCTAAGATTTGTGGCGAATCAATTATTCGTTCAACTAATAATTTGAATTATGTAATCTTAAGAATTAGTAATGTTATTGGCTCTGGGGATAAGGATCGTGTTGTTCCTTTGTTTATTAAACTTGCCAGAACAAATGAAGATATTGAGGTTTTTGGCCATGAAAAAATTATTGACTTTATTTACATTAGTGATGTTGTTGATGCTTTAATTAAGTCCTTGGGTGTTAGCAAGGTCATTCTTAATCTCGGGTCTGGCTGTGGTTCTAATCTTAAAGATGTGGCTGATTTAGTGGTCAGTTTGTTATTCTCTAAATCTGTTTTTTCCGTCACATCTAATCGTGATAATGAAGTTGATAAGTTTTATTCTGATATTTCTTTAACAAAAGAACTTTTGGATTGGGCTCCAAAATATGATATTAATAACGCTTTAAGGAGTATCTTGAATGAATCAGCCTAAAGTTTCGGTTATTGTTGCCACAAAAAATGAAGAGCGTAATATTGGTGTTTGTCTTAAATCACTTATGGAACAGTCTTATAAAAATATAGAAATAATTGTTGTTGATAATGGTTCTTCTGATAGGACTTGTCAGATTGCTGGGCGGTATGCACGAGTTTATGTTTTAAATAAAAAAAATAAAGTAAAAAACTTTCGTGGGGCACAGGTTAATCTTGGTGTTAAGAAATCTAAGGGTGGTATTATATTTTTTCCTGATGCTGACATGACTTTTGATAAAGATTTAATTAAAGAAGCAGTTGTTGAACTTAATCATTTTGACGCTTTATTTGTTCCTGAAATCGTGGTTGGTAATGGTTTCTTTGGCAAGGTTAGAAACTTTGAGCGTAGTTTTTATAATGAAACTTGTATTGACGGTGTTCGTTTTACTCGCAAGTCTGCCTTTAAGGCTATTGGGGGCTTTGATGTTAAGAATATCACTTTTGGTCCTGATGATTGGGATTTTACTAAATCGCTTAAGAAAGCAGGTTTTAAACTTGGAATCACGAAAAAACCTTTATTTCATCACGAGGAGTGGATGACGTTTAGTAATTATCTTGAAAAGAAAAAAAAGTATGTTGGCACTTTTGATGGTTATATTAATAAATGGGGTTTATATGATGCTGATATCAAGAAGCAGTTTAGCCCTTTTTATCGTTTGTTTTGTGTTTTTTTTGAGGATGGTAAATTTTTAAGAATTTTAAGGCACCCTTTTCTTACGATTGGGCTTTATTATTCAAGATTAATGGTTGCTTTGAATTATTTTTTAAATAAAAAATCATTTAAACATGGGTAGGTAAATTTAATTATGAAAAAATATTCAAACGAGATTAATGAGCGATTAACTGGCCGACATAAAAGAAGCGTGTCGCTTTGTAATGTTGATAACAAGCGGGTGCTTGATATTGGTTGTTCTTATGGTTGGTTTGAGAAATTTGCTTTGGAGAATAATTGTAAGGAGATAATTGCTATTGATCCTAATCCTGATGCAGTCGCTTTTTGTAAGAAGAATTATAAAGATAAGCGGGCGAAATTTATTGTAGCTTCGATTTCTAATCTAAAAGACTTTAAACCGAATAGTTTTGATTTAATTGTTTGTTTTGAAGTATTAGAGCATATCCCAAAGAATATGGAGATTGAGTTGTTTAAAACGATTAGGTGTTTACTTAAACGCGGCGGCAGACTTATTTTATCCACTCCAAATAAACACTTTTTTTCAAATTTACTGGACCCTGCTTGGTATTTTGGTCACAGGCATTATTCTGAAAGTAATCTTAAGAGATTCATTAAATCTTCTCGTTTGAAGAGTGATTTTTTCATTAAAGCGGGTGGTTTTTGGGAATTGTCTTCTATGGTTTTGTTGTATTTATTTAAATGGGTTTTTCATCGAGAAATACCGTTCAAGGCTTTTTTTGAATCAAAAAGAGAATTTGAGTACAATAAGGATAATGGTATGGCCACAATATTTATGGGTGCAACTAAATGATTTCGGATAAGCAATTAATTGATACATTTACTGGTAATAGAAAGATTAAATCATCTGAATTAGTCAGTTACATTAAGATTTTTTGCAAGCAGGACATGGAGTATCAGTTCCTTAAGCGGATTGACAGTAAAAATAAAATAGCCACAAATCTGTTAAGGATTCTTGATAAGCGTTTTGATGATAATATCAAAAAATTCAAGAGAGTGGTTAATTCTCTTAATGCTAATAATGTTGATTTTGTTTTAGTAAAGTCAAATCCGCCATTTAAGAGTTTTAGCAATGATTTTGATTTAATAATCGCTGATAATAAAGATTATTTGAAGGCAATCAATCTGTTAGAAAAACAGAATTATTTGATTGGCCGCAGACCTCATAAGGAGTCTCATTGTTATTCTGGTGATTTTATGGTTGATGTTCATAATCTTCTTGGTTGGGATGGTTTTGGTTTTGGCGGCGGTGGGTTTAAACTTCTTGATGAAGGTAAGATAATGCGTAATGCAGTAAATACAAACTTTTTTGGTATTAATCTTAAAGTTCCTAAGGTTGAGGATGAAGTTTTGATCTTAATGGCTCATTCTTTGTTCCAGCATCATTACTTGTCTTTTTATGAGTTTAATTATTTATATAAGCTTTTTGAGAAAAATAAGATTGATGTTGGTTATATTAAGCAGGAATCCTCTCGTTTTGGTTGGTGGGGTGGGGCTAAATATTTGCTTTCTTTGGTTAATTCAAAGTACAAATTTTTGAGTGATAAACATATTTTGTCTAAAGAGTTCTCCATTAATTATAACAAATTAAGATTAGTTGATTATAACCCAATGACTGTTGTTTTACATTTATATGTTAATAAGTTCTTTAGCAGTCCATCCCTAAGTAATATGTATAACTCAGTAACCGGTTTCTTGGTTAATCTAATGAGATTTTTAAGGTATAAATACAATGGATATCTGGCTTTTAATATTGATTTTTTAAGTAAGGATGGTTTGTTACAATGAGGGTCCTTGCATGCATAAGTAATGTTTGGTATCCAGCAATTGAAGTGTCTGGTGCTAGTGCTTATTATCTTCAACAAAAAAATTTAGTTAAAAAAGGGGTTGAAGTTCATATATTAACTGCTCCAGGTTTATGGGATGACCCCAAAAGATGGTCATCTTTTTATTATGATGAAAATTGGTTTAAAAAAGAAGAAAAAACATCTAAAGTGAGATTTCACTTTGTTAAAAATAGATTATTGTCTGTAAAACACATTGGTTATTATTTATATAAAATTTTATTACTATTCAGCATTATAAGATTACACAAGAAATACAAATTTGATATAATTCATGATTATTATTCAAATTCCTTTTTTAGTATCAGGGGATTCTTTTTATCAAAATTGTTTAATTTAAAATCTGTTAGTACAATTTGTTCTGAAGGTAAAGGTTTTTTAAATAAACCTTTTTGGTATAAATTGTTTAAACAAAATAAAATAATTTTCCCTGCAAGGTCCTTAATTAATTCTTTAGGTTTGGCCAAAAAGAGAATAAATTATTCATATTTGCCCTTTGGTGTAAATACCAAAAAAAGAAGTTTTAAGTTAAATAACAAAGTAGTGTACATAGGTCCTTTATTAGACAGAAAAGGTTACATCAATTTTGTGAAATCATATAAAGAAGTTAAAAAATACATTAAAGATGTAAATTTTGTAATTTATACTTCTAAATACAATATTAATGATTTTGAGGATAGACTTTTGAATATTAAGAAATTAACTAATAATTCTAAGAATTTTATTATAAAAGAAGGTATCTTTTCAAAATATCAAATGTTCAAAAACGCAACTATATATGTTCATCCTCAAGTAGAATCCCATGGGACTGTTGCTAATCCTTTGACTTTATTAGAAGCAATGTCTTTTGGTTTGCCAATATTGGCTGCTGATTTAAATGAGATAAAAGAGATAAAGAGTAATGGGATTTTACTCTTCAAAAAAGAAGATTTTAAAGATTTATCAAATAAGATAGTTCATTTGCTTAATAATAATTTTAAACTTAACATAATGTCAAAAGAAAGTTCAGCTTTTATTAAAAAATATGACGCAGATAATTTATCGAACAATCTGAAGGAGATTTATGAAGGTGTCATTAATGGTTGATGTTTTGTTAATTAATCCACATGAAGATTTTTATGATGTGCCAAAAAAGAAAGGTTTTGCGATATATCCCCCTATGGGTCTGATGTACTTGTCTGCGGTCTTAAAAAAGAATAATATTAGCGCTAATATTATTGACGCTTTGGCAGAAAGGATTAACCTAAATGATTTATCAGACAAGATTGATAAATTAAACCCTAAAGTAATTGGGATAACAGCTACTACACCACAAATCAGGGGGGCAATTCAGTTAGCAAAGAGTTTAAAATTAAAAAATAAAAATATTAAGATATGTTTAGGTGGCGCTCACATAAGTAATGATGCCTCTTTTATGAATAAATTTCCTTATTTTGATTTTTGTGTTGTTGGTGAAGCTGAGACGGTTTTTCCTAATATTGTTAAGGATATTCTGTCAAAAAAGAAAATTAAGAAAGTGTACATTGGCGAAGCAGTTAGTAATTTGGATAATTTACCTTTACCTGATTGGGAGTCTATCAATAGAAATTTGTATTATATACCAAATGCAAAGAATTTTGTAACAATACATTCTTCAAGAGGTTGTCCTTTTAATTGTTCTTATTGTAGTAAAATTAAAATGCCTGTAAGGTTGAGGTCCCCAAAAAATGTAATTAGGGAAATAAATTTTTATATCAAAAAATATAATATTGATTATGTTTTGTTTACTGATGATACGTTTACTTTAAATAAAAATCGTGTTAAACTACTATGCGAGATGATGATTAAAAAGCAATTAAAAATATCATGGGCTTGTGAAACAAGAGCAGACTTGGTTGATAAGAATATTCTTTCATTAATGAAAAAAGCGGGTTGCGATGAGATCTCATTTGGTGTCGAAACTGGTAATGAAAAACTTCGCTTTGAAGTTATTAATAAACATATTAAAAATTTACAATATTTACAAGCCTTCAAAATTTGTAATAATTTAGGTATCAAAACAAATGCATTTTTTATGATGGGATTCCCAAAAGAAGATATTCCTTCGTTAGAAGATACTCTTAATTTTATCTTAGAATTAAAGCCAACCATCTTTGGGGTGCATCTAACAGTATTATTCCCTGGTTCTGATATTTATAAGACTGCATTGAAAGAAGGAAAGATTAATGAAAATACTTGGTATAAAATTTTTTCTGGAAAGATTAATGAGCTTCCTTTGTATATACCTGACCATTTATCTTTTGAAATCTTGAATGATTTTAGAAGAAAGATTTACAAAAAATTTTATTTAAGACCTTCCTTTATAATTAAGAGAATGTTTTATAGTTTAACTCATCATTCGGTGATGGCAGATTTATCTATATTTTTGGATTTATTATTTAAAGGCAAAACAAAAACAGGGAGGCCGTGATTTTGTTAATTTCTTTTATTGGGGTTGATGGGTCTGGCAAGACGACTTTTGCTAAAAAGACTTTTGATTATCTAACAGAAAAGGGTTGCAAAGTTGCTTTGATAAAACCATTTGAGTACTTATTTTTGAAGAATTATCTTAAGAACAAAAATGCTGATAATATCCTTAATCAGATAAAAAAGCCTTTTTATTATAAATTCTGGTCATTTTTGGCTTTGGTTGATAATATATTTTATTACCATAAGAAGATTAAACCTTTACTCAAGAAATATGACTACGTAATTTGTGACCGTTATTTTTATGACTTTGTTATGAGTTTCTTGTACCATGGATTTATCTTTAATTGGTTTTCAAAAGTTTATTTAAAGCTATTGCCAAAACCTGATTTAACCTTTATTATGTCTTTAAAACCTAAACTAGCCATGAAAAGAGAGGTTGACCAGAAACACAAATACATATTTTATGAAACCCAAGATAGAAATTATAAATTAATCAATTATCTTGGTTTTTCTATAGATAATTCAAATAATCTTGATAAGAATCTCCAAAAAATCTTAAGGTTAATCTTAAAATTTAAATAAATTGATAAATGCATACATTAGAAATAAGTAAAAAACTATAATAAAAATTGAATTAGCAACTTTTATATCAAATATCAAGCAGATAAATGATAATGTTGTTAAAAGCAAGATTGCGTAAGCAGGGATTTTCTCAAATTTTTTGTTTTTCTTGCTAAGTATTTTTATGCTGACTAAAAAGATTATGATAACTGCAATAAACCATATGTTAAAGTTAAAACCTTGAAAATAAACAATAATATTCTGATAAAAAAATGTATTGACACATATAGGGTTTTTATCAGTAATTATACAAAACTGGTGCTGCTGGTCTGCCTGGTTGTTTAAAGTTATTAAAACACCATCTTTTGAAACATTTTCTATTGGTATTTTAACACCTAAAACTTTAACATCTTCCCCTCTTGAGTAAACTTGAACACTGGCGGTTTTGTTAATTGAACCATTGGCGAGTAGTGGTGTTAAACCATAAAAGTTAAAGTAACCCGAAGAATTGTTTGTCTCTAAGTAATTAAATCGATGCATATACGACAATGATTTATCATTCTCAAATAGTTCAATTAAACCATAATAAGTGTTTAATGAATCATTCATTACTAATCCTTTGTAAGAAGCTATACAAGTTATTGGTTCTAACTCACTTAAACTTAATCTATTGCAAGCCAGAATATCAATAAAAGTGTTATTTGTTGTATCAATATTAAATGTTATAACGTCCTTGAACTCTTTTATTTCCAAATTATTAATAATTATAGTTGAATTATCAGTGTTTATTTGATAAATAACAAAATTTGATAGTAAAACAAACATTAGAATTAATATAACCGCTAGAAAGAGTTGTTTATGCATTAAATTATGATTTCAATAATTATTTAAATAGTTTCTTTTCTTGGTGTTAGTAATGAACTTAAACAAAAAGGATTTTTTAAATATCTTCATTTCATTGTTATTCGTTTTATTTGTATTAAAAGGTTTTTTGAGACCAGGCATTAGTGCTTGGGGTGATAGCACTTATTGGTTTCGAGATAAGATGATTGAATATTTTAGTCTCCCTTATTTGAATGAGTATCCTTTCTTGAATGGTGGTCCTATTGGTTTGGAACGATTTCCAACTTATCTTTTTCAGTCATTTTTGATGATACTTCTTAACACTGGTTTTGGTTTTACTCAGAAAGTGGTTTATTATGTTGGCCCGCCTCTTATGTGCACTCTTTTTGGTTATTTATTGGCTGGAAAATTTTTGAAGAATGATTATGCCAAGATTATATCTTCTATTACCATGATTGTTAATCCGTTTACTTTGGGGATGATAATAGGTGGTCAATTAGGATTAATTGGTGGTTATTGTTTTATCCCAGCAGCATTATATTTTTTTTACAAGTCATTTGATAAACTTAAGAATGTAATCTTTACAGGTTTCTTTATTTCTATTATTGGGTTTTATGATATAAGAATCCTTTATGTAACTCTTCTTGGCTTAAGTCTACTTTCTATTCTAGAAATTTTTAGGAAACGAAGTCTTAAGCCAATTAAGTTATTCTTGTATGGCCTTTGTTTATTCTTTTGTTTTAGTGCTTTTTGGGTTATTCCATCTCTTTTTTTTAGGAGTGAACTGCCTTTCGGTTATGAAAACACTGGTTGGTTAAAATCATTAAGTGTGTTTGATATGATAAATCATTTTTTTTTAGCATCAACTTCCCGTTCAGGTGTACTCTTTGTTAATTATTATTTATTCCCAATTTTTATTTTTATCTCATTCTTATCGTTTTTAAATAAGAACAAAACTAAGGCAAGTATTTTTTTCATCATTTTTGGTATATTCTTATTTCTAGCCAAAGGGATTAATGAGCCTTTAGGACATATTTACACTATTCTTTATCAATTTTTTCCAGGATTCTCAGCATTCAGGGATTCAACCAAATTTTATTCTTTTGCGGCAGTGGTTCTTGGTTTATTGATTGGTTTTGGAACTGATTATCTATTTTCTTTTTTTAAGAAATACAAAAAACAAGTTTTTGTTTTAACATTAATTCTCCTAGCGACGTTTTCATATCCTTATTGGTCAGGCGCTGCAGGCCAAAATTTAGATTTATTACAATCTGAACCTGAAGATTACAGTTTATACAATCAATTTTTAATTAATAATGGCACTGAAGGAAAATATGCTTTTGCTTTACCGCAACCAAGGAGATGGTTTAGTACCCAAAAAAATCCTGATGCTGGATTTGATTGTTATTCTATCAATGGTTTTTGTAACAATTTTTTAACAAACTTTCTTGTTAATGATTATGATAATCTTGCAGAAATTTACAGTTTACTTAATATAAAATATTTTTTTGTAAAAAACGGTACTTCAAATTATACAATAGATTATTTTTTGAATCAGGATTTTACTTATTTAAACATTTCAAATGGCATATTCATTAATAATCATGAAACACCATTATTCTTTTCAAGCAAGAATGCAACTATTATTGTAAGCAGCAGCATAAATCTTTCTGGTTTAGCTGATAAAACTGATTTGCTTTCAAGAGCTTTTTATTTATCTAGTGATCTGGGTGCTGAACTTAATAATTTACTGCCTTTTGTTGACTCAATCATTTTCGAGAACTCTTCTGTTAATGACTTATTATTTGATTCATTAACAGATTACTATCTAAATTTTAATACGAAAGAGATAGATATCTATGACTTTAATTTTTACTCAATTTATGATCTGGGTTTGGAATTAATTAAAGGTGTTTATGGCTCTCAAATTAATTTAAGTTATAATGTTCCTACCTCTGATGCTTATGAAGTTTGGATTAATGTGAAGGGTATTTCTCGTTACCTTGACTATCCCCTCTTTGTTTTGTCGGCTAGTAACCAATCGATTTCACTTAATAGTACCCCCGACTCAGGTCTTAATTGGATTAAAATTGGTGTTCTTAATCTGACTAAGGGTATTAACATCCTTTCTCTGACTAGTCTTAGTGATTTAATCTTTGATAAAATAGCAATAATAAAACCTGCTGAGTTGTTTGATTATAAAAATCAATTAAATAGTTTGCTTGCTAACAAAACCGTTTTTAATTCTTTAGAAGATTTTAACTTATCTGGAGAACGGATTAATGTTTCTTGGGAAAAATTGAATCCTAGTCTTTATTTGATTAATATGTCAGATAATGGTTTCTTAATGTTTGCAGATAATTATGATTCTCGTTGGGCTGTTGATGGTTTTGTTAATCTGCGAGCATATAATGTGATAAACTCTTTTTACATAAATGAGTCAGAAATTACATTTTATGACAGTTCACAGCAGTATATTGATGTTGGCTTAATAATATCAATAATAACTCTTGTTTTTTTATTTGGTTTATTAGTAAAAGACTTTAAAAAGGTAATAAAGTAATAACATAAAATGAGATTATTGATGCTTAGCTGGCGTGATATAAACAACCCTAACAAGGGTGGCGCAGAAGTTTACACTTATGAAATACTTAAGAGGCTGGTCAAAAAAGGGCACAAAATTACTTGGTTTGCTGCCTCATGGCCCGGCTGTAAGGAAAAAGAGGTGATTGATGGTATTGAAATCATAAGGCGCGGCTCATTTTTTTCAGTTTACTTAAAATCTTATAAGTATTATAAAATTGATTTTAAAGGCAAATTTGACCTTATTATTGACCAGATTAATACAGTGCCTTTCTTTACTCCTTTATTTATTAAGGAAAAGAAGATTGCTTTAATATTCCAATTAGCCAGGGAATTGTGGTTTAAGGAAACAACTTTTCCGATAAACATTGCTGGTTATCTTACCGAACCATTTTATTTAAGTTTATACAAAAAACAAAAAATGATAACAATCTCTGAGAGTACAAAACAAGAATTGCTAAAACTTGGGTTAAAAGATGTTAATATTATCCCAGTTGGTTTGTCAATAAAATCTCTTAACGCTGTTCCTAAAAAAGATAAGAGATTTAGGATACTTTATATCGGTCGTTTGAAAAAATCAAAAGGGGTTCATGATATCATAAAAGCTTTAAGGATTGTTAGAGAAACCATCAAAGATGCTAAGCTTGATATTGTAGGCAGAGGTGATTATGAAATAAAATTAAAGAGATTGGTTGGCAAACTCGGTCTTAAGAAATATGTTAAATTTCATGGTTTTGTAAGCGAAGAGAAGAAGAATGAATTGATGAAAAGTTCGCACGTAATCTGTGCAGCGTCTAAAAGAGAGGGTTGGGGTATGATTGTAACTGAAGCAAACGCACTCGGCACCCCTGCAATAGTTTATAATTCGCCAGGTCTAAGAGATGCAGTAAAAGATGGTTATAATGGGTTGATAACAAAGAAGAATGATCCTCTGGGGATAAGTGATTGTATAATTTCATTACATAAAAATAAACAAAAGTATCTTAAGATGTGTAGTAATAGTTTGAAGTATGCTGCGGAATTCAATTGGGAGACGGCGGCAAAATTATTTGAAGAGGTAATAAAAAATGAGTTTATTAAAAAAAATGTTTGAAAAAGCAGCTGAGTTAAATAAGAAAAATATATTGTTATCACTTGAAAGAAATCCTAGAGCCAAATTATTAGACCTCGGCTGTGATGATGGTGATTGGTCATTAGTTCTGGCTAAAAAAATTGGAACAAAAAGACTTTATGGAATTGATATTGTTAGTGGGCAATTAAGAAAAGCCGATAAAAAGGGTTTAATAACTAAAAAAGCGGATTTGAACAAAAAATTTCCATTTAAGAATAATTCATTTGATGTTGTTCATGCTAACCAGGTGATAGAGCACATAAGTGACCTTGATAATTTTGTATCAGAAGTTTATAGAATCTTAAAACCAGGTGGTTATGTGGTAATATCAACTGAAAATGCTAGCAGCTGGCATAACATTTTTGCAAGCATAATGGGATGGCAAATATTTTCATTGACTAATATAAGTAAGAAAGCGCTTGGTATAGGCAATCCACTTGCAGTACTTAAAGGTGAGAAAATTGGTTTGGTTTCATGGACTCATAAAACAATCTTGAATTATAGGGGACTTAAAGAGTTATTTATACTTTATAACTTTAATAAAATTAAAATGTTGGGTGCTGGTTATTATCCACTTCCAACAAAACTGGGGTGTTTAGACCCCCGGCATGCGCATTTTATTACTTTGGTAGGGCGCAAACCAAATATTTAAAATAATGTTGTTTGTTGATTCTTAAAATGGCTTATCAATACGAAAAAGTTAGGTGTGTAAATCATAATAAGAAAGGTGTGAGATTCATCAAAGCTAATGATGTCTTTGACCCTAATATTGAGTATACTTATGTTAAATGCCCTGTTTGTGGTTTAATATATGCAAACCCGCGTTTTGATAGCAGAAGCATTAATGATTATTATAAGAATATTTATTCTAAAGAAGATTTTACTGTTGATGCCAGTTATTTGTTTAAGCTTAAAAAACTACAATTCTCGTTTAACCGAAAGATTAAAAGTGTCAAGAATGGAAGATTGTTGGATATTGGTTGTGGCGATGGTTTTTTCTTAAGAATGCAAAAAGAGCGAGGCTGGGAAGTCTACGGGCAGGATATTAACCCTAAAGCTGTGAAGAATCTTGAAAAGATGAGTATTAAGTGTTATTCATGTGATATAAACAAGATGCCTAAAAAAAATTATTTTGACGTTGTGACTTTGTTTCATGTTCTTGAACATATTAGTAATCCTAAAAAGTTCTTATTGGATATAAAGAGTTTATTGAAGAAAAATGGTTCATTAGTAATTGAAGTACCTAATATCAATTCTTTTGAAGCAAAAATATTCAAATCGTCAAATATATACTTGGGTGTGCCGGTTCATTTTTACCAGTTCTCTGAGCAGAGTTTAAGATTTCTTTTAGAAAGCGTTGGGTTTATAGTAAAATCAGTTAAGTACAACTGGGCGTCACCGCAAGCTTACACTTTCAGTTTTATTCATTTATTGGAGAAAACATTCAATTTTAGAATTAATGTTAAAACTAAATTTTTGATAAGCTTGTTGTTAATACCTGTTACAATGCCATTACATGGGCTGGCTTCGTTGTTTAAGAAATCAAATACGCTTACCCTTTATGCAAAATTTAAATAAATATTTATAAAGAATAATATTTAATAGTTAATAAAATGAAAAGTGAACAAAAGTTAGTTTCTGTTATAATTCCAACTTATCGCTCGGCTAAATACTTGGATATGTGCTTAAAATCAATTAAATTACAGACATACAAGAATATTGAAGTTCTTATAATTGACAGTTGCAGTAATGATGGGACTTCAGACATAGTTAAGAAGTACAGCTTTAAGCTTGTAAGCAAAAAATTAAACAGATCAGAAGCAAGAAATTATGGTGTTAAAATTGCCAAGGGTTCTTATATATTATTTGTAGATTCTGATATGAAACTAAACAGAAATATAATCAGTAATTGTCTGAAAAAAATGAACAAAACTACTGCTGGCGTGATAATCCCTGAGAAATCCATTGGTTACGGTTTTTGGGCTAAATGTAAAGCACTTGAGAAACATTTGTATCTAAGGGATAAAAATATTGAGGCATCAAGATTCTTTAGGCGGAATGATTTCTTAAAGATAGGTGGTTACGATAATTCTTTGGAAGCAGGTGAAGATTGGGATCTTGATATAGAATTCAAGAAGATTGGTTCTATAGCAAGAATAGATGATTTAATTGAACACTATGAAGGTAGTCACAGTTTAATGAAAAATGTGAAGAATAAATATAACTGCGGCAAGCTAATCAGACCATTCATAAAAAAACACAAAAAGGAAGGGGTTAAAAGATTATTGTATAAAAAGTCATTTATAAGTTTTGAATCATTAAAAAAAGAACCAATTACTTATATGGGCTTTTTATTTATGAAATCTCTGGAGTTTACTGCGTGGTGCTTTGGTATCCTAAGAAGCTTTTTCTGATTTATTACCAGCAATTTTTAACTGCCTTGGTTTAAGTAAATCACTTGTTAGATAAGTTTTTAGTTTTTCAATGCTAAACTTCAAGTTATTGAAACTCATAAGTTTGGGCAATATGTTACTGCAAAAGAAGATTGGATTTAATATATGTTTGATTCTTGTTTTATAAAATCTTTGTCTTGCTTCACCAACCAATTTGTTTAATTCACTTTCACTGAACTTTTTAGTTGGATAATAAGCATAAGATGTTTCTGCATCAGGAATTTCACTATTTAGCAATCCTTCTTTTTTGTATATATCATACAACTCAGTTCCTGTATAAGGTTGTGCGATATAAAATATTGCGTGGTCTATTCCAGATTCACAAGCATACTTAATCGTT
Source organism: Candidatus Nanoarchaeia archaeon (assembly GCA_041653515.1). Lineage (GTDB taxonomy): Archaea > Nanobdellota > Nanobdellia > WJKC01 > WJKC01 > JBAZFG01. Next base: position 126,209 of record JBAZFG010000002.1, read on the forward strand.
TTTTCTATATCATCACGTGTTTCATAGGGGAATCCAATTATAAAATTAGCAGTAGTCCAAATACCTTTTTTGTTCATATATCTAATTAATCTTTTTGTTTTTTCAAGGTCAACAGGTTTTCCAATGAACTTTAATGTATTCTCAGAGCCGGATTCAATAGGCATACACATTCTATAAAACCCTGCTTTCTTCATTATATCTATTGTTTCTTCATCAAGAATCCATACACTTAATCCTGCAGGTGCGTTTAAAGTAATCTTCAAATTAGCTTTAATTATCAAATTGCATACTTCTTTAACTCTTTTTTTGTTAAGTATAAATGAGTCGTCATAGATTACTATCTCTTTAGCGCCATATTTGTTATGTAATTCCATTATTTCTTTGAATACTCTTTTTGCAGAGTGAGGCCTCCATCTTCTTCTCCACATAGTTTTAGTGCTGCAGAAGATGCAGTTGTACGGGCAGCCTCTGCTTGTGACCATGGTACAAATCGGCTGGTTTAAAGCATAATAAAAAGTTTCTTTACCGTTTTTCATGTAAAAATCCATGTCAAGTGCATCTCTGTCCGGCAATGGAAGTGTATCAATATTATTAATTAGTGGTCTATCTTTGTTTATTATTACTCTTCCATTACTTTTGTATGTTAATCCTAACACATTCTTTAAACTTTTCTTGTTACTAATAGCATTGAGTAGCTCTAGAGTTGTTATTTCACCTTCACCTCTTATTATGTAATCTATATAATTTAGTTTTATCAGGTTCTCATGTTCCATTGTTGGGTGAACCCCGCCGAGGATTATCTTTATAGACTTAAAATTGTCTTTCAGTACTTTGGCCAAATTAAGAGCATCATCTTTATGTATTGTAAAATTGCTTGATATGCCAATAATATCCGGTTTTATTTTATTTATTTCATTAAAAATGTTTTTGTTGTTTATACCCACCCTGTATAAATCTTTCTTTATTCTTGTAACCTTGTTTTGATTTAAGGCTATACAGTCAATTATCTTAACTTTATGTCCGTTCTTTTTTAAAACTGCAGATATGTATGCTAAACCAAGAGGTTCAGTTATGGTTAATTTTGGGTATTTGCTTATTATTGAGGGTTGTATTAATGCTATTTTCATTTTTTCTCCTTAATAATAAGTTTTCTTATAAACTTAACCAATTGTAAAATCATTAGATAGATTACTATAATTATAAGTGATATGTTTGTAATTAATCTTCCTAATCCTATATTATCCTGGTTCTTATGATAAATCCTGATGCTTAATTCTCCTGTTTTATTTATGTAAAAGCTATTCATGAAATAATTAGTTTTTATTGAGTTGAATGATTCATTGCCAATAGTGGCAACCCAGTTCTTATCGAAAGTTTCTGTTAAAGTCAAGTAAAAAGGTGAATCTATTGTAATATTCAAAATCATTTCTGACGGATTGATTCTTATGAAATTAGTGATGTCAACATTGTTATCTTTGTTTTCATAAGTAGCATTTTCATCAAACATTATTATTGTCTTATTGCTTAACTCTGAAATCATTTCTTCATAAGTTAATTCATATTCATTATAATCAACTAATTTAATATCATTAATAATATTGTTCTTACCTTGTGAATCAATAGAAATACAATTATTATTACTGCTTAAATTAATAGTGTAATTAACAATTTTAAATTCATCCTTAATACTAGAAGTTTTGACTTCTTTTATTGTGTTATTAATGGAAATAGAAAATCCATCATAATTTGGTCCATCAACATACCTGATTAATAATTCGTATAATCCTTCTTCATTAAGACAGATGTCAAACTTGCTGTTATTTATTGTGTAATAACCTTTTGAGTATGTTAATAAAGTAACTATATCCAAGTCATTTAGCATAAAGCGGTATATGCTATCGAAAGACATGTCTTGTATGAACTGCGGTTTATTTTCTTGAACAATTCTTAATAGATATAAAGCATCATTATTGATTATCCTGTTAATTTCATCACTAAAAGATACTCTGCTGTTTAGCAAACCGAATAGTAAGTCATTATAACTTTTATTGCAGAATATTATCTTATCCCCGTCTGAATAATTATCAAGAAATTGATTGATAACTCCGTCTTCTTGTTCTCCAAAGAATATCAAATCATTCTTATCTAAAAAATTGTGATTTAATAATTCTTGATAAGAATCCAATGAACCAATCACTAAATTTTTATGTTCATTTATCTTAATTTGTGATACATTATCATTTATGTAAAGAGTGACATCATCACTAAAGCTTTTGTTTTCATATGATTTAAATATTGATTTGTTTATGTACTCTTTATCATCAAAGAAGTCACCAACTAACATGAAATCATTATGTAATAAAATATATTTTATTCCTAATGCACTAAATAATTTTTTTAATTCTGAAGCATCATTTGAGTTTAATATATCAAAGTATAGTGACATTATAAACTTGAAATTTAAGTCATTGTAATTATCCTGATAGATAGTATTAAAATACATTGGGAATATTGGTATTGTATTATTAGCCCAATCAAATACTAATTGTCCATAACTGAAAGGAAGCCACAAGGCTTTTTGAGTGTCATTTTTGAAGTAATCATTAATATCATAATAACTATTGGGTATGCTAACTGCTTTAACTTCTCCTTGATTTAATTTAAAATAACCTGATAATAATGGGCAGTTTACTACAATAATTGATACTAATACTATTGATATGATAATTTTTTTATACTTTCTTAATTTGTTATTAATCTCCAATAGTCCACTAATAAACTGTGAAAAAAGGAAGGCATAACAAAAGCTTAATACAAAGTTTATCTTGTCTGGCTCTCGTATCAACCAAGCCCATGAACCTAATATTGGTATTTTGTTAAGATTTGAATAAATTAATCTTAAAGGCCCAAAAGTTCCTTGGGATAATAATAATACTAAAAGTGCTAGTAAAGTGAATGATTTGATTGATTTATCCTTTTTAATTGCTATCGCGCAGAAACTTGCAAATGGCACTATAAATGACAATAAATAAGTTATCGGATTACTGTCAGTAGCACCCTTTAAGTAGGATCCTACAAAAAAACCATACAATCTTATTGAATTAGCAATGTTTGAGTTGCTGCTTAAGAATTCTGATTGACTAAACGGCAGGTGATATATTGTTGTATTTAATCCAGGGAGTACAAAATAACTTATTAATGGAACAAAACAAACAAGAATGATGATCATTGTTAAAATTTTGTCTTTGAATTTATGTTTATCAATTAAAATTATGGGTAGCATACACAATGAAGTGTATATTAAATTCCTTGGGTCAAATGACACTATTAGTAACAATAATGACACAACTGGCGAGTATCTTTTATTTTCAAAAGATTTTATCAATGTAAGACAAATTAATGGGGCAATAGAATAACCTAATAATATTGCAAAATAACCTAATGATGTTGTATAAACCCAATGATTTAATGTGTAAACCAGGCTTCCTGATAACGCAACTATTATCTTTTGGTTTTGTTTTAACTTACCACTTAACTTAATTAGAAGTAAATAAGAACTAAAACTTATCAAGAAATAAACAGAGATGTACAAACATTTTGTTAAGAATTCAAGTGGCAACGGAATTGCAGCAATTACCCTCCAAATTAAACTTTGAGGCAAGTCACCACCGCTAGGATAATTGCTTATTGGGTTCCAAGAATAAAAATAATAATTGTTTATGATATCCTTATCAAACTGGAATACTAAGTCATTGTACAATGGTAGTCCGGGGTTAAATAATACATTGTGAGTTATTAGAACTGTAAGTAATAGTGAGTAAACTAATCCTGTGATTAATATATTATTTTTCATTTATTATTACCTTTAATTTTTAGTATTACAAATAAGCATAGGGCAAAGTACCCAATAATACCAATTATGCCACCAATCAATCTGTTAAGTCTTACAATAAAACCTGAAATTATGATTATAAAAAATGATAATGCAAGTAAATTATTATCAGGTTCTTTTAAAAATAAATAAATTAAATCATTTTTGATTAATTTATTACTAAATTTTTTGAGATTAGTTTTATACACTTTGATTTTTTTTGGATAATCTTTTGCATTTTTGCCATGTTTGAATGTTAATAATATGTTAAAGCAAATTATTTTGAGAGTTGATATTGTATACACAAAAAATAATTTTATATACTTATACAAGTTTTTAGTGTGATTACTTGACAGTATTTTTGGTAATAGGGTAATAATCAATAATATTAAAGTAACTAATGAGATACTTATCCCTGCACTGTAAGTTAATTGTTCAGACTGATACAATCTAACAGTATAACTACCCGTTTCATTAATATAAAACGCATTAGCGAACCCGTTAACTACAAAATGATTAAATTTAGTGTTATTTGATTCTGCAATCCAGTCCTCATCATAACTCTCTGAAAAGACTAAGAAGAATGGTTCACTATTGTTTACGTTGATATTGTATTCGGCAGGATTGGTTTTTATGAATGAAATGTCTGCTTCATGTACTGCATTGTTGTTTTTTTGTTCTATTGTTTCTAGATCATTACTTATTGCAATACTTGCAAGAAGGGCTTCTCCATTGCTTGTAATGTTTATCCTATCAGTTGCGCTGCCAAAATAATGCCATGCAATATCAGTTGAATTGCTTGCTATACTATTAGCAATTATACTGCCTGTAAACTTAATGTACAACCCGCCAGAAGTGTTAATTGGTATTGTAACTATTGAATTTGGCATTAATGTGATTATTGAACTGTCAATGCCGCTGGTGTAAACAACGTTGTACCACCACCAGCCAAATGAATAATCAAATAATCTTGCCCAGCCGTTTGAAGCATTGCTTGTTGTTATGAATTCAGAAGGCTTTAATTTAGTTGAATTGATTAACTCAGAATCAAAGGTGTTGTCATTGATTTCATCAACCAGATTGACAAGCGCGCTGTCATCTTGTTGTATTGCAAAGAAAATCGCGGGTTTTGAACAATTGTAATCAAGCAGGTTGTTAATATTAGAGTCAACTAATGAGCTGTGCTCTGCAGCGTATATTACTGGAAGACTATTATTAACCTCAAAGACTTTGATATTGTTATAACTATTCATTGTTATTTTTGTCTCGTTTAACTGGCTCTTCAAGTAATCAGTTTTAGATAAACCAAATGATGATACAACTTCAGGGTAATTCCTCGCGTATATTGAATAATTGCCAAATTCGGAAATAAAATCATCCCTTGATATAACATACTTAATATTTAGTAGTCTTAACAGGCTGCTTAAATTTGAGTCTGACTCACTACGTATTAAATTTGATAAAAAAGCAGTAACTCTATTGGAATCTGATTCTACACTTATAACTTGATTAAGTGATGATTTTGGTGAGTATGTAATCATAGGGTCAATGCCTGCATAATCCAATCCTGTCATGCTTATTGGCTGGTCCAAAGGGAAGTAAAGAACCCTATAATCACTAGGGTCATTAATTAATGAATTAGTTATTTCTCCATAACCATTACTCCATTGGTAATCTTGTAACTGCCCCATAAAATTTCCTGAAAATAATGGCAGCGCAAACAATATTATTGCAATTGGAAAAAGAATCCTTTTGCTTTTTAACAGGTTATAACTTGAGCCTAATAACAGTGCATAGCAGAATGCTGGGATAAACAATAAGTGCTGTGATTCCCTAAACAAGCCAATAAGTGGTATATTCAAGAATGCTTCCCCGAATGGTGGGTTTGGGCCTTTTGATAAGAACAAACCGATTGCAGTGGTTATTATAAAAAACCATATTTGTTTATCCTTTGATTTAATGTTAGGCAACAGTAGAATTAGTATTAGTGCGCCGCCACCAATTACTGGTATTAACAGCCAGTTCCATATAGCATCAACAAAATATTTGGCACCGATTAATAATGGCACTGCAAAAAATGGAGGGGCATTTCTTGTGATTATGTCAATGCTTGTTGAATAATTAATAGTCGAACTTGACGTGCCGAAATTTAACAATATTGGCATTAACCAGAATGAATGGGTTAATAACAAACTTGCGGATATAACTAATGAATTAAAAAATAATTTTTTATCTCTCATGAATATAGAATAACAAATCATCAACAAAGGCACCATTATAAAGAACTGCAATTGTGTTACAGTAAAAGTTATCAGTATTATTGAGAGAATCAAATTTGTTTTATTGTCCTTTGATTTTATGAATGACAGGAATAATAATGGTGCAAGCATGTAAGAAAACAAGTAAGTGATGTGGCCTGCGACAACCCTGTTAAAAACAATTGGGTTTAATGCATATAACAATCCAGATAATATCCCTGCTTTGTTATTCTTTAAGACATGCCTGCTTAATAAAAACATAAAATAAGCACTGCAGAATACAAATGCTACTATTAGCATTCTAGTTAAGAAAACACCCCCCAGACCTATTGAGCTTAGTAAACCAAGGCCTGCGTAAAAAAAGAAAACGCTTTGATAGTCCCATGTTGTTCCTAAATCTCTTTCATTCCATACATAAAAAAGGTTTTCTGATCCCTTGGTTATCATCTCACCAAATTGAGGTATACTCCAGTCATGTCTGTAACCAATTGCTCCATTTGCAGCCAGAATCCTCCAGGTTACAAGAATGCTTATAATGGCGAATAAGCAGATCACTAAAAAGTTCTTTCTCACAACATTTTTTACCTTTTTTGTGTTATAAATGTTTTCTTAACGTTGTTCAGCATGTCAGTTAACTGCAGCATTACTTTTTTGGTTGAGTATTGCTTTGCGTAAGCTTTTAGTCCTGGTCGCGGTCGCTCTTTTAGTAATTTGATTATTGCGTTAGCCCAATTAATTGCTTTATAAGGCTCGACTAACTCACCGTTTTCCTTGTTTACTAACTCGTTAAGCGGCCTGACGTTGCTGGCCAGCACTGGCTTGCCAAGAGCCCATGACTCAAGCAATACTAGTCCAAACCCTTCAACAGTGCTTGGGTTAACAACGAATTTTGATTCACTGATTATCTTTAATTTATCAGCATGGCTGACCCTGCCAGTAAACGTAATACTGTTATTAACTCCGAGCCTGCGCGCGAGTGCCATTCACTGCTTCTTCATTGGACCATCACCAACTATTACGAACTTGGCTTTAGGGTCACGGCCGAGCACTGAAAGCATAGCCCTAATTATTGTGTTAACGTTCTTGTAGAAAACGTGCCGGCCAATAAAACAAAACTGATTCTTGAGTCCGGCTCGCAGGTTTTTGTAATCAGCCAAGTCAATCATACAAGGCATGACTTTGATTGGCCTCCTAATACCAGCCTTAATTAAATTATCCCTGCTGACACTGCTGATAGTGTGAATTAATGCTGGCCTGAATTTGAGGATGATTTTCTCAAGCAATGGACCCATAATTCCGAGGCCTTTGCTGACACCTATCTGCCTGCTCCACTTACTTTAGAACGGGCCACTTGAGTAAAAATCAAAGATGCTCATCAAATGAGAGATTTTAAGAAAATAAGAAACTAAATGAGCACTGACTGCCGGCGTGTAAGTATTAGAGTGAATGACGTCGGAGTCCTTAGCAATTTTCAGGCCAGCCCTGAATGACTTAATAATAAATGAAGCATTATTCAACAAGCTCATGTTAAGGTGGCCTTTGTAATCAATTGGCCTGTCAACCAGGTAAACTTGATGCTGTCAATCTTCTCAAAAGAAGTAGTGCCCCTTAATTGCTGGGTGATAACATTGACTTCATGCTGCGCTTAACTAACTCGCGCGCGTACTGAAAGAACAAGTACTCGCCACCCCCATAGATTGCTGGCGGGTATAAGTGAATGAATTGAGTTATTTTCATTATGTGGAATTGATAAAGGAAACCCTAATAAAACTTACGCAAAGTATTACTTTAAATGATCCTTGAACTTGAAATAATTACTCGGGGTCCCAATGTCAATATAATAACCTTCGTATACTTCAGTCCGCATACCTTGTTTAATCAATAATGGGAATACTTCTTTTTCAAAACTACTATTGCTAGCAGGTAATAAATCAAGCACACTTCTTTTTAGTAACAAGATGCCGGCGTTCATGAACTTATCATCCTCTGTTGGTTTCTCAGGCCGCTCTTTCAAGCCAGCAATCAGTCCAGCCTCATTAATTTTAATAATAGTCACTTGAGTAGGATTAACAGTCTTTGTTATAACCATAGTGTTCATTCCTGTTTTATTGAAGTTTTTTTTGAGTTTTTCATAGTCAAGCTCGTGATAATTATCACCATTAATGAGAATGAAGTCATCATCAATCAATTCTTCAGCATTCTTAATAGCGCCGCCAGTGCCGAGCGGCTCTGTTTCATCAGAGTACTTAATGTTCGCGCCCCACTTACTGCCGTCGCCGAAATAGTTCTTTATTACGTCGCTTTTGTAACCTGTTAGGATTATTATTTCATCAAAGTGTTCTTTTAACTGGATTACTAAGTACTCGATTAATGGCTTGCCATTAAACTCAGCCATTGGTTTTGGCCTGTCATTAACAATATCCTTTAGCCTCGTGCCCATGCCGCCAGCGAGGATGACTGCTTTCATTGTATATTCTATTTTAGTTACCTTTTTAAATATTTGATTGTAATTAGTTAATAAAATGAATGATAATTACTCATCAATGTTTGGCTCTGACAATAATTTTAAGGCCTTTAGTGTGTCGCAGGACATGTTCCCCTTGACTGTAAACGAGTCAGTTATAAAAACCGCGGTTGATAAGGGTGCGAGTGAGAACAAGTGGGTTCTTGCTTTTGTTATTGGAACAAAGCCGTGCTTTTACAAGTTTTATGGCTCAATAATAGCTGCCAAGCAAATGGGTATACCTTACATTGTTATTAATGCTAATCAGCATTATGATGATAATCTTACTTATGGTATTAAGGAGTTTGTTATTGATGTTGCCTGTAATCTTAATATTCGCGGCGGCTTGCTACAGAAATCTGTTGAGCTAATGCTGAAATTTAATTGGTTATCAGATTATTTTAATAAAATAAACCCTAAAGCTAAAGTTGTTCCTGTTGTGCTTGGTGATACAATATTAACTAGTATTGTGCCTGCAGCCTGGATGTTTTCAAGGAATGAAAAAGCAATACAAAATGAGGCTGGTCTTAGGAGTATGGCGCCATCAGTTTTGAGAGCTAAGAATTTTGATGTTAAGGATTTTTATGAAAAACAAGTGACTTGTGATTGGTTCCTATTGAGAAACGAGCCTTTCCCTGAGCAATGGGATACTTTTGTCTCAGCTGCTGGTTGCGAGTATCATTTTACTCCGTTGGAGCTTAACAAACAACACTTAATAAGAGAAGGTTATCCTGAGGAAAATATATTTGTTACTGGTGGCGTTGTTGTTGACGCTCTTAATTTGAAGTTAAATGAAAAACCAACTAAAAGTGTTTTTGATATTTACCCGCAACTTAATGATGGTGACTGGATTCGTATGGATGTTCATCGCAGGGAGAATCTCACGCCATCAAGGTTTAAGGCTATTATTGGTTCAATTAAAGGTTTGTTAGATAATGGTTTTAAAGTTAATTTTGTTGAGATGAACGCGACTAAATTTGCTATTGATAAATATAATTTTAGAAAAACAATTGATGGCCTGAAAATGAATAAGAATTTTTTAATGACTGATGTCTGGCCTGAGTACGCTAATGTTGTTGAGTTTTATAAGTCAAAGAATTGTTTGACTGCTTTTACTGATAGTGGTGGGGTTCAGGAGGAAATGAATTTATTGGGAAAGCCTTGTTTGACTTGTCGTTTTAACACTGACCGACCTGAGACTGTTTTTGATGCCAAGACTAACTTGTTGGTGCCCCCAATTAGCAGTGATTTTATTTTTAATTCAATTAAACATCTGAATGATTCTGGCTTATTAAGTAATCTATCAAAAGGCAAGCCAATATATGGCGCTGGTGTTGGTAATAAATTTATGAGCGTCCTTGATGATTTAATGAAGAATAATAAGCGGTTGTTTACTTGGTCTCATCAGTTCTTGGGTTTTGGTAATGATGATGATGACGCTGATTTTCTTTAAATTAAAGTTTTGAATATATTTTCTAGTAGTGGCGTGACTTTCTTGGTTGAGTATTGTTTGGCGTATTTTTTTATTCCTTGTTTATTTTCTTTTAGCATCTTGTTGATTTTATTTGCCCAGTCGATTGATTTGTAAGGTTCGGCCAGGTCGCCGTTTTCTTTGTTGATTAATTCATTCATTGGCCTGACATTGCTGGCTATTACTGGTTTGCCTAATGCCCATGACTCGAGTATTATTATGCCAAATCCTTCGACTGTGCTTGGGTTGACTACGAATTTTGATTCATTTATTATCCTTAATTTATGCTCGTGACTAACTCGGCCAGTGAATAATACGCTGCTGCTAACCCCTAATCGTCTGGCTAGTGCCATCCATTGTTTTTTCATTGGTCCGTCACCAACTATTATGAATTTGGTTTTCGGGTTCTTGCCAAGCACTGATGGCATTGCTTTGATGATTGTGTCAACGTTCTTGTAAAAGACATGCCTACCAACATAACAAAATTGGTTCTTCTCTTCAGTTCTTGGCGTCTTGTAATCAGTTAAGTCTATCATGCAGGGCACAACTCTTATTGGTCGCTTAACGCCTGCTTTTATCAAGTCCTCTTTACTGGCGTTGCTGATAGTGTGAATCATTGCTGGCCTGATTTTTAGTATTATTTTTTCCATTAATGGCCCGATTATACTGAGCCCTTTGCTGACTCCGCGCTGACCACTCCAATTATTCCAGAAACTGCCTTGAGAGTAAACATCAAAGATGCTGATAACATGGGGTATTTTTAAGCAATAGGATACTGCGTGACCACTTAATGCTGGCGCGTAAGTGTTGGAGTGAATGATATCAGAATCCTTAGCTATCTTTAATCCTTTTTTGAATGATTTAATGATGAATGAAGCATTGTTCATTAAACTCATATTCAAGTGGCCTTTGTAATCAATTGGTTTGCCGACCCGATGGATTTTAACCCCGTTTAATTCTTCATAGCATTTAGTGCCTTTAAGTCGCTGAGTAATAACATTAACTTCATGGCCTCGTTTGGCTAATTCTTTAGCGTACTGGAAGAACAAGTACTCGCCGCCGCCGTAGATTGCTGGCGGGTATAATTGACAGAACTGGGTTATTTTCATAAGAGGAATGAAACTAAGATGGTTTAATAAAATTAACTAAATATTAATTATTTCATAGCCTTTGTCATTGAATTCGAATTCAATTTCATTAGCACCTTCTTTTTTTAGCGCGTTGCTGATATTGTTTTTAGTGTCTTCTTTGCAGGCCCATATCATGCAGCCCCCTCCGCCTGCGCCGCAGAAACGAGCACCAATTGCACCGTTGTCACGCGCTATTTTGTCTAGTAATTGCATTCTTTTTGTTGTAACACTTGGATTAAGTTTAGTTTTGAACTCCCAGTCCTTGGTGATTAATTCAGCGAATTGGTTAATATCTTCATTTATTAGTGCATCCCTTAGTTCAATAGCAATTGCTTTGGTGTCATCAAGGTTCTTGACAGCGAATTCATTATCTTGCTCATACTTGTCTGTGTGACCTTGAAGCACTTGGCTTACATGCGGCTTGCCTGTGTACGCTAGTATCATGTTGTCATTAAGGTATTTTTTGAATGATGAGCTAATATTTAGTTTACTTACTTTAACATTAGCTCCACCAAGGAATTCTATTTGATTAAACCCACCAAAAACACTTGTGTACTGGTCTTGCCTGCCACCAATATTCTTTAAGTCTTCTCGTTCAATAAGGAAGCCCATTTCAGCTATTTCATGGTCACTTAATGTTATATTCATTAATCCTTTTAGTGCTCCTATCACGCTGGTGCTTAGTGAGGCGCTTGCGCCTAAGCCTGATTTTGGTGGTATGTCGCTTCTGACAAAAACGTCAATACCATGGTTTGGTTTTAATCGTTTGATTATTGCTTTAATTAAATCAAGCTCAGTATCATATGTTAAGTCTTCAATTGAGTTTCTTTCGACAATTGTGTTGTAATCGTTTGAGATGATTTTAATTATACTATCATTGCGCTTGCAAGCGACTGTTCTAACAAATTGGTTTATTGCTGTATTAATAACAAAACCACCATGTTCGGTTGAGTAAGGTTCAATGTCACTTCCACCCCCACCAAAATCAATTCGTACTGGTGCTTTGCAAACAATCATTATTATAATATTTTAAATATAAACCTTAATAAAACTTGTGTAGTTTAAGTTGTTTAATGAGGCGGGAGCATTTATTATTATTGCTAATTTTGTTGCTTGGCGCTGGCTTGCGTTTGTATTCGTTGCGCAATGAATACTTCACTGGTAATGACGCGTTCATTCATTATAGTGTTATCAGGCAGGCCTTGGTTGATGGCAACTTAGTTACTTATGAGCTTAGTTATGGTAATCCTGTTATTCTTGAGCCGTTGGGCTTTTATTTAGTGACACTTATCCCATCATTTGTTCTTGGGCTTGACATAGCTTTCCTGTTAATGCCTGTGTTGTCTGGCGTGCTGTGCCTGCTGGTTGCTTATTACTTGTTAAGGGATTTGTTTGGCGAGCGAGCGGCTTTGATTGCAGTGCTGTTATTATCCTTGTCAATGGCTCATATTTACCGCACGAGCGCTAACACTTATCGGGGTGATGGTTTCTTCCTGACTGCTTTCTTGTTAACGCTTTATTATTTCAATAAGTCACTTAAGGCATCAGTTAAGTATTCAGTAGTTACTGGCTTGTTAATGACTCTTTGCGCTTCCTTGTGGAATGGTTATCCATTAGGCGTGATTGTTATTATCAGTGGTTTGATAATTAATTCAACTCTTAAGTTCTTGAAGAATGATTTTGCTAAAAAGGATTTGACTAATATTTTTGCTTTATTAGTGACTTATTATTTCACTGAGTTAATTCTTATTTTGACTGGCGTTACTAAGCGTTTGTTTTTCACGAGCAATAACGCTGTTCACGCGGTCATTACTTTTGCGCCTTTGTTTATTGGGGTGATTTATTATTTCACTAAGCGCGTTAAGAAGTCAAGTGTTCTTGGCGTGCTGGCGGTTGTTGGGGTAGTCTTGTTGTTGTTGAATATTAATACAGTTTCATCGTTAGTGGCTCAGTCATTGTTTGAGAATACTTTGTTCTATGAAGTTGGTGTTAGTGAATTATTGCCGCCAACTTTTGATTTGTTGAGCGCGATGCTATCATGGTCTCTTTTCCTGATGTGGCCTGGCTTGTTGTTATTAGTGTTGCTAATCCTGAAGAAGCGTGACGCGCGCCATATTACTTTTCTTGTTTGGTCAGTTATAACAATTTACTTGATGCTTAATTACTCGCGTTATAATTTCATTGTATCAGTCAGCGCCGCTGCCTTGTCCGCACTGTTCATTAATTATCTTTATTTAAAGGCAGAGCAGTATCGTAAGAACGCTGGTCTTGTGCTGGTCTTAGTTCTTGTCCTGCTTTATGTGTTTGTTATTCCTTTAACAGGGTCTGTCACTAATTTGTTTAATAATCTTAACAGTGTTAGTCCGCGCGTGAATGCAGAGTGGGCTGATGCCTTGACTTGGATGAGAGATAATCTTGAGCCTGACTTAACTGTTACTTGGTGGGACCATGGCTCTTGGGTTCAGTATTTTGCTGGTTTTCCCACAATTGCTGATAGTGTTACTGGTCAGGATATTGGCCGGATTACTCGAGTGGCTCAATTCTTGATGACTGCTAAGAATGATACTTTTAGTGACCTTGGCGCTAAGTACTTAGTCTTGGGGGCTGATGACGTTCTTTATTCTAATGCAATTGTTAGTATTGCTGATGTTAGGGGTTTTGAGATGTATGGGCTTGACAGTGGTTATTTCCAATCAAATGATGATGAGTTGTATTTTATTAGCGGCGACCTTGTGCTCGCGCCTCGTTTCGTGTTCTTTGCTAATCAGTCAATTCCGTTGATAGAGTCTAATGGCACTGGTTGTTTGATGATTAATTATCTTGAGCCAAGGCCTTATTTATTATTCCTTAATGATTATGCTTGCAATACTAATTATGCTCAATTAATGTTTGGTCTGGGCTTGCCTGGTTTTGAATTATTGTATCAGAATGATTATGTAGTTGTTTATAGGATTGAATGAGCTGGACGTATTCTTCTAATGCTTTGTCTGCTATTAGTCTTTCTTCTGCTTCAATGAATACTTTAACTGTGTGCCTAGTCTGGCTTGGTCTTAATAATACGCTTACTTCATCTGGCCTTGTGAATTTGATGCCGTCCATTGTTAGTGCTTGAGTGTTTTCTTGCATTAACCGGTTGATTATTTTGGCCGCGACTTCTTCTTTCTCTTGATGAGTGCTAAACTCAACTTCTTCTTTGATGACAACTACTTTTGGTAGTTCATCTATTAACTCGCTTAGTTTTTTGCCTGTTTCTTTTATTATTCGCGCCATCATGAGAACGCTTAACGCGCCATCGCTGAAGGGGTAGTATTCATTCCAGTAGAAATGACTGCTTTCCTCGCCGCCGAATAACCCTTTTTGTTTGACTAATTCTTTTTCAATGAAAGTGTGACCAACCTTGCACCAAACCATTGTTCCGCCCATTGGCTTGACTATTTTTGTTTCAATAACGCTTGAAACGCTTGGCGGAGCCACTATTACTCCTTTCTTTTTTTTGAGTATTTCTTTTGTGAATAACATTGTCATCATGTTACCGTCTATTACTCGGCCTTTATCATCAACGAACACGCTGCGGTCTCCATCCCCATCAAGTCCTGCGCCAAAGCTGGCGTTTTCACTCAATACTCTTTCCTGTAATTCATGTAAGTTCTTTTCTGATGGCTCTGGACTTTTCCCACCAAAGTCTGATTTTGGCTCATTGTTTAGGACTGTTGCGTCTAATAATTTATTGAACACACTATTAGTTAATGCGCCAGTACTGCCATTAAGGCAGTCAATAACGCATTTAACTTCTATTCGGCCAAACTCTTTTTCGAGGAATCGGGCGTAATCATTAGTGGCAGTAATATCTTGTTTTACTGAAGCGCTCTCTACTTTGTTGAAGTTATAATTATTGAATAATTCCCTGACTTCTTTTAGTTCTTCTGGCGCAATGCCTGAGCCATCCCTCATTATTATTTTAAAGCCGTTATACTCTTTTGGTAAGTGTGAGGCTGTGATGAACACGCCAAAATCATAAGTATTTAGTATTTTATAATAGCACACTGGTCCAGGCATAAAACCGCCTTTTGTTACGTTAATGCCTGATGAGCGTAATCCTTCAATTAAGTGCTCGCCTAGTGCTGGGCTTGATTCCCTGCAATCCCACCCAATAAAACAAGTGCCTTTTAGTTTGGTGCCGAGCGCTCGGCCAAGAATGAACGACTGGTGCGTCGTGATGCCCCTCCCCCTGACGTCGTACGCCATAAAAATCTCCTCCTTCAATTAGTTCACACCCAGTACTTACTGTTTTCCAGTTCCTCCTTGTCTTCATTGTATACAATGTTGCCGTCAATAATGCCGCTTGCTTTTAGGAATGGCCAGACTGTTGAGCCTTTAATTAAGTTTGAGTTCTCTTCTATAACGCTTTTATAACCAATCACGCAGAAGTCATTGATCTTCACGTTGTTTTTAATTACTGTTGTGCCGTCAATGATGCTGTTGTTAATTATTGATTTCTGGCCTATGTGAGCGTTATCAAATATCACGCTTCCTTTGATGATTGAGCCCTCGCCTACTGTGACATCATGCATTAAGTGAGTGTTTGGGCCAATAACGCAGTTCTTGCCAATAATGCACCCTTCTTCTATGATGACTTTGCCTTTGATTTCAGTGCCTTCTTTTATTACTGTGTTCTCGTGAATTATTGAGTTTTTTAGTTCGCTCATAACTTTATTGTTTAATTCAATGTAACCTCTTGGTGTTCCAATATCTGCCCAGTCACCTTTAAATTTGAAGCCGTGTAATGTGTCTTTTTCACAGAAGTACTGCCACATACTGCCAATAGTGTCAATGTTTTGGTTTTCATTAATGTATTCTGGTAATTTTTTATCAACCCATCCTTTGCTAAGACCATATATTAGTGTGCTACCCAGTTGTGAGCGCGCTTCATCTGCTCTTGGTTTCTCTTGGAATGATGTTATAATATTGTTTTTTAGTTCTGCGACGCCAAATAATTCAACCATGTATTTGTGGGGTAATTCGTATAATGCTATTGTTGCGCTGCTTGGTTTTATTGATTTACTAAACTCTTTTAAGTCAAGTCCATTAATGTAATTATCCGCGCCTAGTATTATGAAATCATCACTGCCAACTTTTCCTACAGCATAATTAAGTCCTCCAACACTGCCTAGTTTGCCTTCTTCTTGGTTCTCAATTATTATGTTAACTTTCTTGTTAATTAGGAAGTCATTAATTTTTAGTTGTTTGTTATTAATGCTGACATAAATTTCATTAATTCCTGCTTCGTTTAGTTTGTTGATTAAGTGAATGATATTTGGCACGCCTGCTATTGGTAGTAAGCATTTAGGTGTTCTTAGTGTTAGTGGGTGTAATCTTGTTCCGCCGCCGCCTGCTAGTATTAGTGCTTTCACTGAACGCCACCCCATTCCCTGATAGCCCTCTCGTAACGCTCTGTGTTATCGGTTGGGAGCCATTGGCCTTCGAATGGGTAACCGTTTAGTTTGCCTTTTTCCTGTATTTTTGGGAAGATGTCATATTCCATTGAGGTAGGGCCTGTTTCATTAATCATGCTGATTATTGATGGGTCAAGCACGTACACGCCTGCGTTGATTAGTTTACTTACTGGTTCAGTTGGTTTCTCAATGAAATTAGTTATTACTGGGCCTTTTAGTAATGCGACGCCAAAGCTTGATGGGTCATCAACAGTTGTTAGTGCGATTGTTGCTTGACCTCCATTCTTTCGGTGGAAGTCAAATAAGCTTTCAATATCAATGTTAACTAAGTTGTCGCCGTTAAGCATTATGAATGGTTCGTTTAGCCATTCTTTGGCTAACCTGAGACAACCTGCTGTTCCTAATGGTTCATCTTCCATTATATATCTTAGTTTGACTCCGAACTTGCTGCCGTCTCCAAAGTAATCTTTTACTTTTTCGCCAAGGTACCCGACAGATAGTGTTATGTCGCGAACTTCGTGCTTCCGGAGGAGGCTTATTGTGTGTTCGATTAATGGTCTTCCTTGAACAGGTACCATTGGCTTGGGTATTTCGTAAGTTATTGGTCTGAGGCGTGTTCCTTTGCCGCCTGCTAGTATTAGTGCTTTTTTAGGGCTTTTTCTGTCAAGGGCTTTTCTTAGTAAAAATTCAATAGCGTGACTGCGGTTCCTAATGCGGACGCCGTCAACAAAAGCATCAATATCATTTGTAAGTGATTGGTCGACTGTTATAGTGATTCTATCACGCATAAAGAGTATGAAAAAGTATTACTTTATATACATTTTGTCTTTTTGGCATACAATAAGCTAATTATTTTTTTAATTAACTTAGTGATAAAACCCCTATCCTGCTTGTCAAGCACTTTATAGTAAACCATGAGCGCGTAAAAGACTGCTGCTAGGCTAAATAAAAGTATTTTCATTATTGGTCCAGTATAAACATTAACCACTATTATTAGTGGCAATGCGCTGATTAATGACTTAACATAACTAACCCAATTATGTTTGACATACTTACGCTGTGTTACACTCATTATTATCAGTGCGCTAACCATTAAACCAGTAAATATTATTGATGCGTTAAAAGCATTAATTAAATAACTGCTTAGTGCTATGGTGATAATTACTTTTATTATTGAAATCCATAAAACTATTCTCGGCTTGCCTGTGCCATAAGTAATTGATTCATATATCTGATAAAAAGCCATTGCTGATAAGCCAATAGCCATTACTCTAAAAACACTTATCATCCCCAAGTACTCGCTGCCTAATAATAATGTTATGATAAAATTAGATGCTGAGAAAAAAATAGTTGCTATTGGCAAAGCGTAAATGAAAACATACTTCATGAACCGGCCGGTTAATTCTTTTATTTCCTCTTTTTTCTTATTAATAATGCTTGGCAGTAACGCGCTACTGATTGCGCCTGAGATTAATAAAATAAACAATCCTGCTTTGTTTGATAAGTCAAAGAAACTAAGCTCACTTGAATTAAAACCCAAGTATAAGTTCATCAAATAATTTGATAATGTCATAAAAATTGATGTGAAAAACATTGTTGTTGAGTACTTTAATAATTCTTTTCTCTCAGTAAACTCACTGCCTTTGCTTAACTTATTGTAAATGACTGCATAAGCAAATAATACTGTTATTAAGTAACTAATGCCATAACCAATCACTGCGCCAGTGATTCCAAGACCAATTATTATTAAGAGTAATGACGCAAACTTTGTGGCACTAAACAATAAGTCAACGTTCATGTAATGCTTCAAATTATTAAACCCTTGAAATATGTAGTAAGAAATATTCATTAATATGAAGAATGGGATAAACAACGCTGTTAATCTTAAATAACTGCCTAGTTCAGTATTGTTGTAAAAAACACCAATATAATCTGCTGCTACAAACACTGCTATAGCTGTTATTACACCAATTATTAACCTAACACTTATAATTTTCTTAACTAAACTAGCCATTTGCTCCTTATACTTCTGCATGAAATAAGGGAGCCCATGCTCTAAACCAAGAGTTGTTAGTTGGTGTGATAATGTTAGTATTGTAATTACTAAAGCGAAAGTTCCGTAATCAGTTGGGCCAAGTAATCTGGCAAGAAAGAATATTAATACCATTGATAGCACTGTGCTAACTGACTTACCTATTAAGTGCCAAGTAGCGT
Organism: Candidatus Nanoarchaeia archaeon; assembly: GCA_041653515.1. Classification (GTDB taxonomy): domain Archaea; phylum Nanobdellota; class Nanobdellia; order WJKC01; family WJKC01; genus JBAZFG01. Next base: position 145,109 of record JBAZFG010000002.1, read on the forward strand.
TCTTACCTACTTTCTTGATTACTTCTTCCATTATCTACTTAGGATTATTGTGTGACTTATAAATTCTTATGAAATCAATCAAGTACCTGATAGTGCTAAACCATAATTTGGCGTTGCCTTTCCAGTAGCGTGGGTGGTAATCAAATATTAATATGTATTTGATTAATTGTTTTAAGTAAACCATTATCTCTTTGTTAAACGCTTTATCCTTCTTGACACGCTCAATGTGCATCATCATGTACTTACCACCTTTATCATACTTGCCTTGCTTTGGGTAATGGAGTGTGTCGCCTTTTAGTTCCTTAATTGTTGCTTGTTTTATGATAACTGCCCGCTCGTGGAACTTATTCACAAATTTTATCAAACCTTGTTTTGATAATTTTGGCTCACCCCGAATGAATCGTGTAGTCAGGCAGGCCTGACTGTTATCAAATTTGAAGTAGTTCCTTCGCTTGATTAAGTAAACGTCAGCTAATTCCTCTTCTTTTATTCCTTTAATGTTCTTTATTAGTTCTTTTGACAAAAACTCATCAGTATCAAGATAAAGCACATACCAGCCTTTTTTAACTGATTTTAAACCCTTATTTCTTATTTCTGAGAAGTCCTGAGCCTTACAATTAATTACCCTGACTTTCTTTGATGCATTCTTAGCTATTTGTATTGTGTCATCACTTGAATTATCTATCAATACTATCTCATCAGCGATTGATTCAACGTTCCTAACCCAGTCTTTAATGTTTTCCCCTTCATTCATTGTTGGCGCCTGGACACTTATCTTCATGTTACTTTCTAATAATAGCAACTTTTAAAAAATGATGTCCTCTATCGTGATTTAATGATTAATAAAGCTGTTATTCTTGCCGGCGGTAAGGGAACCCGCATCGCTAACCCTGACATGCCTAAAGCCATGATTAAACTTAACGGAACCCCGATACTCGAAAACACCCTGCAATTGCTCGGCGGCTGCGGCATTAACGAGGTATTCATGTTAGTCCATTACCTTAAAGAGCAGATTATTGGTTACTTTGGCAGTGATTTTAATGGAATGAAAATTAATTATGTCAACGTTCATGAAATCTTGAAATATGACCAGCCTATTGGTATCGCTGACGTGCTCGGCGTAATGGATGGCCGCATTAACGAGCCATTCTTAATGATTCTTGGCGATGAAGTTTACGCTGGCACTAAGCACCCTGATATGCTTAAATCATTTAATCCTGTTTATGACGCGATGATTGGTGTCATGCGCACTACTGATGAGCGCGCAATAAAGAAGAATTATACTCTGCGGGTTGATGATGCCTTTAATGTCACTGACCTTGAAGAGAAGCCTGATGCGCCTTGGAATGACTTGCTTGGCTGCGGCACTTACATCTTTACCCCTAAGGTCTTTGATTATATCAGGCAGACACCGTTGTCTGCTAAGAGCGGCCGCCGAGAGATTACTGACACGCTTAAGGTGATTGCGGCTAATGGCTTGCTCGCTGCCTTTGACCTTGGCGGCAGTTACGTCAATATTAATTATAAAGAAGACATTGCCCTTGCTGAAAAACTTTTTAAGTAGCCCACCCGATTGTTTTACTTAATGAAGGTATGCATTGTTTGTGATTACTTGCCTGAATACCATGATACTTGGGGTGGGGGTGAGAAAGCCTCAATCAGCATTGCCCGTTTACTGGCAAGTAAAGGCGAGGCTGTGTCAGTGGTAACTAAGAAACCAAATAAGCCTGTTAAAGAGTTGTTTAAGCATTATTCTTTAAGGACTACTGAGGACTTCCTTGGCAGTAAGGCTGGTCTTTATTTCTCGCGCTTCAAGTCAATCTGGGTTCCGTTTGATTTAATCACTTATTTCTCCGCGCTAAAACTATTCAGGCGTATCAAGCCTGACATTATTAGTCTTGGCAATTTCCGCGAGTTATCACTTTCTGTTGTCCTTGCCGCGCACAAGCTTAACATACCAGTTGTTTATTCGGTTTATGATTACTGGTTATTCTGCCCTAAGATTGATTTAGTTGATAATAATGGTTCTTGCAGTGCCAATTGCAATAAGTGTATTTCAGGCGAGCGCTTTGGCTCATTCAAGCGCTTGTTGGTGCCTTTAAGGAATTTTATTTTTAACCGGATTAGTTTTGACCGCGTGATTGCATTGTCAGATAACTCGCGTCAGTTAATAGCCCGGCACGGCGTTAATAAGAATAAGTTAAGGGTTGTCCCGTTGCCGTTTGGTGACTTAAAGACTGACTTGAAGTCAAGGGTTGACCCTAATCTGATATTATTCATGGGCTGGGTTCATCACCGGAAGGGCCTTAAAATCCTTGTTCAGGCGATGAACTTGCTTGCCAAGTCAAACCCTAAGGCAAGGCTCGTTGCGCTTGGAATGCCAGCTGATAAGTCTTACGAAACTGCTGTCAGGTCAATCATGGGTGGTAACGTTGAGTTAGTTATTGGCCGTAAACCGCTTGATGAGGTTAAAAAGTTAGTTGCCCGCGCAGGTATTATTGTTATCCCGGAACAATGGGCTAACATGTCGCCGGTGCTGCTTATCGAGTCTATGTTTAATGCCAAGCCAATCATTGCGAGCAGGGTTGGGGGCATCCCGTCATTTATCAAGCATGGTGAGAGCGGCTTGCTCGCCTGCCATGACAAGCCTGATGACTTCGCGCGACAAATTAAGTTATTGCTTGACAGCCCATCACTGGCCAAGCGCTTTGGGCTTAAAGCCCGGGAGCAGGCGCTTGATAAATTTAATAAGAACAAGGTTTATTTCAAGCTAATGAGTGTTTATGGCGGTTTACTCAAGCAAAAAGCCTGAAGAAGTTTATGGCAAGTTATTCTCCGATGTTAAGGGCAAGCGGGTAATAATTAAGCCTAACTTAGTTACTGACTTGCCGGCTAATAGCGGCGTCACCACTGACCTGCGCTTAGTGTCAAAACTAATTAAGTTCCTTAAGGGTCGTGGCGCCAAAGTAATTGTGGCTGAATCAGGTCTTGCTCACACTGATAGTATCATTAAGAAACTTAAACCATCATTTAAAGTGGTTAACCTTGACAACTGTGATCGCGTGCCTGTCAAGTCACTGACTGGCTTGATATTAAAGGAGTTCCGCCTGCCAAAAATCGTTGTTGAAGCGGACTTAATCATTAGTTTTGCTAAGATGAAGACTCACGCTCTCACTACTGTCACGCTGTCAATCAAGAACTTATTTGGCTTGTTATGTCAGGGCGAGCGGAAGAAATCTCACGTGCAGGGATTAAATGAGTCAATTGTTGATTTATTCTCAGCCCTGCCAAAAGTAGTTGGTTTGGTTGATGGCCTGATCGCTCTTGACGGCAAGTTCGGGCCAGTCAGCGGTTCGCCCCGCAAAGTAGGGCTGGTCATTGGCTCAACCGACCCGCTTGCTTGTGATTCTTATTGCGCTAAATTAATGGGTGCTAACCCTAATAAAATCACTCACATGCGCTTGTGCGCTAAAAATTGTCTTGGCAGTTTTGATGATACTGATGTTAAGGGCTTGTCATTTGACTTGCCGCCTTTCTTCATGCCATTAGCCAGCAAGTTATTGGAGCGTTATCGCCGGCGCAAGCCTTATTTGATGAGCCCTGATAATTGCGTTAAGTGCCTTGAGTGCGTTAATAATTGTCCTGTTAAGGCTATCTCAAAGTCAATTGAGTTTGATTACAATAAGTGTATTGGCTGCATGGTCTGCGTTGAGTCATGCAAGCATAAAGCGCTTGGGTATAAACTTAGCCTGCCAACGAGGGTGATTCATTACTTGTTTAAGACTTTCTTTAAGAGACGGCGCAAGTAATACTTTATTGTGTAAGGCCTCATTGACTGGGTCATCTTGTAGATTGCTTCCTGCTGTTCTTTTGGGTAAGCATCTGATTGTGGTTTGGCGTGCTCGCCATAAAAAGTCATGTCTGCCCGGCTATCATCAGTTGGCGGGATAAAATAAGAGAAGTGGCCGTTGACGCCTTCATTTTTAACCCACTCAACGTTCGCTAGGTCACTCTTGTATGTTGAGCCCGGCAAGCCAATGATGAAATAACAATTAACACTCCTGAAGTATTTTTTCGCAATCCTGACCGCTTTCTTCACTTGTTCTGGTTTCAAGCCTTTCTTAATGTTCTTTAATACAACCAGACTTAGGCTCTCCACCCCGAAACTAACGTGATTGCAGCCGGAGCCTGAGATTGCCTTGGCTTGCTCCTTGTTGAATAAGTCAGCGCGCAAGCCGTTGGTGCAAAACCACTTTAAGTTTAATGGTTTTATCAATTCGCAAAACTCAATAACCCTCTTGTTGACTGCGTTAAAGCAGTCATCAATTATCTGAAATGACTTAATGTCATACTCCTTTTTTGCTTTCTTTATTTCTTCATAACAATTCTTGGCGCTTCTCATCCTTAAACGCCTGTTCCTTGACGCGCAGTAAATGCACTGGAACGGGCAGCCAAGGCTCGTCAGCACTGGGTAAGCCCACTTGCCGCTTGACCAGTTATCCCTGAACGTCTCGTATGAGTCAAATAGGGAGTAATCAGGGAATGGCAGTTTGTCATTAAAATCATTGTTAATGTTAACATTGCTCTTGAATTGGTTGAATGGGTAGCAGCACTGGACGTCAACAACCCCTGTCACTGACTTGACTCTTGATTTTGGGTGAGCCCGCTTGTACTCAGCCTTTATCCTTTTACTTTCATTGTAAGCGGCTGAGCGGATTGAGATTAGTGCTGTGTCATCATTAACTTTTAAGTACCTTTTTTTTGGTTTTTGCTTAGTATTAAGGTCAATTACCCGGCTTTTCTTGAGCGTGGCAATGTAAGCAAGGCTCATGTTTGGCAGGTCCCTGTTAATCCCAGAATTAGGGTTTATCAGTATCATTTTTTCCTGACCGTTTTTTTGTAGATTGAGCAGTTAGCGCATGGGGCTGGCACTTTGCCTTTCCTTAAGCCTTCCCTTAATTCTTTGTAGTCCTTCCCAAACCAAATCTCTTTTAGTGAAAGTTCCTTAATGTTGCCAAGCGATGTTTTCTTCTGGAAATCCCTTTGATTGGCCTCGTTTCCGACGCAGCAGGGAATAACATGTCCTGTTACGAATACGAAAGGCATTATCCATTCAATGCACTTATCCATTGGTTCCTTGTCATCTGGTACGTTGGCCCCATAGTGCATTCTTATACCATAAGAATTGGCCTTAGCCTTGACTTGCCTAAAATAAGTGTTAGGCACTTTAGTTACGAGGTTCTTTATCTCCTTGAATGGGTGTAATAATAATGTGTATATGACTTTAACGTCATCATTCATCTTAATGCTGTTAACGTAGTCCATGAATAACGGCACTTCCTTGACGTTTATTTTGTTGACAATGAAGTGAAAGTTGACTTCCGGGAATGGTTTTTTCATTTCCTTTTTTAGTTCTATTAGCTTCTTGATGTTCTTTGTTACTACGTCAAAATTTGAGCCAACCCTTATTTTCTCGTAAGTCTCCTTTGTGGCTCCGTCAATCGAAGCCAGTATCCTATCAACTCCTAATTCAATCAGTTTTCTTGCAATCTTTTCATTGAGGAAGATAAATGAGTCATATATCTCGACGTATATCTTCTTTTTCTTGACGTACTCTATCATCTTAAGGTAATCTTTATTTAGGAACGCTTCCCCTATCCCTGTCAGACCTATCCATTTCAAGTGTGGGAACTGGTCAATTATTCTCTTAAATTCCTCAAAGTTCATGTCCCTTGCGGGTTCACTCCAGTACGTGTGCTCGCATATTTTGCATTTGAGGTTGCACTTGGTTGTGACTTCTATTTCCATGAAAGGGGGGGTTATATTAAAGAACCTGCCAAGTTTTATTAGTAGCAGGTTGCTCCAGAATTTTGATTGCCATAATAAGTAGAACCATGTGTAATTATATGTTGCTTTTAGTCCTTGATGCCTTAACATGTTGTAAATAAATTTTGAGTACCTCTTGACTTTCATTATTACCTGTTTCATTATGATCTTTTATGATTATTTTCTTTTAAATCTTTTTATTGGCTTTGAATTCCTTTGAGTACTTTCTGGTTAGTTTAATGTATTCATTTCCGTACTCGTGGCTTGGCTCTATCTCGGTTCCCTCGTGCCACTCGTTGAAGCTAGTGATTGACACTACTTGAGGGTTCTTCTTTATAGCTGCTTCCCAGCAGCGTTTGTAAACACTGCCTTTTTCCCTTGACACGACTGCGTAATGCTTGATGCCGAGTGTTATTAATATCCACTTGAAGTCGCCCCTGGCTAATCGCTTGAGTAATTTGACAAATAAAGTCCACACCCGTTTGATTGAGAAATTGCTTTTTAACCCTTCAGCTAACTCGCCGATGAATTCTTTTGGTATCTCTTTGACCCCTGAGTCATCATAGCCTGGCATGACTGTCAGCACGCAAATCTTCTTGTGCTTGTCGCACATGCCTTTTATTTTTGAGTACTCAGTGAACATGTTTTTCTTGTTGAATAAAGCGTCAAGGTAAGTGTACCTGAAAGCGCCGTCAAAATTACTAACCCATTCTTCATACTTGGAGTCAACTATTAAGTAAGCGCCGGTCGCTTTCTTAACTAAATCCCTGACTACCAGCCACTTGTTGAGTCCTAATTGCATTAGCACTCTTGCGTATAATATGATGAACGGCTTGCCGTTAACCCTGAAAAATGATTTGTGCTTGCCATACTTGTTAATCAGTCCAATTAAGTGTTTGGCCACTTTCTCCGGCTCAAAACTATTGGGCAGGTCCTCGTAATAGAATGTTAGTTTAACGCCGGGCGTCTTGTCAGCGATGCTTAGCATTTTTTCGAAGTTTTTGTGCGTGTGAGTCATCTTCTGCTCCCAGATTGAGACGAGTAACGCGTTAATGCCTGCTTCTTTTGCCATCCTTAAGTGCTCTTTTATCACTGCTGGGTCGCTTGAGTCATAAGCGCCGAGTAACGGGTGGTCGGCTGACGCAATATCAGGCAAGCCCTTTATTTTCCTGTCAGGGTCATGGCCGCCTTGTTTCCATTTAAGCCATTGCTTTGAGTGTTTTGGGCTGCCAAACCATGGGTAATAAAAAGCGAGCACTTTCTTGTTCATAGAACTTTTTTGAAATTGCTTCCATTTATAATTATTCTGTTTAATCCTTTCATGTGCGCTTTGACCCCAAATCTTTCTGCGTTTTTTTTGCAGTCGCTTGCCTTGAATTTATTATGCCAGTTCTGCAATACCCTGATTAAGTTCTCCTCGTATGGCTCGTTTATTAGCACGCCTGTTTTGTTAGTGATTGTTTCCTTGAACCCTCCGTCATTGACTGCGATGACTGGTTTGCCTGACGCATTAGCTTCAACTGGCACTAAGCCAAAGTCCTCGCCTTTGTTTAATTGGATGACTGCCTTGCACTCTGAGTAATATTTTCTTAATTCAGTCTCACTTAACCGGCCGAGTAACTTAATGTTTTTGTTAGCCATTGCTTTTAGTTCTTCCATCATCATGCCAGTGCCTGCTATCATTAATTCTTGTCCTGTCTTATTGAACACTTTGATTAGTGTGTCAATGCGCTTGACTGGCTCGAGTCTTGATACGCAAAAGAAGTAATCTTTTGACTTGGCTTGTTTGTAGTCTTTTAGTTCGGTTGGCGGGTAAATCACTATTATTTTTTTGTCTGGGTAAATCTTTTGCATAATATTTTTCATGTAATAACTGTTAGCGATTACAACATCAATTTTCTTGACTGCTTTTTGGTCTGCTCTTATTGTTAATTTACTTACTAAGTTGACTAACCAATTCTTTTTTTCCAATCCATAACTGACTTTGTTTGGGTGTTCTGAGTACCAGATTGTTTTTTTACCTGACTTGCTTGCAACAACGTGACTGTTAGGTGTTTCAGCAAGCACTAAATCATATTGCTTTAGGAACGAGCCTTTTTTCAGGCACCAGAATAAGTTTACTATTGTCCTAAACATTGGCAGTTTTCGTGCCCAAGGCATTAATTCTATTATTCTTGCTTCCTTGAAGTATTCTGGATAAACTTTTGAGTCATAGACGCTGGTATAAATTGTCACGTCATGTTTTTTTGATAATTCCTGATAGTGAATACCTGTTACTTTTTCTGCCCCGCCAATATTTGTTAGGAATGGCACGATTATTGCTATTTTCACGTTATTTATAATTAATGCAAACTTTTTAAATACTTTTTATTCATTAATAATGAGTATGCGTATTGCTTTCGTTATTATTGGTTACCACCCAACTATTGGAGGTTATGGCAGGCATGTTAAACTGGTTTCTGATGAGCTTCGCAGGCGGGGCCACGAAGTCACTATTTTGACTACTAATTTTAGCCCTGGGCTTGTTGAAGCTGAGTCAGGCGTTATTAGGTTTAAACATGACCCTTTGTTTAAGATTACGCCGTCGCTTTTCTCGCACTTGCTTCATAATGATTATGACCTTGTTCACGTTTTTGGTTATCAGAGTTTCCAGCCGTCAATTACTGCTTTGGCTAAGTGTTTTAAGAAATTCCCGTTAGTGTTTACTCCTCATTATCACCCATTCGGCCATAAGCCAATGTCATTGAGGAAATTGTTTGATGTCACGTTTGGTAATTACTCGCTTAGTCATGCTGATTACGTTGTTACTACTACAGATTATGAGATGCGATTGCTTCGCCATCGCGCTAATCATATTAAAGTGATTCCTAATCCTTTAGAGGTTGATAAGCTCAAGAAGTTGAAAGGTTTTAAGCGCAAGTATGGCCTGAAGGGTGATTTTGTCTTGTTTGTTGGCCGGATTGAGCAGGATAAGGGTTTGCAGTACTTGATTCCGGCTGTTAAGGGCCTTGATACTACTTTGGTCGTGATTGGCAATGACGCTGGCTTTAAAGCTGAGTTACCAGTTCAGGGTAATGTCTTGTTTACTGGGCCTTTATCGCAGGATGATTTGATGCGGGCTTATAATGAGTGCGCGTTTTTAGTGTTGCCGAGCCGTTATGAATCATTTGGGTTAGTGTTAATTGAAGCTATGCATTATTCTAAGCCAGTGATTGCTTCGCGTGTTGGTCCTGTTCCATCGATTGTTAAGGATACTGGTTTAGTCGTGCCTTATGGCGATGTTAATGGGTTGCGTTTAGCTGTTACTAAATTATTGTCTGATAAGAAGTTGCGCCAATCAATGGGCCGTTATGCTTACCGTAACTCACTTGTTTATGGGGTTGATAATGTTGTTGATAAATTATTAATGATTTATAATAAGGTGATTGAGTGAAATACACTATTGGTGTCCCTGCCTATAAGGAGATTAGTATTACTAAGTGCTTGCAATCACTCTTAGCTGAGCAGTTGCCGTCGTCTGAGATAATTGTTGTCTGCCCTGATGATGAGACTGCTTTGCTTGTTAAGTCATTTAAGGGTGTTAAATTAATTAAAGAGAAGAGTAAGCAGGGCAAGCCCGCGGCTGTTAATAAGATTCTGAAGGCAGCTAAGGGTGATGTTATTATCCTGACTGACGCTGACATGTTCATTAATAATGGTAGTCTGCGCAAGTTAGTTTCTCATTTTAAGGATAAGAGTGTTGGTGTTGTCTGCGGTCACCCGGTCGTTATTCCGCAGAAGGGCATGCTTGGTTATTGGGGCAGTGTGTTGTATGACTTGGCTCATCAGTCGCGTTTGGCTGGCGCTAATCACTTATCAACTAATTTGTGTGCTTTTCGCAGGGGTTTAGTTAAGTCTATTCCGCTTGAGTCATTGGTTGATGATTATGTTATTGGGCTTGAAGCATCAAAGAAGCATTCTTTTATTTATGAGCCAAGAGCAATTGTTAATGTTAGGTTCCCGTCCACTACTCGTGATTTTCTTAAGCAGCGGGTTAGGACTTTTGCTGGTTACATGCAAGTCAAGGATTGGTATGGTAGTAGTGAGCGCTCGTTTGGCAGTGAGGCGCGCGCAGCTAACAGTGTTTTATCCTATGTTAAATCGCCTAAAAACTTGTTTTGGGTTGTTTGTTTGGCTTTTTATCGCTTGCGCGCTTGGCTGGGCGCTTACTGGGTTTATCGTGTGAAGAAGAAAAGCCTGAAGGATGTTTGGGTTCCTGCTTTGAGCACTAAAAAGTAATCTTTTTAAGTTATTAATTGTGAGTAATATCTTATGTATTTTAAGGAGCATCAATTGTTTTACTTGTTTCTCGCTGTGTTCACTCTTTTTTCTTTGTTTAATATTGATTTTACTCACTTGAATTCTGATGAGGGTTCTTATGCTTTGACTGCTGTGTTCTTTAATCGGTTGGTTGGTGATTGGCTGGCTAATCCTACAATTGACCCGTCTGCGTTGTTCTCTTACGCTAAAGCTTACTACGTGTTCTACCCTAAGTTCATGTTCCTTAATGGCCCGTTGCTTAATTTGATTAACGCGCCAATCTCTTTCTCGCCGCTACTGATGAAGTTGGTCACGCTTGCGTTCTCTATTGGCACTATCATTGTTTTGTATCATTTTGTGTTATTATTCTTTAAGAAGGAGCCTGACGCACCACAACTTGCTTTATTGTCTGCTGTCCTGACTGCTACTTCCAGCGTCTTTTTTTATTCATCTATCACTATCATGCTTGACGTGCCGAGTATTTTCTTTTTTGTGCTCGCTTTGTTCTTGTTTTTTAAGAATAAGCCTTTGTTGACTGGTTTGTGTCTTGGCTTGAGTGTTTTGATGAAGGATGTTGCCCTGCCTTACGTGGCTATTTTCTGCTTGCTTATTATTAGGGATTTCCGCAAGCAGTGGAAGTTATTCCTCATGCTTGGCTTGTCATTGTTGCCTTATATTATTTTGATTGCTGCTTCTGGCGGGCTTGACATTTTTGCCCAATACCCTGCAAAACAATTATGGTATGTTGAGCGTCAGGGCGACCCTCAGTGGTATGATTTGTCCGGCTGGCTTTATTACTGGCAGACTATTGTGGCTAATTATTCATTAGTGGTCCTGCCGTTCCTGTTCTTTGGTATGTATTACGCTTACAAGAGTGGCCATGGTTTCATAGTCTTATTCATCTTATTATCATTCTTAGTTGTTACTCTTATGAGTGATAAGGCTGAGCGCCGAGTGCTTAACTCAGTGATGTTCTTGTCGCCGTTGATTGCTTTGGGCGCGGCCCGTTTTTATAATCATATTAAGTCACCTAATAGTCGTTTCTTATTATTGTTCATAATCACTTTGATGTTAGTGGTTCAACTGCCGTTGTTTAATCAGCATCTTAGCGTGCCAATGGCTGAGGTGGCTATTGATTTGGTTAATGATTGTCCTGACTGCACTGTGTTAATTGCAAGCGAGACTGGTAATGCTTACTCTAGTTTCTTAATGTATGAGTCATTAATCCGTGATGAGAACGTGTCTTTGCGTTTCATCAGGCCGGCTGTGTTTGAGTCAATGAGCGCGCTTGAAGTGATTAATTCTGAGCGCGTTAATCGCGTTGTAGTGATTGGTGATTTTGATTACTTATGGGCTAATTATGATTACCCTGTTTACTTGCCTCAGATTAATTTCATTGTTAACCGCTATCAGTTAATCAAGGCTTATGAGTCTGATGTTGTGGGCCACATCTTTGTTTTTGATACTGGTATCACTGACCATAAGGCTTTGCCGTTGTGCGTCTCGTCGCCGTCACTGGGTTCATCGTTTTGCACTGATGCTAAGCCTTCTTTTGCATAATATTTAAAAGATAGTTATTATTTGAATTTTTTCGTGAAGATTGTTATTCTGGGCGCTGGGTTGACTGGCTTAGCTGCTAGTCAGTTATTATCTCATGAGCATGACGTGCTCGTTCTTGAGAAGGGTGACCAGCCCGGTGGGTTAGCTGCTAGTTTTCGCCAGGATGGTTTTGACATCCCGTTCTTTTATCATCACGTGTTCAAGCAGGAGCTTGTTACGCAGGATTACTTAGCTAAGGCAGGTATTATTATTAATAATTGGTCTAAGGTTCGGATGGGCATTAATGTTGGTGAGGGCACTGTTAATTTCTCTAACCCGCTTGAATTAATTAAATGGCCTTATTTATCATTTGGTGGCCGCATTCGTTTTGGCTTGTTTGGCGCTCAATTCTTCATGCCGCAGAACTGGTCTCGGTTGAGGGGTGTTAATGCTGAGGCTTGGCTTTTAAAAGCAGCTGGTAATGAAGTGACTAGTAAGATTTTTGCGCCGTTAATGTTTAACAAGTTTGGCATGCCTCTTAGTAAGATTAGTGCTGAGTGGTTAGCAACTCGGTTGGCTGCTCGTGAGGCTCAGAGTTTCTTTGGTTACCCTAAGGGTGGTGTGGCTCGTTTGGTTGATTACTTGGTTAAGGATAATAACTCGCAGATTATCCTGAAGGCGCGTTTATCTGGTGTTGACTTGAAAGCTAAGACTGTATCCTATAATGGTAAGAAAGTCAAGTATGATGTGTTAATTAATACTATTCCGATGCCTGTGTTCTTGCCGTTAGTTAGTGGTTTGCCTGATAAGTTGCGCAAGCAGTGGTCGCGCGTTAAGTTCATTAAGCATTTGAGTTTGGTCGTGGCTCATGATAAGTTGTTGGAGGATTTTTATTGGATTAATGTTTTTGGCAAGGATTTTGGTGGCATTATCCAGCATTCTTATTTGAATGATGCTTACCCGTTCAAGTTATCGTTCGTGTTTAGTTACGCGCCTAGTGACGCTATTTGGGGTTTGTCTGATAAAGCGGTTCAGTCTTTGTTCCTGAAGCGACTTAAGGAGTTATACCCTCACGTCAAGCCTAAGTGGTCTAGGGTTACTCGCGCAATCTATGCTGACCCTTTCTGTGATGAAGCGTATAAGTCTTATCGGCCTGATTACGAGACTGGCGTTAAGGGTTTTTATAATGCTGGCATCCAAGTCACTAGTCCTGATTACATGCGAAGCATGAATAATTCACTGCTAAGCGGTCAGACGATTGCAAAGAAAGTGTTAGGGTAGTAAATCTTTTATTAGCTTGCTTCCTTTATTCTATTATGCGTTACTTGCCCTTGCTTGGTTTGTTGTTGATTCTTGGTTGCACTAGTGTTGATGAGTGTAACTCAGGCGATGCTTGCACTGATTTTGAGTGTCAGGTGACTAATTGTTGGTGCGCTCATGAAGGGGTTTTATATGAGTCAGGGGTTATGGTGGTTAGTAATGTTACTGCGGCGAGCGTTGTTAGTGATTACCTTGGCGTTAGTGTTGACCGCGCGGTCAGTATTAGTGATGACTTCTATAACGTGTTCGTTGAAGATGAAGCTTATACAGTGTATAAGGATGGAACAATAATAATGACTCAATGCGGCGTTTAAACTTTAAGACCGCCTCTTCTGTTGCTTTAGCGAAGGCGTGGTCTTATACTTTTAACCCACCACGTCTGCATAATGGCCTGTATAGTGTTTTTAGCCAGCTGTTCTGGCAGACGTTCTTGGCGTATTTCTTGCCGTGCAGGTTGTACCAGATGATTGTGTTATAGATCGTGGCGCCCCAGGCTGGTATCTTGAATATTGGTGTGTCAAAGATTAACCATTTGAGGCCTGGCACTTTCCTCAAGCTCATCTCTAGTAAAAATATTGGTTGTGAGTTGGCTTTAGGAGGCTTGAATGGGTCAGTGTAGAATTTATCCCCGATAATCTCGTATTTCATCTCACCCACACCCATCTCTTGAGCATTAATGAGCATTTTATTATCATCTGTTGGTAAGCCCATGAAATTACTGCCTGCAGTGTCAATTGATACTCGGTCGTGGCTAGCCATTATTAAGTCGCATTGTTTTGGCACGCCTGTGCGTGGCGCGTTGCCTTCCATGACCATTGTAACATCCATGACTGCGAACTGGATTTTCTTTAAGTAAGCGTTAATGTCAGCAATACACTGATTAGCCCTAGTGTGGTATTGGTGTCTGACTCGTGGCACAATGCCCCACTGGTTCTTTAAGCCGCCGGTTAATCGGGTTAAGCAGTGAGTTTTTAGTATTGGCAGTGTGATTATGACATCAGCGTCAACAACTGTTTTAGGTAAGTCCAGTTCCTTGAATACTTTGCCACCAACCTTGACTTTAACCATCTTATCCTTGCTAAGGTTGATGAATGGCGCGTTGTATTTCTCGCCTAATTGTTTGAAACCCCATGCTTGGATTGCTTCATCCAAGTGCTCTGATGCTGCTAGGTCAGCGTCGCCCATAGTGATTTGGGCTTTAGGCAATTCTTTTCTTATCTTCATTAAGACTGCCTCAACCACCCAAGGACTGGTGCACTGGCCAGGCACTACTTGGTTGCTCATAGCATTAACTTTAAGGAATATCTTATTGCCTTTAACGTATTTTTTCCAGTCAGCTAATTCCATTGCGCGCCAAACTGTCTCGAACACGCCTGTACGGCTTCTCTTCTTGATTTTACAGAAAGCTACTTTACTCATTATTAAGAAACCTTCACTGGCGAACTGTTTATTAATTTTTCTATACTATACGCTTTTAAATTAATCTTTCATTAGTTTTTGTTAATGCTAGATAAGTTATGGCAGTACGTAGTTGATAATAAAGCGTTCTTCATAGTTATTCCATTAATATTGTTATGGACTCGTTTTGATTACGAGTCTTTTGCGATGAGCGTGACCCCGTTTGGCGTGCCGTTAGATGATGCTTATATTGGTTATCAGTTCGCGCGCAACTTTGCTCAGGGCAGAGTATTAGAATATAATGTTGGCGAGCAGACTACTGGCGCGTCAACCTTGTTATGGCCTTTGGTGATGGCATTGATTTACTTATTGACTGGTTACTTATACCCTAATTACGTGATTGCTTTTCTAGTCATATCAAAAGTCACTGCCACAATCCTTTACTTCTTGTCAATCACTGGCATTTATTATTTGAGCCAGAAGTATTATTTCAAGAATAAGTTTGCTAGCGTGATGCTCTGCTCGTTCCTTGCTTTAGAGTTGCACATGCTTTGGGGCACGCTGAGTGGGATGGAGATGTCATTGTTTGCTTTCCTAATAACGTTCATGCTGATTGCTTTGCGTGAGAATAAGATTAAGCTTGGCGCAGTGCTTGGTGGTTTGATTGGTTTAACAAGACCTGAGGGCATGGTTTTGTACCCTGGGTTAATTCTCTTATTATTCTTCTTTAAGTTAGTTAAGACTAAGAAAATAGTTTTTAGGGAAGTTAAAGAATTATTATTGCAATTAATTATTTTTGTTGTGATAATGATCCCTTGGCCAATCCTTAATTACATGATTTCAGGCAAGCCTTTGCCAGCGACTTTTTACATGAAAGGCGGCGTGGTTAGTCTTGCTAATTTGTTGGGTGGTTTCACGTTCGTGTTTGACGTGCTTAATTTGTTTGGCAGTGATTACGCTTTGTCATTATTATTCGTGGCTGGCGTGATTATTTATTTTGCGCTGAAGAAAGAGTTCAGTCCTGAGGCCTTACTTGCTATAATCTTCATGGTTCTTTACGGCACAGCAATCCCTAACCTGACTGGTTTTGGTCGTTATTACATGCCTGTTTTCCCAATAATCGCTTTGGTTGCTTTCTACTCATTCAAGTTAATTGAGGGTGTTTTACCTTCTAAGTTTAAGAAGTTTGGTTCAGCGTTATTAATGCTCGTGCCAATGATAATAATCACTGTTGTGGCTTCACCAATGGCTAATTATCAATTAAGTAATTATGATGTTTGGAAACAAGTTTATGGACATAACGTTTATAGTATTAATCATTTTGAGGTGGCAATGGCTTACTGGTTGATTGATAATTCACAAATAACTGATGTTGTTGGCACTTGTGATATTGGTGCGCCTAGTTTTATTGCTAACCGCTACTTGGTTGATGTGTTTGGTTTGATTGGGCCTGAGGTCAGGTCTTGGAATGGAACTTATGATAGTTACTTGCGTTATCGCAACGTTACTTATTATATTGATTACCCTGCTAACGCTAATGATAAAGTTAAGGCTAATTGCACTATTGTTTACAATACTACTTACTTGTCAATGATTACTATTACTGCCGGTTACCAGATGGCTATCTATAAATGCGAGTGGCTTTAAGCAGAGTTATTAATGTAGAATACTATTAGTTGCGCTTGAGCTGCTGATGGGTATGCTTTGATTGGCATGATGAACGAGTAGTTAAGAGTGTAAGCATAAGCAGGGTATTGTTCGTAAGCGCTGATAACTAGGAATGAGTAATTACTTACTTGTTGGAGGAATAATTCTTCAGTGGCTGGGAACGCGTCAACTGTTTTCTCGCTGTAATAAGTTAGTTGTGGCACGCTGTTAGCCATGACGTTGCCTTCGTAAGGCAGTAAGAACTCGCCTGCTTGCTTGACATATAAGTATGAATCCTTAGCATTATTAATGCTTGTTAACCCTGTTGGCAGGTTCTCAATAATAATGATTATTGTTATTATCGCTAACGCGTAATTAATGATTTGCTTGTTTTTACTCACGTAACTAATAATGAAGCTTGCGCCAAGAATAGCTGATAAGCAAGCAAAAGGCAGTAAGTGTATTAGGAACCTAACTTCTTTGACGCTGGTTAACAATGAGTAGAACGCTAAGTAAATGAATAAATTAAGTGCTATGAACTGCACTTTCTTATTCTTTAATTTGAAGATGATTGGTATGATGCCAATGAACACTAGTAAACCCATTAATATACCATAATTAAACAGCATGCTAGTTATGTAATAGAACATGTCACCTGCTTGCGCTCCACCAGTCGCGTTAACATTAAATGATAGGAATGATAGTGGCGTGTATACTGGGTTGTTGAATACTATGATGTCATAAATCATTAGTGGCGCGTAACCGATTAACGCGCCAAACAACCAATAATAATCCTTTAATTTTTTCTCTTTATTAATTAATGAGTAAGCAAGGTATACTACGCTCCCAATTATTGCCGTGAACTTAATACTAGCTGCTAAACCCAATAATAAACCACTAGGCAACCGCTTGCCTTTAATGAATAATAACGCGCTTAGCACTAATAGGAACGCGCTTGGCACATCAATAGTGAACCGTAGTGACCAGTAAAGGAAGACCCATTGAAAACACATTATTAACCCTGTAATAATCCCATACTTCTCGCCTAATAATTCCTTACCTAAGTAATAAGACGCGATTGTTAAGCCCAACCCGAATAAGATGTTAATGAACCTGATTACTAATTCATTATAACCAAAAGGCAATGATAACCCATATAATATTGCTGGGTAAACGATTGACCTGCCATCCCACCAACCAGTTGTTGGCGTGCCAATAAACAAGCTTTTAGTCATCACTAAGTATTGAGCCTCATCCCACCAGACAGTGCTATAAGCACTAATTAATGGCAGTCTTGTTATCAGGAAGACCGCACTGATTAAACCAACCCAGAAGTACTTATTATTCACTAAATCCTTTAAGTTAATCTCGTCATTATCATTCATATTCAATCACTTCTTTATTATTAATAGTCATTCTTAGTTAATAGTTTTAACCTTTTAGTTTAAGAGAATCTTTGAAGGTTTAAAGAAATTATTCAGAATGTTCCTAATAGGTGCTTCCCTGTGTGAGATATTATTGAATATATAAGCTAGTTTGGTAAAGTCTATTAACTCATCGAATGGAATCTTTTCTTTCAGCAGGTAAGTGCCTTTCCTAATCATGTTGTCATAATCAAGCCATTCCATTGGTTTGATAACACCTTTCTTCTTGAGTAATTCATAATAATCTGCGCCAGGGTCAGGGGTAAATACGTAGAAATGAGCAAAGTTAGTTTTATTCTTAATGGCAAAATTAATTGTTTTAATTATAGAATCCCTTGTTTCACCTGGTGCCCCAATGATGTGGCTTGCACTAATTTCTATACCAAAAGCCTTTAATTTTTCAATACCTTGGCTTATCTGCCTGATTGTTAAGCATTTGTTCATTGACTTAAGTATTTCATCATCCCCTGATTCAACCCCAACAAAAGCTCTCTTGTAACCTGTTTTATGCATTATATTGAGCAAGTCATTATTTATTGTGTCAAGCCGAGTGTTACTGCCCCATGTGATGTCAAGTTTTTCTTTTTTAATTAGACTTGTGAATTCAGTGATAAACTTATGATTAGCTGTCATTGTATCATCATAAAACATAATCTTATTGGATTTAGTGACGTCAATAACCTGTTTTATTTCATTGATAACACTTGATGGGCTTCTAAAATTAACCTTTTTTCCAAACATTTTTTTAGAAGCACAAAACTTGCAACCAAAAGGGCATCCTCTTGAAGCTATTAATACATTATAAGTATCTTCTGCCCCAAGTTTTCTATGATTACTTGGTTTGTATTTATCTAATGGGAATAAATCTCTGGCTGGGAAAGGCAGGTCATTCAGGTCAGTACTGGTTGGTTTTGTGGGGTTTAGGATGATCTTCTTGCCTTTTTTGAATACAATACCATTAACCTCTTCTAACCTTTGGTTAGCCAGTATCTTAACAATGGTTTCTTCTCCTTCACCTAGCACGCCTATATCAAAACAGTTTAATGAAATGGTTTCTAAAGGTTCTGATGTGATGTGAATGCCGCCTAGAATTATCTTTGCATTAGTTTTTGATTTTATTTCACTGGCTATCTTAATCGTATTCTTCATAAGAGGGGTTGTTGATGTAAGACCTATAAACTTAATGTCCTTTGAGTTAATCCTTTTTATTACATCCTCAATAGTGAATTCTTCAACATTTAAGTCAAGGCATTCAACCCTATAACCTGCTTTTCTTACGCTTGCGGCAATGTATGCTAGTCCAAGGGGTAAGCTTACTGTTTGGTTTTCCTGTCTTGAGATGTTGAAATGTTTTTTTTCAAAAAAATCTTTTTGCGGGGGATTAATGAGCAATAACATACTAGAAATTAGTTTAATTAGTATTATAAGACTTTTTTAAAATTTTTTTAGAATCATAAAATTTATTTTATAAAAACTCTAAAGATGAAATGCGTAAGTACAAGCCAAAGTATTTGTACTTAATTAAACAATTAAAAGATAGAGGTGTTGTGCATACTAAAATAAGGAGTGATAAACAGTTATGCATTAAGTTAACACCTACTGGTCATTTTCTGTTAAAAATTTTGAACAAAGCGGGTAATTAATTCCGTATTAAATTGATGAAATCAATTATACCTGGTAATAACTCGTCTTCCTTTAATTTATTAATTTCAATCCATTTTAGGTCCTTTGTTTTATGGTCATCAAGGTTTGGTTGCCCGCTGATTAATTGTGATTCATAGCATAGTACAATAACGTGTTTTCTATGGTCAGGGTAATCCCATATATTTGTATGAACATATGGAATCATTTGTTTTGGTTTAACAATATAACCTGTTTCTTCTAATACTTCTCTGGCCACAGCATCTTCAGGTTTCTCGCCAAAATCAATTTTTCCACCTGGTAATTCCCATTTTAAATGCGCGCCCGGCATAATTTCTTCATCCCTTAGTAAAAGTAGTATTTCATTACCTCTTTTAATTAGGGCTGTCGCGACAATAATTATTTGGTCATTCATGAATTAAAAATTACCAGATAATCCATTAAGTATTTTGTGATTACCTTTTTTAAATTTGATGTTGGTCAGTGATGATTAAACCAACCCAGAAGTACTTATTATTCATTAGGTCTTTTAGGTTTATTTCATCTTCATTCATATTGTCATCCTCGCTATGATGAATGCTGCCACGCAGAATAATGATTCAATCATCATTAAGAATGGAGTGATGTATTCTTCTCGTTTTACTAATCTCATAGCTAAGTGTGTTAGTGAGTAAGTCTTCTTGTACTTAGGTTTTAGTGTGCCATCTTTCTGTAGTTCACCAAGACTGCTGGCCTTGAATTTCTTACGAGCTTTTAATGCAAACTCAATGAACCAAGGCGCGAACGCTATTAGCGCGAACTTCTCAATATTACCAATAATGATTGACGCGCCAAACACTGTGCCAACTAAGTATGGCAGTGTGTCGCCTGGCAGGAAACTCGCTGGGTACTTGTTGAATTTAAGGAAGCCTGCAAGACAAGCAGCTGTTGTTAAAGCAAGTATTGCGCCTTCAATCGTGCCGTAAAAATATGAGTATAAGCCAGTGCCAGTGAGTAATACTAAGCCTAAGCCTGTTTCTAAACCATTCATGCCCGCGAGCATATTAGTCGCGTTGCCGCTGAAAATAATGATTAATGGCACAATGATTAGTGGGTAAATAATACCAATATTAACTGGCCCAACAAATGGAATGCTCACTAAGCTTTGGCCAGCGTTAATAGCCATTAATGGCACAGCAGCTATTAGTGAGATAATCACTTTATGCCATTGTTTTAATCCGATCCGCGTGTCAATCTCATCCTTATTAGTTCGTTGTTCTGGTTGAATGTTAATATCATCAAGGGTTATTAGTAAGGTTATTGTTAACACGCTTGTTAGGCCGGCGAATAATAATGTTAAATTAGTTCCTGCGTTAGTGACAAAGACTGTGATGAAAATATAAGCCATTAAAGCTGTTAGTAAACCAATTGCTATTGGTATGCCACCACTGGTCGCCATCTTAGGCTTATTTTTCTTCTGGATATCCATTGCCTTCATACCTATTTTCTCAAGGAATCGCTTCAAGTAAGGGGCTATTATTATTGTGGCCACAAAACCAGTTATTATTGTTATGATTAATGATTCATCCATTAAGGAAATGTTAGGGTGATTAGTTTTTTAATTGTTTGCCCCCGCAGTTTGGAATAAACTTTTTTCAATAAGCAGGGGGATCAGGAAATGCCTAAAACTGAGGGGGATGTGCCCCCGCGGTTTGGAATAAACTTTTTTCAATAAGCAGGGGGATCAGGAAATGCCTAAAACTGAGGGGGATGTGCCCCCGCGGTTTGGTTACCAGGCAGGACTGCCGTTATCAACCCATGGCATCATTGCAGTATAATTAATGTGATAAATATTAATGTTGGTTGGGTCGTATTGTGATATTAATCCTCTTATGTTTAGTGAGTTACTTGAGTAGACTAATTCAAAACCAGGTATTGTTTCGTTCAATAAGTATAAGTGAGTCATGAAACGATCATTTAAGTCTGATGGGATGTGAATTAAGCCTCCTTCAATGAATTCAATACAAGAGTCAATGCCGTTAGTCTCATTAAAGTAAGTGCAGCCATTACCATAATCACAAACGCAATTGTATGGGTGAAGCGTGTTACTGCCCGTAGCTAAGTTATAAACTACTGCTTGTGGCTGACCAAAAGATTGGTCTTCAGCCATTGGTATTAAAACGTTTACTATGTAACTCTCGCCTTTAGGGAATAATACACCATCAATGATTGTGTCAGCGCCAACATAACCTGGTGAGGCTAAGTAATTGAAAACTAGTAGTGTGCTGAATTGTTCAGGATTATACAAGTTATTATCCACTTGCTGGCTGTAAGTGTAAGGTGCGTAATAACCTGGCCTGCCACCAATATTAGCCATCTGAACATATTTTAGTATATCATCATCCATGACTAATAAATAATTAGGCCTATTGCCTGTTTCATTATTCTTGAAGTAATCAAGTGAGTCATAAACCTCTGTCATGTTAAAGCCGCTAAACATTTGGCCGCCAATAACTTCATCCCATACTACTTGGAAGTTACCCCCATCAACTGTTGTTGCCCGCTCGCCCATGGTTTGAACCCAGTAACCATAATCCCACCAATGAGTGAATACAGCGTTAGTGTCAGTGTTATTCCTAACCCAACTCATTGATTCGCCCCAATCATTAGTGAAGCTTGGAATCATTGTTGAAGCATCTTCAACAATAACATAGTAACTCCATATTACTAATAGTATTGCGACTGCGTAAATAGCTGTTGAGTAAACTTTATCACTTGTTATTTTGCTGATTAAATTATTTATCCGCTCAATAGCGTAAGCAGCTAATAACACGAATATTGGGGTGCTAGCAAAGACAATTCTTATTGCGCCCCTAGTTGCAATAACACTTAAAGCAAACCATAAGATGATTATTAGTTTACTTGGCGTTAACTCACCCCACTTACTGCTCTTATGGAATTTAATGTAAAATAATATTACTGTTAAAGCCAATAATGGCAGTGTTAGTAAGTAAGTGTTCTCAAAGAATAAATTAATTGCTTCATAACCGTTTAAGTTAACGAATTTGCTAAACATGAAGAATAAGATGAACACAGTAAACATTATCACTACTGATGTGGCTTTCTTGCCAAACTTACCTAATACTTCTTGAACTAATAATGCTCCACCAATAACAAATAATGGCACAAACCATTGAAGCCTATGCCACCAGTCAACCCCGTTAGGGTCATAGAACCATGGGGCTTGGTTTTCAGTAACTGAGACGCAGAAAGCACAAGTGCCAAAAGGGTTTAGTATTGTATCAAGAGCGCCTTGTAGTTTGGCGCCAACATCAAATAATCCAGTTAATTGCATTACTGGCAGACCAACCATTATTAATACTGCCATCATTATTACGAAATAAAAATTATCAGGCCACTTCTTGTTCTTGATTAAGTTACTGATGAATAAATCATAAACAATTTTTAATCCAAGCACTAACGCTGTGATAGTTGGTATTAAGAACATATCAATCATGATTAAACCAAAACCATTATAGCGCAGGGTCATTGTAGCGTTCATTAATATTATTGGGATGAACCACGCAAAGTAAGTGATTACGTTTTTATTGCTTAATTTACCCATTAAAGCAAGGAATAGGAATGCTAAGCCAATGCTGAAGAATAAGAAGTTAGCCCCACCCCAAGTCAGGCTTGATAAGCCAGCTAATACGCCTGATATTAACCCGTAAATTAATGCTTGTTTAGTCTTATTTGCCCTAATTGATTTGACTAATGCATAAATCATGCTAAACCAAAAGACTGTTGCAAGCGCTTCCTTATCACTAAACCCTGCCATGGTCCTGAATAAATATGATGGGATTAATGATAAAAACGCTGTGGCAATTAACGCTGTTTTCTTGTTGAATATTTCTTTAGTCATTAAGAAAAAGAATATCATGCTTATTACAAACGCAACAACTGGGTAAATCATTGAATAACTCATTAGTTCGCCGCCAAATAATGGGTGAAATATTGTGTATAATCCTGCAACAAAGTAAGACACTAATTGGTGCTCCTTGAAAGTGCTAAAACCTTCTGGAAAATAACGAAATGAATCCATTTCAGGCAGGGTGCCCTGCTCCACTAGTGTTTCAGTGTAGCGGTAAAAAACATACGGGTCAAGACCAAGCAATAAACCATTGTATAATGGTATGCTTAGCATCCTAACCCAAGCCCCAACTAATATAATACTAATTAATGCTGCGTATAATATTATCTTCTTATTTTCTTTGAGGAATTTTACTGCTTCGCCAAAATTAAGTTCATCCTCATCAGTGGTTGCTGGTTTTTTCTCTTTCTTATCACTGCTAAACCAGCCTTTAATCTTTCGCCCTATCTCCCCGAAATCAATTTCTTCATCACTCAATTTAACATCATACTCCTAATGAAATGTAAACCTCTAATAATCCCCCGATTATTAATACAATGCTTGCAAGCACTATTAAATCAATGGAATCAAGTAATACCTCTTTAAATTTATTACTCTTAGGGTCATGCCTTATTACTGCTGCACTAATAATGCCTCCTGCAATGCCTGCGAGGAAGTAAGCAATTAATTCTGGCAGACCATGAACTAAGTAACGACCAAACCCTAGTGGCACTGCCTGAAAATAAGAAGACCAATTACTAATATTGGTTTTAATTGCGTTGCCAATAGCGACGCCGAGCACGCTTGAGTTCCACGTGATAATAAATATTGCGCCCGCCCCGTATAATAAGCTAAATATTAAGCAGAAGAGTAATACTTTGAAGTTATTGGCTAATATTATTTTTAATAAATCTGTTTGCACTGCATTGCCTTGAATGGCTGATGAGTTAATGCTTCTGATAGTGTTTATTTGCTCTGAGAATATTTTTGCGTTAAGGCTGTCAGGCATTATGACATACCATGTGGTGAATGTTATTAATAATCCCATTGACATGAAGAATATTACGCCGAGCACATCTTTATGATTGCCAATTAAGGGGTATTGTTTTTTGGTGAAATCCTCTGATTCCTCTCGTTTTAGCACGTTAACTAGTAATGGCACGCCAGCCATTGTTGTAAGAAAAACCATACTTAATGACGGGTCTGATGGGAATAACCACATGCTGACTACTAAGCCAAGGCTCGCGTATATCACGCCTAATATTGTCATTTTCCAAGGCTTGGCTCTAACTTCTTTACTGCTTAATATTGACTCAAAAACCATTAATCACCTCTAATTTTCGGCTCCTGCCTTGGAATCCTTCGCCAGTATCAGTTGCTTTGATTAGTCCTTGTTTTCTTAATCGGTTAATGTAGCGCCTAAAACTCCTAATGCTTAATTCGCCATGTATCTCGCGGTAATTCTTGTAAGCATCGCCGCTAATAATATTAGGGTTCTCTTTTATGATGTTAATTATTTTTTCTTCATGGTCGCTTAATTCCTGAGGTAAGTTAATAGTTATTGTCTTAATTGCTTCTTCAACGTGCTTGACTGTTATTTTCCTGCTAGCATCCCGCTCAGCCCTGCGTCCAGCTTCTAATAATAAGTTGATTGCTTTCCTAACATCTGTGCCTGAATTAATACTTACTTCATGGACTACTCCTTCGCTTACAACACTTGGGTGGAACGCTTGTTTGGCCCTGCGTTCAATAATGTTTTTCATCTCGCGCGTAGTGTATGGCTTGAACTCCATGTTATTAAGGTTTAATCGCGACATTAATCGTGGTTCAATATAATTCTTGTACTTAGGGTTGTTAGTGACCATTAAGATGCATACCCGTTCTAAGTTTAGTAATGAGTATATTATGTCAAGGTCTTTTATTTTATCCACTTCATCAAGGCAGACTACTGCTCCTTTTTCCCTTAGTTTTCTCATCGCGTTATTAAGTATTTCTTCGGTCGGCACACCTTTAGGGGGATAGAGCATGCCTAATCGTCGCGCTATCTCTAAAGCTATTGTGTGAGTGGTCTGGCTTTCCCAGCAATTAATGAATACTGGTACAATATCGCTGGTCTCTTTTAATTCGTTAAAAATATATTTGATGCTCGCTGTCTTGCCAAGCCCAGGCATGCCGTGGATGAATACATTACTCCCTAAGCGATTTTGTAATAATGGTTTGATGAAACTAGCTATTTCTTTAATCTCATTGTCCCGTTCAGGCATTTCTTCTGGTTGGAATTTATAATCGAGAATAGTTTCATCCTTGAACAAAGTCTCGTTGTCCATCAGGATATCTTTGAATAAGCCCCCCATAATAGTAAGGGACACGCTAATCATTATTAAAGGTTCCGATAATAAGTCTTAAATAATTGTTAAGCACAATAATTAATCATGGCAAAGGAGTTTTCAGATAATTTAGGTGATAAAGCTAATGAGGATTATCAGCAAACACTTGAGATTATTTTTAGCTCAATTCTTGACCCATTGTTTGAGTTACAAAACGATGTTTTTGAGTTAAAGGGTTATGTGACTAATGTGCTGCCTGATTATATTAAAAAGTTAGTTACAACTGGTGTTGAAGAATTATACGTTAAAATAATTGCATTCTTTAATGAGCGTGACCGAAAAATAAATGATTATTTTGACCAACAAAGAGGTCAGATTAATCAGCCAACTAATATTCCTGTTAATAGTTATGTTGTAGGTAACACTGCTATTGGTTTTAAGACGCTTGATGATTTAACCCCGCCACCGCCGCCTAAGAAGCTTGATCAATCATTTGAGAGTTCTATGTGTGAAGTAAAAAATAAACAGGATACTGTTCGTAAAAATATTATTGATGAATTAAAAGAATTGTTTACTAAGCGCGGCCCAATTGATTAATTTCTTAGTATATTAACTGCTTTGATTGCTTTAATGAGCATTTTCTTGTTGACTGGTTTATTGCTTTTTAATGCGTTTTGTTGTTGTTTCCTATGCAATTCATTTATTGAGTAGCTTAGTATTACTTCAACACTTTTATCATAGTAACCGCTGGTTTTTAAGTAATAAGTGCCGTTTCCGAAATAAGTTATTCTAATATTATACTCATCGGTTTTACTAAGCCCTACTGCTGTGAATGAATTCTTTGCTGGTGTCTTAATTGATTGATTAATCATCTGTTCTAACTGGCTGATTGATAACTCTTTTTGGTTAAGTGTTTTAAGGCTTTTTTCTTTAGCACTGATTAATTCAAGTGTTAACCCGCTTAGCCAGCCAATTGCAACGTATGTTTTTCCTGTTATTGCTTTGCTCATTTCTTGAGCAACGAATAACTCATCATCAAATTTTAGTGATGTGTACATCATTAATTGTTTCTTTTTATTATCTTATATACTTAATTGGTTGATTCAAATAAGTTGTTGAGTGTTTTGTAATCAATTATTAGGCTTTTTTTTAGCTGAAATTTTGTTGTGTTAATTAATTGTTCTTGGTTTAAGTCTTTGATTTTGTTTACTTTGATGATTACATCATCCTCGTTCTTGATTATTACTGAGTCAATAGTATTGTATTGGGTAAACGTATTAGTTCTTAACTCAAATTGTTTGTTCTTCTTAACTATTTTAAGGAAACTAAAATAACCTTCATCAAATAAAGGTTCTTTCATTGAATCATTAATTATGTTGTTAAACTCATTTTTGTTAATAAATTTATATGGGTTAATTATTATTAATCTAACCTCATCTAATCTTAACATACCTATTAATTGCTCTCTTCTTCTTCCCATTAATGCTGCTAAATTGATTGGTCCATGGTTGAAATCATACCAGTAGTTAGTAATTAATTTATGGTCATTGCTCTCTCTAATCTTATGATTAACATCTGGTTTTGGTTTGTATTGGCCATTATTCATATTCTTTATTACCCATAATCTTTTTTATAACAATTACTGTCCTACAATCCCATGGGTGTTAATATTCGCGATTTAGTTACGCCAGTTAGGACAGACCTTAAGTCTTTATCTGGCTGTAAGATTGGGGTTGACGCTTTTAACTGGTTATACCAGTTTATCTCAACTATCCGCCAGCCTGACGGCACGCCGTTAATGGATTCTAAAGGCAGGGTGACTAGTCATTTAACTGGCTTATTTTATCGGGTGTTTAAGTTGCTTGAGTATGGGATTAAGCCTTGTTTTGTTTTTGACGGCAAAGCGCCTGATTTTAAGTTAGTGACTGCTGAGCGTGTTAAGCGTAAGGTTGAGGCTAAGCGTAAGTATGCGCAAGCGTTGGCTGAGGAGGATTTTGTTCGCGCCCGCAGTCTGGCAGGTCAGACGAGCCGATTAACTGGTGAAATGGTATCTCAGGCTAAGGAGTTAATCATTGCTATGGGCTTGCCTGTTATTCAGGCGCCAAGCGAGGGCGAGGCCCAGATTGCTTATATGACTAGTCAGGGTGATTTTTGGGCTAGTGCTAGTCAGGATTATGATACTTTGTTGTTTGGTAGTCCGCGGTTGGTTAAGAATATTAATATTGTTGGCAAGAAGCGCTTGCCTCGTGGTGGTTTTGTTGAGGTTGTGCCTGAAGTGATTGAATTAAAATCATTACTTGAATCACTTGGCTTGTCCCGAGAGCAATTAATTCAGCTTGGCGTATTAGTTGGTACTGATTTTAATCCTGGCGGGGTTAAGGGTGTTGGGCCTAAGACTGCGCTTAAATTAGTCCGCGCTCATACTAATCCTTTTACGCAAGTTGATTGGGTATCCAGTATTAAACCTGAGTTTATTATTGATTTTTTCCTTCATCCACCAGTGATTAAGGATTACAAACTGGTTTGGTCTGCGCCTGATTTTGATAAAGTTAAGTCAATCTTAACTTCATTTGAGTTTAGTGAGACAAGGATTGAGAATGTTTTTAAGAAATTCCGTGAGTCAGGTCAATCACAATTAAATAAGTGGTTTTAGTTATTTTCTTTTTTTCTTGAAAAAACTCTTAGCAGGTCCTTCCTTGATCGCCCAGCCAAAACCAATGCCAATAGCAAGGCTAATACCAAGACTAACCCCTAATACAATATACTTAAAAGTGTCTTCGAGTAAGCTTGTGTTAGTTAGGCCGAATTTTGGTAAAGCCATTACCACTGCAAAGAATAATATAATGCCATAAACAATTTCTGCTATTGTCTCGTTGAATGGTATTGCGTTGCTCTTGATTTTCTTGCGCACGAAGTCAGCAAATACCATTGCAATAATTATTATTCCTGCCCCAACGCTTACTTCTGGTATTGCTCTTATTATGCCGTCAAATAATTCTGCCAAGAAAGTTAGGCTGGTCCTGACAGCTGCTTCTTTGAGGAATATAATGATAATGTAATACTTAACTATTAAGCTGACCGCATTAGTTACTGATATATTATAGAGTGATTCTTTTAGTTTCATTTTTTTTAGCCATTCATCAATTTGTGAGGCAGTCATTAATTTCTTGATTATTACTTCACTTATTTTTGCCACAACCCAACCGAGTAGTAATATTAGTAATGCAGTGATTATTTTTGGCAAAGCTAGTATTAATGCTGTGGCTGATTCTTGTAATGCTTGAGCTGGTAATTCAACAATATTTAGTAAAGTATCATTAACCATTATTCTTGTCTTAATGACCGTTAATTTTAAAACGTTTACTAATACTATTATTATTTGTATGGAGCTTGATTCACAGTTAGAAAAAGAGTACGCGCGCACTGTTTTCGCGTTTAAAGAGTTATCAGTGACTGACTCACAGCAAGCGCGTGAATTATATGAGCTGGTTAAATCTTATTATGATGACGCGCTTCACTTTTACAATAAGGGCTTGAAATTAGAATCTTTTGAGTTATTCGCTTATGTTTGGGGTTTGCTTGACGCTGGCGCCAGGCTTGGTTTGTTTGACCCTGGTGCTGCGCGCCAGCACTATAAGATAGAGCAACATATTTAAACCATTAATCTTTCTTTTTTCTTTTAATGGTAAAGCATTGTGTTTCTTGTGGTAAGGATGTTAGCACTATCAATAATAGTGTTGTTTTTGATTGCCCTAAGTGCGGTAAGGGTAAGATTGTTCGTTGTGGTAAGTGTCGCAGGTTAGGGATTAGTTACTCGTGTGTTGAATGCGGGTTTAAGGGGTTGTGATTGTTTATGCCAAATAAAGTTATTATGACTGTTAGAGTAATGCCTGAGGGGCTTGAAGTTAATCTTGATGAATTAAAACAAGCTATTACTAATGCTTTAAAGGGCGTGGCTGAACCTGGTATTACAATTAAGAAGGAGCCGATTGCTTTTGGTCTTAATGCGCTTGATGTTACGTTCGTGACTGATGAGGTTACTGGTTCTAGTATTATTGATGATAAATTAGCTGTTTTGTCAGGGGTTCAAACTGCTAGTTTATCCAGTGTTAGTTTGTTTTAGTTAGCATTACTGCTCGCGCGTCATTAAATACTCCGTCAATAATTGATTGTTTTTTGAAGCCAGCTGACTCAAGTATTTTTATTCGCCCTTCATTGCTTTCTTGTTCTGCTGCTGCTATTGGGCCATTAATTTTTCTAGTTATTGCTTTTAGTAATAATGAGTGCTCTGGGTTCAAGTGCCAAGCGCTTAACTCGTTTAGTGCGCCTAGTTTTTTTATTAACGCAAACCCTTTGATGCCATCATCTTCTATTACTATTTTGTTGATTGCATTATTGAATAAATTAGTTATTATGTCTGTGTTAGTGTTGGTTAAATCTTTAATATATTTAATATCATCTCGTGTCATTTCCCGTAATCTTATCATAATCCTTATATGCGCATCCTGTGTATAAAAGACTTATGTTGTCGCGGGTCGCATCTGATATTAAGGCGTTGCGCATTCAGGGTGCGACTAATATTGCTTATGCCAGTCTTAGTGCTTTGCGCTACGTGATGAGTAAATCTGTTAAGTCATCCAAATCTTTATTCGTTAAAGAATTATTGTCTGCGCGTAAATTATTGTTTAATGCCCGGCCTAATGAGCCAATGATGTTTAACGCGCTTAATCACGTTATTAATAGTATTAATGATTATAGTGGTCTTGACTTCAAGGTTTATGGCTTGAGTGTTCTTGACTCGTTGAAGTCAAGGGTTGATTTAGCTAAAACTGCGATGACTAAGGTTGGGGCTGGTTTGTTAAAGAAGAATAGTGTGTTATTCACTCATTGCCACTCGAGCAGTGTGATGAGTATTATTAAGTCAGCTAAGCCAAGAGAAGTGTATTGCACTGAGAGCAGGCCTCGTTATCAGGGTCGCATTACTGCCACTGAATTAATTAAGGCAGGGCTGAAGGTTAATATGATTGTTGATTCAGCGGTTGCTGATTATGTTAAGAAAGCTGATTGCTTCCTGATTGGTTGTGATGTTATCACGTCAACTAATATTATTAATAAGGTTGGCTCGCGAATGATTTCTATTCTCTGCGATAAGTATGATATCCCATTGTACGTCTGCTCGTTGAGTTATAAGTTCGAGCCTGGCTCGATTGATGGTTTTATTAGCGCTGTTGAGGAGCGTAACACTAAGGAGGTCTGGGATAAACCACCGCGTGGACTGCAGATTCATAACCCTGCATTTGACGTGGTTGACTTTGAGGCTATATCTGGTTTCATCACTGACTTAGGGGTTTTGCCGCCTAATTCTTTTATTAATGCGATGCGACAAAAGAAAGGTAAGTTGTTTGATTAATAATTCATTTTTTTTTTTTTATAAGGGTAATATCTTTAAATCCTGATATGTTAAGAAACATTAATGAGGTTTAAGGTTAAGGATTTGAATATTTCTGGTGGCAGTCATTATGTTGTGGTGATGAGTGAGGAGACTGCTGCGCTTGAAGGAGTTCATGTTAGTAGTCGTGTTAGGTTAGCTGACCATACTAAGAATATTATTGCAGTGGTTGATATTGCTGAGAAGGGCGTGCTCGACCGTTATGAATTAGGCTTGTTTAATGAGGTTGCTGAAGTCTTGCGTGTTAAGAATGGTGATTATGTTGAGGCTGTGCCTGTATCCCAGCCTAAGAGCATTGAGTATATTAAGAAGAAATTAGATGGCTTGGAGTTAACTGCGCTTGAGATTGAAGCAATTGTTAGTGATATAATTAAGAATCGCTTGAGTCAGGTTGAGATGAGTGCTTTCGTGACTGCTTGTTATACACGTGAGTTAACAATGAATGAGACTTATTATTTGACTCGGAGCGTGGTTGATACTGGTTGTGTTATTAATTTTGGCAAAGGGGTTATTGCTGATAAGCATTGTGTTGGTGGCATTAGTGGTAATCGGACTACGATGGTGTTAGTGCCTATTATTGCCAGTCTTGGTCTTACTATTCCTAAGACTAGTAGTCGGAGTATTACTAGCCCGTCAGGTACAGCTGATACAATGGAAGTGTTTGCGCCTGTTGAATTAACTTTAAAGCGGATTAAGAGTGTTGTTAAGAAAGCAGGTGGTTGTATTGTCTGGGGTGGCAACATGAACTTGGCTGCGGCTGATGATAAATTAATTAGTATTCGCCATCCATTATCGCTTGACCCGTTGGGTTTGATGCTGGCTAGTATTATGGCTAAGAAGAAAGCGGTTGGTAGCACTCATGTGATTATTGATATTCCTTTGGGTGTTGGGGCTAAAACTAAGAGTATTGGTGAAGCCAAGTACCTTGGCGGTCAGTTTGAGGAGTTAGGTAAGCGTTTGGGTATTAATGTTAAAGTGTTAATTACTGAGGGCAATAAGCCTATTGGTCGTGGTATCGGGCCCTCGCTTGAGGCCCGTGACGTTGCTTGGGTGTTAGAAGGTGACCCTCAGGGTCCAATTGATTTGCGGGATAAGAGTCTTTATTTAGCAGGGGAATTACTTGAGTTGTGCGGTAAAGCTAGTCCTGGCGAGGGCTTATTAATGGCTCGTGAAGCGTTGGATAGTGGTCGTGCATTAGCTAAGTTTAAGGAGATTGTTAAGTTGCAGGGCGGTAAGTACAAGTCTGGGGCATCATTAAAGCCTGGTAAGTTTTCTCAGGAAGTTAAGTCAACCCGTAAGGGTATGATTATGTCAATTAATGATGACTTAATCTCTATTGTCGCGCGAATGGCAGGCGCGCCGTTGGATAAAGGGGCAGGAGTTTACTTGCATAAGACTGTTGATGAGTACGTGCTTAAGGGTCAGTTATTAATGACTGTTTACGCTGATAACGAGCGATTACTCAAGGAAGCGGTTAATAAGGTTAGTAAGGGCTTGTTTGTGATTAAGTAAAGTTTTTAAACCAATCATTGTTTTCTTTTCTTTCATGGGTCGAATAAGAACTAATGAGATAAAGACAATAACTAAACTTGTTGTTGATAAATATGGATTAGATTCATTCTCTGATGATTTTGATAAGAATAAAGAATCCTTGAAGTCATTGGCAGAGGAGTTCCCGAGCCATCAAGTATTGAATAAAGTGGCTGGTTGCATAGTTAATTTAGTTAAGGATGCTAGGATTGAAGCCAAAGCCCTTGCAGCGCCCTCAGTGGTTAATGAGGATGAGTGATTACTAAAATTTATAAATAATAAAGTCTATTATTATTTTTTATGAAAACTAAATGTGATTGTCTCTGGCAATGATTTAGTTAGTCTTACTCTTAGTGGTGTTTTCTTATGATTGACTTGCGCGAGTTTTATGGTGTTTTTAGCGAGCAAGTAGTGCGCGCGTATGATTGTGCTCCTGATAAGTATGTGACTAAGTCAATTAATGATGGTTTGATTGTTTATGACTTTGTTAGTTTTGATTCAATTGACTTAAAAATATTGGCTGGTACTAAGCGCTCAATGAAGGAGTTAATTAACCCAATTAGTTGTTGTAATTTATTCATTAAAGTTCCTGCAAGTCTTGATGGTTATATTAGTGATTTGGAGTCAATTGGTTTTAAGGTTCAAGCTGGCAAAGACTTATTATTACTCAGGCGCTTAGGTGATAGTAATGGCTGATAATGTTGTTAGTGCTTTTGGTACTAGTGAGATAAGAGATTATGATAAATTGTTGCGCGAGTTCGGGGTTGAATCATTTAGTAAAGTTAAGTTGTCTGAGCCATTAATTATTATGCGCCGAGCCAAGGTCTTTGGTCAGCGCGACTTAAAGTCAGTTATTAATGCAATGAAGAATGGCAAGCGCTTCGCAGTTGTTAGTGGTATTAAGCCAAGCAGTCAATTGCATATTGGTTCTAAATTAATTGTTGACCAGATTGTTTACTTTCAGAATCATGGCGGACTGGTTTATTACCCGATTGCTGATTTAGAATCATTGGTTGATAATGGTCTTGAATTAGACAAAGCGCGTTTGCTGGCTCGTGATAATTTATTGGACTTAGCTGCATTAGGTATTGATTTTAAGAAAGCGCGGATTTACTTCCAGTCAGAGGAAGTGAAGGTTCAGCGATTAGCTTATGTTTACTCGCGTAACGTGACTAATAATATGCTTAAAGCAATTTATGGCGAGCATCCAATTGGGATGTATATGGCTGCTTTAATTCAAGTGGCTGATATTTTATTGCCACAAATCGAGCATGGGCCAATGCCTGTGGTCGTGCCAGTTGGTTTTGACCAGGACCCTCATATTCGTTTGACGCGTGATATAGCAGTTAAGCATGGCTTGGTGCCTCCGTCATCAACTTATGTTAAGTTCATTAGTTCTTTATTGGGTGTTGAGCGTAAGATGAGTAAGCGCGAGCCTCAGGGCATGATTATGCTTAGTGAGTCACCTAAGGATGCTCGTAAGAAAATAATGAAGTACGCTTTTAGTGGCGGTCAGGCAACGGTTGAGGCTCACCGCAAGAAGGGTGGTGACCCTGATGTTGACGTTGCTTATCAGTACTTAACTTATTTTGAGTCTGATGATAAGAAGTTAAAGAAAGTTTTTGATGATTATAAGGCAGGCCGATTATTGAGCGGTGAATTAAAAGTTATTCTTGCTGATAAAATAGAGTCTTTCTTAATTGAGCATCAAGCTAAGCGTAAGAAAGCTGAAGTAATGGTTGATAAATTCTTGAAGAAAACTTTATAAACTCCTTAAATAAATTCTTATTTTGATGAAAAAAGTTGCTTTGGTTGACTGGGGTAAGGGTGTTACTGGTTTAGATGGGTTGCCTGCGTTCCTGGCTGATATTTTTCCAGTTAAAGCTTGCGATGACGTTCTTAAAGTCAGGCAATTATTAACAAAGCCTTTTAATCACTGGCTTAAATCGCTTGACTCTAAGATTTGCCGTGAGTACAGCGACGTTATTGGTGTGGCGTTAATGCCTTACGTACCTAGCACAAAGGCGTTGTATGGCAATAATTTTGATAACGCTTCATTAATCCTTAATATTGCTGTTAATTCACATAATTATAATGGTTCGTTAATCTCAATTGACGTTAATACTATTGGGCCTGACCGCGCCAAAACGATTAGTATTCATGAGTTATTTGAGGTCTTTCATGGCCGGCATGAGACTCATGATGGCCGGGGCCAGCCTTGCGCTAATAATGGTGACTTGAGTAAATTAAGTTTTTGCTGCAGTCTTGAGAACACGCTTAATTATATTGATTCATTAAGCCCTTTCTTGTGCGGTCATTGTGATTATAAAGTTAAAAAGTCACGATTAATTGATTATTAATCACTGCGTATAATTCTTTAGCATTATTATGTAATTGTTTTATTATTGCTGATACGTAATCAATACTGCTTATTACTTCTTTTTTGTTTATTTCAAGTACTCGCATTTCCTCTGCGTTCCTGAAACCAAATCCCCTTCCTTCGCGGAATATTGGTGCAATGAATACTTCGTTTTCATTAAGGCCTGGGAGTACTTTGTTTGTTATTCCAATTGTTGTTCCAAGGTATTTTCTTGCAAATTCTTCGTTAATTAATACTGATGTTGTTTGATTAATTCTCTCGCTTATTTCATTTAGGCTTTTGTTTCTAAGAACCATTTCACTTTTGAATTTTTGAGGCAGGCCAATCACAAAAGTACCTTTTGTTGCGATTGGTATTTTTTCAATTCCAGTGCATTTATTATTCTTGAAAAATAGTCGTAGTAATCCCTTGCTGCTATTGAATGCAAGGACGTTTTTATCTGACCTTTTTTTTATGTAATTGGGTTTACTGCTTAAGTAATCCTTGAATAATTCATTTATTTTTTTATCTGTCATTGGGTAAAAATTTATTCTTTCATATTCATCCGGATTAATGCCACTTTCATTAATAGTTATTCTTTTATAATCACTTATGATTATTTTTTTTGCTTTCATTATTTCTTTGATGAATTCTACTTTCAATAAGTTCTCATCTAATTTGTTTGTGTAAGCTTCAAGCCATGCCGGCCTGAAGTCAATACTTAATGGTTTGCTGTCAGTGACTTGTATTACTATGTCCTGGCTTTTGTAATTGAACATGAACAAGTTTTTCCATTCGCGCCAGCCAGTCTTGATTAGTAATTCGCTGATAGATTGGCCTGGGCTGAGTTCGTAAGAATAAGGGTTTATTCGCCTGACTGTTGCTGGTTTAGTGGTTGATTCTGTCATCACTGTTTTAGTTTCTTGTTTTGGCAGTTTCTGCGGGTATAATCCTACTTGCGCTACTGCCGCGCCCGCTTCATTATCCTGGTTTAATAATTTGTTAAGCACTAATTTTAGGAAACCATAAGCTTTTGTTTCTGTTATTTTTTCTTTGAATAATTGTTTCACTTCATTGTTAATGCCTGTTTTCTTGAATGTGTTTTTTAATTCATTAATAAGTGTTTTTGAGTAATGCTCAAACATGAATTCATTGTAGTATTTGCTGAAGAAAATATTATCCTGGTTTAAGTCCTTAAGTGAGTTAATTGCTTTTAGTGTTTTGAAGTCATTGGTGTTAAAAATCTTCTTGCGTCTCATTGAGTGAAGTATTTTTTCTTCAACAATTTTTTGCTTAGCAGGGTTCATAACAGTGTTGGCTATCCTGATAAGCCATTTGAATAAGTTGTAATTAATTGAGTTGTTTGAAAGGTTTTTTAATTGCTCGGCTGACGCATTAATGATGGTGATTAATTCTTCATTACTTAAATTAAGACTGCTCTTCCTGCTGTTAAACCTGAAGTTAACTATCATATAATTGATTTAGCATTTTTTTGTTTAAGTAATTAGTCTTTCCCTGATTTTAGTGACTTCGTTTCTTAGTTTTTCTTCATTAATGCCCAATAAGTTCTTGCCATCACGAACAATTTCTTTTCCTTTTAAGTAAACGCTTTTGATTGCGTTCTTATTCATTATTTTAGCTACAAATTCACTAACTGTCTTAAATGGTTTTAATTGGCTCATATCAATTAGTGAGAAACTAGCTTCGCTTTCTGGCCCGAATGGCTCATGAGTCATAGTGTATGCTTGATTAATTGTTACGCCAGTGAGCTCGTAGGACTCCCATGCTTCATTTAATATTGATGATGATGGGTTCCAAGCGTAACTGTCAGTGCCTAGTAACATTTTAACATTATTATTAAGCATTACTTTGTTTGGCGGCGCGTTATCACTAATCGCTTTATTGCTCGTCGGGCAGTGCATTACTTGAACGTTATTTTCAGCTAACATTAATATGTCCTTGCTGTCAGCGTAAGTGCAATGAGCTAACCTTAAGTCATGCTCAAGCATTCCAAGACTATTCAAGTAATCAATTGTTCTCATGCCAGTTAATTTCTTTATATGCTTAACATCCTCAAGTGTCTCGCATGCGTGCATGTGAATTGGCAGGTCATTTTCCTGTGCAAACAATAATCCTTCTTTTATTAATTGTGGTGTGCATTCATACTCGTTAGCTAAGCCTAACATTATTTTATTGCCGTACTTCTTTTTTAATTCAAGCGTTTGGTTGAATTGTTTGCTAATACTGCTTTTCTCTTTATGAGCATCCTTGACTGCAAGGCAAGCAGTGTAACCTAACTTGCATTTATTAATTGCTTTAATTACTGGCTCAGGGTTCATGTCCATGGTGTCAACATGAGTCACGCCTTCCTTGATTGATTCAAGGCAGGCTAACAGTGATGCTTTGTAAACATCAATTGTTTTGCGCCTGTCATGAACCTTAAAACCAATATTATCAAAATACTCATATTTTTTCAAGCCAAGCGCAGCCCCACTCACTGCTCGACTACCAAGGTGAACGTGAGCGTTAGTTAATCCTGGCAGTAAGAATAAGCCAGTGCAATCAACGCCTTTACTCAGGTTGTTCTTAATGTAATGAACTGATTGGTCAAAGAATATGTCTGTCTTGATTAACCGACCACCTTTCAGAATAGTGATATTATTGAGTATCATTGATTAATCTTTAAGTATTTTAATGCTTAAATAATATATTTCTCAAACAAGTTGCCTGGTCCTTTACTTGTTTTATAAAGCGTGTGTTTTTTTAGCCAATTAATTAAGTTCATAGTTTTCTTATTATTAGTTAAGTGCAAGCCCCATGTTGATGGGTCACAAATGTATTCTTCTTCTTGATAAGTAAATTTATTCCAAACGTGACTTAATGGTTCATTAAAGAACTCATTTGTAAGTAAGTAATTTCTGCCTTCAATGATTTTATTGTAAGCTTTACCCATTATCATAATTGTTTTAAATTGTTTATTCTCTGATAAGACGTTGTTTAGGAATTGTGCGAAGTGATTGCATAAACCTCCTTTATTTATGAATTCATTAGTGGTGGTTTCCCAATTATTTGGCGCGCAATAAGGGATATTAGCAATCGTTTCTTCAAGAAATAATTCTAATTCCTTTATGTTATTTATTTTTTTATGATAAGTGTTGTCAATTATATCATTCATGTTAAATTAACTTTTTTTTAGTATTTTTAAAGTTTTTTAGAAATCACTGAGTTTTTTCTGCTTAGTCCCTAACCGCAGGGAGGGGTGACCCCTCCCTTCAGTTTTAGGGTAATCCTGATTCCCACCCCCCTACGATTGTAATTATGCCAGAGACATGTTAGAAATCACTGAGTTTTTTCTGCTTAGTCTTATCAACTATGTTCCTGTTTGGTGGTTCTACTTGGCAGAACTTAAAGCTCCAGTCATGGAGCATTTGTTCAGCGTTCTTAGTGATGCCTGGCGCTGCGATGTAACCAATGACTTTGTCAATTCCTTTAGCTGCCTTGATTCTCTCAACGTAGCGCCTTAGTTGTTGGACCGCGCTAAGCCCGGCAGTCACTCGCTTACACTCAATAATTATTAATGCTCCTTCACCATCATGGCCCATCACGTCAATAAAACCATATTTTGTTTGTTCTTCAAGGCTGACTGGCCTAAAGTCAATGCTAATAATATGTGGGTGCTCATAAATCATGCGCGCCATGTCAGCTTCACTGCCCATAATCATTACTTCTTCATCATCGCTTAGTTGGCCTGAGATTAGTAAGTCAATGCTGGTTATTTTAATGACCATTTGTTCTCTTGGGTTGATTGATTCAGCAGTGATGAATAATGAGTCGCCAGCTTCAACCCTGATGCTCGCGCCTTCTTTTATCCAGTTAACTGGGTTCCTGCCTGTTGGTTTGTGAACTAATAGTGTTTTGTCTGTTTTGATGGTGACTGCCCTGCCGCCCCGCTCGAGCTTTGAGTA
The DNA here is from genome assembly GCA_041653515.1 of Candidatus Nanoarchaeia archaeon. Classification (GTDB taxonomy): domain Archaea; phylum Nanobdellota; class Nanobdellia; order WJKC01; family WJKC01; genus JBAZFG01. Next base: position 183,722 of record JBAZFG010000002.1, read on the forward strand.
AGCCCTGCCTTCATACTTAACCTCGCACTCGCAGTAAAGTGTGATTAACTCGTTTCGCTTGAGTGCTTGGTCTAATACGTTCTTGGTTGTATCAAAATCAGGTTTAACATAATTGCTCATCTAATTCTTTATCTCGATACACATATAAATTGATTTTGTTATCTTTATTATTCATGGAAGTTATTGTTGACATTTTTGATCCTAGCAAACAGGAGTTCATTATTGGTGACCGTAGATTACCAAGCTACTTTGTTGGTAATGTAATTGGTCATTTAAAGGGTTATAAATTGTTAGGGGATGATAGTGTCCAGCAGATGCTTCCGTTACTTAATGAAATTGAATTAAATATGTATAAAACGCTTGATGATAAAACTACTCAATTAAGATTCTTGGCTTCTAAGCTGGTTGAGAAATTAACTTTTTTTGGCTCATATGACGAGCGAGTTATTATCTTAGAGGATTTCATTAACTCTGAATGTGATATGTATGTTAAGAAATTAAGGATTGATGACCAGACTAAGAAAGAGTTAAAGCGCTTAATGGCTCTTACTCGATAAGTATTCCTGGTTTGCATGGCATTGCTTTCGGGTTATCTGCTTTGACTACATCAACTTCTGTGTTATACTCTTGTTCAAGGAATTTGATTGCTTCGTTTAGTGATTGGTACTCACCATTCCTGTCTGGCGCGCTTAATGGCACGCGGCTTGGGTTCCTGATTAATGACTGGATGATGCCTGTCGCGTCCTTGGCGTGAGCTTTGACTGAAGCGTTCTTTAAGGCATTAGTAATTAATTCTTTTAAGTCATGCTTGTTCTTTGACTTAACCACTGATTTGTATAAGTCATACTTCCATTGGTCAGCGATGAATAATGTTATCTTTTTTGGTTTTGTTTTTATTATGCTTAATAAACCATTAATGTCCTTGATTGTGTTCATTATTATTGATTCGTTCTGCTCAATTGATTGGTTAATCATTGATTCATTGATTTTTGGGAATCGGGCTAGTGAGACAAACCCTTTGTTAATTTTGCTCCAAGCCTCCTCGCAGATGTGGGGTATTAATGGCTCGAGTGCTATCAGCCAGTCAGCTAGGAAAGTCCTGATTACACTATTAAATTGTTGCGCGCTCACTCTTTTCTTGTAGTAGTTAAGCTCGTTCATGAACTCAAAGAAAATGTTAATTGCGTAAGGCCTAATCATGATATTACATCCCTGCTCGTAAGCTTCTTTTATTCTTGAGTAAAAACGGCTGGTAATCCACTTGTCGATGCTGGTTAATTTCTTGGCTGGCAGCGCTTTACTTGCTGTCAGCACTAGATTAGCAAAATTAGTTATTTTTGTTTTGACGCTGGCAACCTCGTTCTCGCGCCAGTCAACTACTGAGTCAATGTCGCTTGAGCTTAATAAGAACATTCTTAGTAAGTCAGCGCTGTACTTTTCAGCTACTTCAGCTAATGGTATAACGTTGCCTTTGCTCTTACTCATCTTAACCCCTTCGCGGATGACCATTTCGTTGAAACTTATTTCTTTTGGCCAGTACTTTTTGGGGAATATCTTGGTGTGGTGGAATAAGAAGAATGTTAGGTGGTTGCTGATGTGTGCTGGCGCAGTGTGGCGGTGGTCAAGTGGGTACCAATAAGTGAAATCTTCACGCATCTCACGCGCCCATTTAACTTTAAACTCACCTTTACCTAGGAATACATAATCAAATAATTCAGGGGTTAATTGTTCTGGTTTTATTTTCTCGCGGTGAATAATGTTAATGATTGTGTAAAATGCCATGTAAATCGTTGAGTCGCTTAAGCTTTCAATAACCCACTTGTCATCATAAGGCAGTTTTGTGCCTAAGCCTCTTTTGCGCGCGCAAGGTCTTTTCTCAAGCCAGTCAACCGTGTCAATGAATGACTTGCGGTACTTGTCAGGTATTATTGTCATATCATTAATTAATCTTCTAGTCTTGTCTTTCCATTCTTTGCTTGTGTAATCAAGGAACCATTGATCGTTAAGCACTGCCACTATTACCTTGCCAGTGCAACGGCACTCAGCTTTGCGGCTGGTCTCGTAGAATGTGAAAGCGTCGCCTTGGCTTATTAGTTTGTTCCTGACACGGTCTTTAATTTCATTTATCTTGAGTCCTTTGAATTCAGCGCACTTTTCATTAAGCACTCCTTTGTAGAATTCATCTTTGTAAACCCTCTTGGTTGCTTGTTCTATTAGTTCCTTGTTGCGTTGGTTTTTAACGCCTAATTTGTTAATCATTTCAACTGCAGGTTCATTGCTGTAACCCTCAATGTTAATGATTGTTATTGGCTTAATTGACTTGATTTCCTTACTGTCAAGCCCGTAATCAGTTATGCCCTTGCTATCATTTTGCAAGTCTCTTAATGCTGCGTAATCAAACGGTGCGTGGGCTGGCACTGAGTAAACAATGCCTGTGGCCACGTCTGGGTCAACGAACTGACCTGGAAGTATTGGTACTTCAGTTCCTAATGGGGTGGTGACGTGTTTGCCTATTAGCTCTGTGCCAGCTAGTTCCCTTGTTTTCTTTAATCCTGTTTGCTGGTATTTTAATTTGTTGAATGCTTCAACGCTTATGATTAAGTTATTATTAGTCTCAACGTACAATGATTCAGGGTTAACCCATAAGTTAGTAATGCCATAAATTGTTTCAGGCCTTAGTGTACCTGCTACTAATTGTTTGCTGCCTAAATCGAATTTGATTGCAGTGAACTCATTAATGCTTACTTTATCAGCGTCACCATCCTTAATATCATCCTCGCCAACAGCGTTGTCACAGTTAACACAGAAATTAATTGGGTAACTACCCTGGGTTAATGCTTTGCCTTGTTTTAGTTTTTTAAACTGCCATTCAATAAATTTATTGTACTCTTTGTCGCCAGTGGTGAATTGTCTTGTCCAATCAACGCTGACCCCAATACTCTCAAAGTCTTGTCTGATAACGCTGGCGAAGTGCTTGGCAACGTTCATTGGTTCCTTGAATGACTCAATTATCTTCTTGACTTTACTTTCATCTTTTTCTCTTAAGCGGACGTAATTAGTGAATAACTCGATGTAATTCTTATCACCTTTCCTTATGCGGTCGCTGATAGCTAATATTGGCGTGCCTGAGATGTGATAAGCCATGGGCCATAAGACATTATAACCTTGCTTTCGCTTGAAGCGCGCAATGAAGTCGCCGATACTGTAAGTCCTGCCGTGGCCAATATGGTAAGGGCCACTGGTATATGGGTATGGTACTGTGAAGAAATACTTCTTGCCTGTTTTTTTGGGCTCAAAGATTTTATCCTTAACCCATTGCTTCTGCCACTTACGCTCTATTTTAGATAAATCCATCTTGTTAATCACTTATTAACTCCTCTTTTTTTAACGTTGCGTAATTATTATCGCATTATTTTTTTAAGATTTTTCCCAAGAAGACTTTAAATAATCCTAATGTGTGTTCATTATTCATGCGCAATAATCTTAATAATTTCTTTGTTGAGCGCGTGAAGCACTTTAAGCACATGGCTTCATTATCCAATACTTTTTTCTTTTACTTGTTCGCCTGGGGTCTAGTCACGCCAATATTTAATATTCATATTAATGAAGTGACTAATTCACTTTTCTTGTCCGGCATTATCTTTTCTGTGTTTGGTTTTGCTAGAATATTTTTTGACCCGTCAATCGGTTTGTTATGCGACCGCGTTAACCCTAAGAGATTATTGCAGGGTAGTCTATTGTCTTATACATTAATATTTTTCTTATACACGATTGCTAATAATTTTTATTTATTATTAATCGTGCGAGTATTGCACGCAATTGCTTGTGCCATGCTCTGGATTTCTGGTTGGACTTTAGTTAGATTAAAGAGTAAAGGTAATTCTGCTCAGGAAGAGATTAGTGTTTGGTACTCAGTTCAGTACATTGCTTATGTTATTGCTCCTTTAATTGGTGGCTCGTTGATAACAATGTTTTCGTGGCAACCTGTTTATTACTTAGCGTCAATAACTGCTTTTATTGCTTTTGTTTACGCTTCAATTAATGTTAAGAGTGTTCATACAAGTAATAATAGTAAGAAGCGGTTTAGGGATTTATGGCACCAGTTCTTCATAAATAAATCATCATCAATTAGGCTAGTATTATTAACATTCCTTGAAATATTAATCGTGATTGGTTTCTATGAGTTCATGCCATTATTATTAGATCAGGCTGGGCTTAATATTGAGGAGATTAGCGTTGTGTTTGCTTTGGCTTATACTACCCCATTTATTTTATTCCCAGTAATTATTGGAGTTATTAGTGATAAGTATGGTCGCAAAATACCAACTGCTATTGGTTTGATAATCATTAGCTTTGGGTTATTATTGTTCTGCAACGCCAGTACTTTTACTCAATTCCTGTTTTATACTTTCATTATTGTTACTGGTGATGCGTTTGTTAACTTAAGTTTTAACGCAGAGCTTAATGATATGACACCAAAAAACAGTGCTGGTGGTTTTACTGGTATTTTTGAGATGATTAAGGATTTGGCTGTGGCCATCGGCCCGTTGTTAGTTGGTGTTTTAAGTGCTGTAACTAATATTTCATTTGCTTTTATAATAATGAGTGTGATGTCATTAGGCACTATATTAGTGCTTAAAGGGTTTAAGAATTTCTAAAAGCAAGCCTTAAAAAGTAATTAATTCTTTTCTAAATATTAGTGGGCCCGTAGCGCAGTTTGGATAGCGCGACAGGCTTCTACACTCGACGCTTCGCGTCTCGTTCCGTCCTTCGGACGGCCGCTCGCTTAAAACGAGCGGGGGTGAGGATACCTGTAGGTCGTGGGTTCAAATCCCTCCGGGCTCGCACGAAAACCGCAGGGAGGGGAGACCCCTCCCTTCAGTTCATCTCCTGATTCCCACCTCCTTGACAATTTGCGCCAGGGGTGCTGAAATATTAATCTGCACGAAGTTTTGGATGATTAGTCCAATTTACTCCGGGCTCACACTCAAACTCGGCTACGCCTCGTTTTCGTTCTGTTTCGCTAGAAGGCTTGTTGTTTTTTAGAGCTACAAACTTATAATTATTAATTGCATTGTTTTTTAACTGGATGAAAGTTGTTGAGCAGTTTCTTGGTAGTAAGAAAGGTGACTTATCTGTTTGTGAGGATAATTTAATATTATCTAATCGTTATATTGGCGTTGTTGATGGTGGGACTGATAAGTCTGGGCTTGATTGGGGTGGTCAGCTTGGCGGTAAATTATTATCTGATTTAGTGAAGCGCGTTTTTGAGACTAATGACTTGCCTGTTGATAAGATTGAAGCTTTAATTAGAACTGAGTTCGGGCGCTTGGCTCGTGGGTTTGGCATTGATTTGGGCAATAAGTTTAACTTACCTGATGCTGCGTTGGTTGTTTATGATAGTGTTAAGCAGTTGGTTTATTATGTTGGTGATTGCAAGCTGCGTTTTGTTTATGATGATGGTTCATTAAGCGAGCAATTAATCCCTGAGTTAAAGATTGATTTGATTAATGCTTCCTTGCGCAAAGCAGTTATTGACTCATTTAAGCAGTTAGGCTTTGACCCGTTTAAGGGTGGTTTTGATTATGGTCGCGAGTTCATTAAGCCATTATTATTAAAGCAGTCATTGCTAGCTAACTCTAAGCAGGTTGGTGAGTGGTTTATGGGTATTCCTTACGAGTTAGTTAAGTTTAGTATTATCAATGGTGTTGATAAGATAGTTTTTAATGAGTTAAGAGTGCCTAAGAATGTTAGTCAGTTAATAATGGGTTCTGATGGTTTTATTGAATTGAAGCGGACGTTAAAGCAGAGTCTTAATCATTTGAAAAAGACAATAAGTATTGACCCTCATCGGTGCGGCAAGTACCCGTCAACCAAAGGGGTTAGTCAGGGGATGGCTTATCCTGATGACATCTCTTATGTTAGGCTAATTGTTTAGTAGTATTTATTAATATACTAATCATCATTTTTTTTGTGAACCCTAAGATTAAATTGTTATTATTGATTGTTGGTGTTGTTGGCGCTGTGCTTGGCGCGCTTGGTTATTACTTACTTGATTATTGCACTTCAAGCCCAGGTGAATTAGCTAGTCAGGTTGAATCAGCTGTTAGTGCGCCGTTAACAATTCAGGTGATGACTACTATTGGTGCTGTGCTTGGTGTGATAATAGATGTGTTTGTTACAATATTATGCCCTGTTATCTGGTTCATGAATGTTATTATTCCTTTGTTCTGGTATATTATTATTGGTGGCGTGTTAATCCTTATTGGCGTTTTTGCTCCATGAATTTATTGAGCGTTGTTTGTTTGTTAGTGATTAGCCTGCTTTGGCGTAAGTCAAAGCCAGTTAATCGTTCAACATATGTTCTAGCTAGTGCGTAATCATTAAACTCTTTGCAATTAAGTAATGCTTTTCTTACTGCTTCCCTGACTACCCAGACGCCGAGTGGCATGTAATAATCTTTTGTTATCCGCCTGATTACTAGTGCGCTGGCTTGTAATTTATTGTTTGATAACCATTTGGTGATTGGTAGTCTGCTAGCGTAGTAACCACCGCCGCAGTTGCTCGCGTAAGTTTTGCGACCGTTGAATTCCTCGTGGTCTGTCATTACTTGTGTTTCGTTGTTGGCAAAGACTGCGCCTGGTTGCCATAACTCGAATAACTCGTAGCTCCATTGGCCTGGCATTAGTAGTATGGTGAAAGTGTTGCCCATTAATCGGCCGTTAAAGACTTTGTAATTAGTGAGTAAATCATTATTTTTTATATTATTAATATACTCTTTGCCAAGCGAGTCATCAGTGGCTGTGATTGACCATCTGGTTGGCACTAACTTTCTTTTATTGCCAACGCCTATTGTGCCAGCGCTTAATAATGCGCTAATCTCATCTACTGGCAGTCTTTTTTGGTTCAAGTAACTGATTGCCTCGTTGGCTTTTAGGTCGGTGTCAGTGAATACATTATTAACTGGTCGTTTGATGCTTGGCTCGTCATTAATTATTAATTCTTTTATTTCACCGCCAGGCCCGTATGGTTGGGCGTGTAAGTTAAAAGTTATTCTTAGTTTTGGTGTTTGTTTGAGTGCTACGTCAACGCTTAATTGTTTGTTTGATAAGGCTGATTGTTGGATTAACTCGTTAAAGCCTTTTAGTTCTTTGATGTTAACATTGTCGTGTGAGTTAATCAGGCTTGTCCGGTAGTTCATCACGTCGTTGATTGATGAATTATTATTAACCCAGTCATTAACGCTTTGTTGTTTGATTGGTTTGTAGGGGGTTAGTATGCCTGCGAATACTTCTGGGTAACCGTGCCAGCCGATGAACACGCCTGATGATTTTGACTTGAATTCTTTTTTTAGTTTGTTATCATAATCATTCTTAACGTTTAATCGCTCCATTACTGGGCAGCGCGGTAGGCCGCACATTAAGCGCCCTTTGCACTTAACGCAGTTAAAAGCTTTCATTAAGTAAGATTAATCTGGTTTTGATTATTTAATACTTATTAGGGCACGCTTCCACTAAGTTTATATTAACGTTGTTTCTAAAAAGAGTTATCAACCAACGCTTAGTTGTTAGAAACATTTATAAACGCGTGAAAGGGGATTGAGATTTAATGAATGATGAGCTTGAACAATTGGATGATGTAGCAGAAGACGAGTCGCTTTACTCGCTTGATGATGAGGATGATGATACTCGTGACGCTATTAGGTCATACATAGGTTAGGCATTAGATTTATATAATACTAATTTGATTAAAATTATTATTAGCTCTGTTGTTGGGGTTAAACATTAAGGGGTCATAGTCCAACCCTTTTCTCGCTTCGCTCCAAAAGCGTTGACGGAAAAAATATGGTCTAACAAAAAGGGGTCATAGTCTAGCCAGGTAGGACAACCGGCTCCAGACACTTTAGTTGCCTTGGAGCGCTGATTCCCTGTTCGTTCAGGGGAAGTGACGAAGATACCGGTTAACCGGGGTTCGAATCCCTGTGACCCCATTTGTCAGAGTCACAGGCTAAGAATCTTTGATTCTTTTTGTCTGTGACCCCATTTGTCAGAGTCACAGGCTAAGAATCTTTG
>JBAZFG010000003.1:0-107675 GCA_041653515.1 Candidatus Nanoarchaeia archaeon
AGCGAACATATTCCTTGGTAAATATTCATTGTCTGGCGCGTTATTAGTGCTCGCGGTTCAAGGGGTTTGGGTTGTATTATTATACTCTTTGTTTAGGGCGGGCTGGTTTAAAGCGCTTAAGGGTTTTGAGGGAGTTGGTATTTAATGGCATCAAAATTTTTTCAGTTATTCAAACAGTGTTTATTAATGGAGTTTAGTTCAATTACTACTTACAGGTTAGCTTTTTTTCTTAACTCCTTGTCATTAATCATTAAAGCTTTAATTGGGCCAATAACAATATTATTCATTTATACTGTCAGTCCTGGTTTTAATGGCTGGACCCTGCCTGAGCTGCTTGTGTTCTTGGGCACATTGGAAGTGACTTTTGGTTTGGTTCACTTGCTAGTTCTAGGTATTTCATGGAAGACTGCTTGTTTGGTTATTGATGGCACTTTTGATTCAATATTAACTAAACCTGTTAACCCTTTGGCGTATGTTTTCAGCCAGTCATTAGATTATGATGGGGCTATCCAGATAATCACTGGTTTAGTAATTGTTTTTATTGGTTTATCAGGCGCTGGCTTCGTGCCTTCATTGCTTAATTGGGTTTTTTATGCTTTGTTAATCATTGATGGTTTCTTTTTATGGCTTACTTTTAATTTAGTAATCGGGTCTTTATGCTTTAAGTACACTCGTATTGATGCTTGGTTTAATGTTGTTTTTAGTTTATCCTTGTTTGGTGATTACCCAATTGATATTTATGGTAATCTAATGTCATTTATTTTCACGTTTGTCCTGCCAGTAGGGTTGGTTAGTTTTTACCCCAGCAGTTACTTATTAGGTCGGCTTAGTGACCCTGTTTTGTTTGGCGTGGTTACTTTAATTGTTGGTTTAATGACTCTTGCTTCAATCAAGTTTTATGGTTATTCATTAAGGCATTACACGAGCGCTAACGGGTAAGATTTTTATTGGAGTGCTGGCTTAAATTTTCTATGTTAGCGGATTATCAAAAGAGGGGTTGTTTATTATGAAGTCTCTTTTGGAATCCTCAAAAAAACAACCTGTTTTTTTGGCAGACGTTCATTGTCACTTAACTCATGAGCAATTCAAGAAGGACTTGCCTATGGTTATTAAGCGTGCTAAGAATGTTACTATTCATTGTGCTGGTAGTTGTTTAAGTGATAATGAGTTAGTGCTGGATTTAGCCCAACAATACCCTAATATTAAGGCAAGCCTTGGCTTATATCCTTGGGACGCAGTAGCTCTTAATGAAGCTCAAGTGGATACTTGTCTTGACATGATTAAGCGCCACATAAAAGAAGTGGTTAGTATTGGCGAGGTAGGGCTTGACCATCACTGGGGTAAAGCTGAGGCGGACTGGGAGTATCAAGCGTGGGTTTTTGATAAAGCGCTTGAATTAGCTGAGTCAACTAATAAACCAGTGGTTGTTCACACGCGCCAAGCAGAAGCTGAGTGCTTGGAGTTAATGAGTCATCATTCTGTTAAAGCAATCATTCACTCTTACACGGGTCCAATGAAATTAGTGCCCGGTTTCCTCGAGCAAGGTTATTACTTCTCGATTCCAGCTGTAGTCGTTCGGTCAAATTCATTCCAATCATTAGTCAAGCAAGTGCCGGTTGACCGGTTATTCACAGAAACTGACGCGCCATTCATGGCGCCAATAATTGGTCAGCGCTCAGAGCCAATTAATGTTAAGGATGGGTTAAAAAAGATAGCTGAATTAAAAGGATTAACTATTAAACAAGCTGAGACTGCTCTGACTAAGAATTACAAGGAGTTGTTTTAAGTGAAGCGATTATTATTCTTGTTATTATTACTCTCACCCGCGGTTGCGATAACTGAGTCGCGCTCAATTGATTACTTTGGTTATAATAACATACTAATCGAGCATTACTCCTCTGCAGCTAAATTAACAAGGGTTGAGCAGGAAGTTTATTTGTACCCTATAGATGGGATTATTATTAGTCAAGTCTTGACTAATTTAACCTTAACTAATGGTTACTTATCTTATGTTCATGAAGGTGATTTTGATGCGTCTGGCTGGTCGTTTAATATTCAGTTTAATAATAATCGTACAATATCAATGATAAAAGAGAACCCTTCATTTCCTTACCCTCAGGCGAGCCTGCCATCAAACGTTATTCGCTACCTTGATTATGGCGAGTACGTTGACACTAATGATGCTTTGCGTGCCAAAGCAGATGAGATAATTACTGGGGTTAGTGATTATTTGACTGCGGTTCAATTAATCAGTGAGTGGGTTCATGATAACATTAATTATACTTTTGCCGAGCCCTTCAACTCAACCACGCTCAAGGCATCACAAGTTTTATCACTGGGCATGGGTGTGTGCGATGAGTTCACTGTATTATTCATGAGTCTTGCTCGAGCAGTAGGCATTCCTTGTCGTTATGTGATTGGTTACTCTTATGGTAACGTGATTGGTATTAATGGTTTTGGCCGGCACGCTTGGGTTGAAGTTTACGTGCCCAGTCATGGTTGGATTAGCACTGACCCAACTTATGGCCAGCACGGCTGGACTGATGACACTCATATTGTTTTGTATAAGAGTTGGAATATGAGCAGTAATTTTATTTCAACCTCAACTCAAGGGTACCATATTAATGATATTAATCTGATTAATGACTTGCCTGATTATTTGCGCGCTGGTTTTGGTATTGAGTCAGATGGTTTTACTGTCCTATCAACTATTAATGAATCAATCGTTTTGAGCGCGACTGCTTCATTAAGCAAGTCAGTATTAGCTGAGCGTGAATACTTTTATTTGAACATATCAGTTACTAACCCTTATGATTATTACATCCCGTTATCATTTGATATTACAACTACGCGTCAAATGGAATTCATTAATGACTCAAGGAATCATTATTTATTGTTAGCTCCGTTATCAATCACTAATTCTTATGTGTTAATGCGAACACCAGTGATTGGCGCGCACGTTAATCATCCAATGAGTATTAGTATTCCAATGGCAGAGGAATTATTACTTGACGTTGAGGTTGATAATCAATTAATTCCCACTTCATCCCTTAGTGAATTATTGTTATTAACTAATTTGGTGCGCGTTTACAATAAGGATTTATTTTTGACTAATTTATTAGTCCAACCAGAAGTGGTTTATGGCGATGTTGCATTGCTTAATGTTTCACTTAAGAATTCAGGCAATCAAGTGATTAATGACGCTGTTATCACTGTTTATAGTGATTTAATTAATACTGCTTTAGCGAATGTTTCTCGGTTAGGTATTAATGAAGCAATTAGTGTTAATGTGCCTTTAAGTATTATCTCAAGGGGTAGTGATGACTTAAGGCTTTACGTTAATTATAATAATTCAACCCTAACCGCTTCAGTGCCGTTTGCTGCGCCAGTAACCCCTGATATTAACTTGTTTTTTGAAGGCAATCAATCTTTTAATGATAACCCTGATTTTGTTATTAAAATTGATAATTATCAAGGCATTAATGTCCCATTACTTAACTTGACTATTAGCACGCCGCGAGAATCATTAACTAAAACTTTCTCACCAGGCAGTATTTATTCTTATGTGGTTGACACTCAATTCCCTAAGTCATGGCTTAATTTTGGTGATAACGTAATTAATTTTACTGCTATTTACTTTGATGATTATGGCACGCCTTTTAGCGCTCAATTATCAGTTAATCTTGAGCGGACGGGTAGTATTTGGGATAAGATTGTTGATTTCTTCATTAGGTTGTTTGAGAATATTTTATAAAACCATTCTGATTATACTTTTTTTATGAAATTAATCACGCTTGGCACTAGTTGTATGTTTCCTACTAAAGAGCGCGCGCACCCAGCCATGCTATTATGTCATGAAGGTAATTACTTGTTGTTTGATGCTGGCGAGGGAGTTCAGCGTCAATTAAGGATTAAGGGTATTAGTCCTATGAACGTTAATGACGTATTCATCACTCATTGGCATGGTGACCATACTTTAGGTTTGGCTGGCATGATTCAGTGTATGGCTGGTAATAGGCGCACTACTGATTTTAATATTTATGGACCCACTGGCACTAAGGATAAGGTTGATAGATTAGTTAGCGTTTTTGATTTCTATCAGGGTTTCCCGTTAAGAGTTCATGACTTATCATTGCGGTCTGGTTTGCCGCATGAGGTAGTTAAGATCAATGACTTAACCATTACTGCGATGCGAGTCAGGCATGGAAGTAAGTGCGCTGCTTATTGCGTTAAGGAAGATGATAAGCGTCGGATTAACCTTGAGTACACAAAGAAATTTGGCTTAACCCAACACCCTATTTTAGGTAAGTTGCAAAAGGGGCAGGATATTGTTTATGAAGGTCATAAGATTACTGTTGCTAAGGGCACTATATTGCGGCCCGGCAAGAAGTTTTGTTACGTGACTGACACATCATTCTTCCCTGATTTAGTTGAGTTCTGCGAGGGCGCTGACTTATTGTTATGCGAGTCAACTTATACTAGTGAGATGGAAGATAAGGCTGAGTTGCGTAATCACATGACTGCAGAGCAGGCAGGCATGCTGGCTAAGGGCGCTGGGGTTAAACAATTAGTTCTCACTCACTTCAGCCAGAAGTTCACTAATTACAAGGAATTCCTCGCTGAGGCTAAGAAGCACTTCAAGAACGTGAGCGCTGCCAGGGATTTTGATGAATACGAGTTTTAGAAAAGTTTATAAAAGGTTTTGTTAATTCTCATTTTTTATGGTAAACGCTTATGTTGAGATTCCGCAAGAGAGTCTAAAAGGCAACTATCTTAGTTTAGTGGACAGCATTAAAAATCTTAAGTCAGAGAAGAAATCAGCTCTTGAGATTAGTAATAAAATGACTGATTTATTAAATGATTTAAGCCATAACTTAAAGTTAAAAATAATTAGCAGTCAGTTTGATGAAAAAGATGATTACTGGAATAATTTCATTAAGCATTACATCAGCCTTGGTTTATCACAAAAAGCTTTTCTTTCAGTTATAGAAAATAGAACTTTTTCAGACCCTAATTTAATGGAAGAATATTCTTCAAGTCTAGGTGACCGTGAGATTAAATTAAAGAAAGTTGGCTTTAATGGGACTGATATTGTTTACAAATTCACTTTTTTTGATAATTTATTAAGTGAGAGAACAAATTATGCTAATTTTAATGTGAATTAATTAATGAACCCGTTAAGCAAGTCAATTGTTACGTAACCAGTTTCTATAACTGAATGATAACCTTCACTGAAAGTGCCGATTATTCTTATTTGGTTATCAATCCCTAACCTTAATAGGACTGCGCTGGCGAAAATACAAATATCCTCGCAGTCACCGCCCCTTAGGATTATTGCTGGGAATAATATTATCTCATCAGCTTCATCCTTAACGTAATTAATGTTATCCTGTGTGTAATCAAATACTGATTGGATTAAACACTCATCATAAGTGTTGAAGTAGTACCAAGAATCATTGTTTTCATAGCGGTAGTTATATTGAGTATCAAAGCATTTACTGCTAACGTTGGTCACGATTTCACCCATGTTCCATTGTTCACTGACCGCTAACTCATTGAATTCTGATTCTAATTGTTTTATTTCATAATTCAATAAGAAGTTAATGGTTAGTAATAATATTAATCCAATTATTATTATTAATTCAATAATAATCAGCCTCTTTAATTTACGCTTCACAATACCTTATTAGACTAACCTTTTTTATTAAAACTTTATCTTAATGTTTAAGCTCCTGCTTATAATCATAATATGAGTATGCCACTAAGTAAATAGTCATTGTTATTATTGTTACTAAGAGTATGATTATTGCCCAGTTAGTTGCTAGCAGGCCTAGGAGTACAACTAAACTGCTTATCTTGAACAATTTAGCCCCAAGTTTATGAGTGTGATTCCATACCCGATCATTGCTCATTGTCCAGGGGGTTCTAATGCCTATGAACCAATTAGTCTTGGCGTGCTCGAGTAATACACCAGTGTAGTACATTAGTACTGCTAGTGCTGGCACGACTGCGTAAGTTATGTTAATTATTATCCCATAATTCCATAATAGTGTTATTACATACATCGCGAGCAGGAATAATATTATTATTATAATGAAGTTGTTGAAGTAACCTCTGAACTTGGCCACGTTTTTCTTTAATGGGTCAATCAGTGGTATGAATCTAAATAGTAATAGTAAGCCCAGGCTCACTAGTGGCATTATGAACAAGCCCCAGAATTTCGGCAAGTAATCATTAACGTTGCCGTTAATATCCCAGTGGCTTGCCATTAGTGCTGGCGCTGATGGGTATAATACTGCGCTAGTGATGAATGAAGCGATTATTATTATTGTTATTAGTACTTCACTTTTTCTCATGAGTTAAGATTAATAGTTTGTTATTAATCTACTTTACCTTGACCGGGTCACGCTTGTTCGCGGGCAATTCTTTATTGGACATTGACTACAATGAGGGCTTATTGGCGTGCAGGTGTGCTGGCCGAATAAGACCAGTATGTGATTAATTTCATTCCAGTGCTTCTTTGGCAATTTCTCCCTTAAAGCCAGCTCGGTTTCCTTCGGCGTCTTAGTTTTAACATAATTTAACCGGTTCATTATTCGGTGAACATGAGTGTCAACTGCGATGGCTGGCTTATTAAATGAAACATTCAAGACTATGTTAGCTGTTTTGCGGCCGACTCCTTTAATGCTTGTTAGTTCTTTGATTGTTTCAGGCACATTTTTTAGTGAGCTTAGTTCTTTGAGCCGTTGAGCTTTGGTTTTGTAATAATTGACTGGTCTTATTAGAGATTCAATTTCACTGATTGACAGTTTACTAAAATCGCTCGGCTGTTTTACTCGCTTAAATAAGCCCTTGCAGACCTTGGCAGTGGTCTCATCTTTAGTTCTGGCTGAGAGCATTGTGGCCACGAGCACTTGGAATGGGTTGGCTTGTGATTCAGCGAGTGGCAGTTCATACCCTGACACGCTTTTCTTGATTAAACTAATTATTTGGTCTATCATCAAAAGAATTAAATACTATTCTTTACTTAAATTCTTTTAATGAATCGTAAGGGGAGTTTATTAATTACTATTGGCATAATAGCTGCTGTGGTTGTTGGTGGAGGCATCGCAGCTAACACTTATCTTGAGAGTAGTTTTGGCATTGGCGTGCTTGATATAATTAACGCAGTGCTCACTAGCGGCGCCACCCTGCAGGACGCTCAATCACTTGAGGATGTTAAAGCTGAGATTGGCATAACTTCTTACAATACTCTTTTAGGCCAGAAGCAATTGCTCGACGATGCTTTTGGTGCAATTGATATTAGTGGTGTTAATGCTAATTCAGATGTGACTAGTTTGATTAAAGGTGCGTTAGGCAATGATTATTATATTTACATGTTTAGTGTTGCAACCGTTGGTGATTTACAATTTAAGGTTTTTGAGTGGAGTATTGGTTTTACTAACGGCACAGTCACTGATTTCACTACTGGCAAAATATTTAGTTCCTATAATGTTAACGTTCAATTCAATAATGAAGCTGCTAATGACTTGATTAATGGTAACGTGACTGCTAATAAAATGTCTGGTTGGATTAAGAATGGTTTAATAAAAATCAACCCAATTCTTGAGGTCACTCGTTTCATTAATGTTTTACCGCAAATAATAAGTCTTGTTCAAGCTAATGTTTAAGAATAATAATACTCGTTTTTGTTTCGTTGCTCGCGGTCCTTGACACTGCCTTCCTTGTTTGGCCTGGGTCGGTGTGAATTCTCGTCGCGCCTGAACGTGATATTTAATTCTTTGAGGAATTTATTCATACCCTCGTTCATCTTGTAAGGTCCAGTGGCAAAACATTTACTGGCTGGTTCACCGCTGAAAACTAATAATCGTTCTGATACGTAATCAATAAACATTAAGTCATGGTCGATGACGAGCGATGATTTCTTTCGCGCGCGAATAATCTCTTTAAGCGCTTTGGCCACGTGGATTCGTTGCTCAACATCCAAGTGAGCGCTTGGCTCGTCCAATAAGTAGATGTCAGCGTCCTTAGTTAGGCAGTTAGCCACGCTCACCCGCTGTAATTCACCGCCGCTTAATTCTTGTAATCCTTTGTTCATTAATGGCTCTAAGTCAAGGTGAGTGAAGTAGTGTTTGTACGCTTCGAATAAAGCGTTTGAGTGCAATAACTCCCTGACTTTGATGTTAGTCTCAGGTTTAATGTATTGTGATTTGTAACTTATTTTAACTTTGTTAAGTGAATCACCTTCATCTGGCTCTAATTCACCAGCCAATAATCGCGCGAACGTGGTCTTGCCCGTACCATTAGCGCCCACAATGCCAATGACCTCACCTTCGTATAACTTGCCTGGGTTAATTGTTAGTTTAAACTTACCTAATTGTTTGCTCATCGCATCCCAAGTGTTCTGAATTACTCGCTCAACACTTGTCTCAGCGACTTTAATATCATAGACTATTGGCTTATCCCTGAACCGCATGTTCTCGTTTTGCAAGTGACCCCTTAAGTATGAGTTTATGCCTTCGCGGTTAGTGTATGGAAAACTAGTGATGCCATAAGCACTTTTAGCGCCGTAGAAAACATGAATTAAGTCAGTCATGTAATCAAGCATTATTAAGTCATGCTCGACCACGAACACGCTGCGGTCAGTACTCTTCAAACCCCTGATTTGGCGCGCTATTTTTAATCGCTGCTTGATGTCAAGATAACTGCTTGGCTCGTCAAAGAATATAGCATTAGCGTTCTTGAGGAAGCAGGCGGCGATAGCGACTCGTTGTAATTCACCCCCACTTATTTGACCCACGTCAGTGTCAAGCACGTTTGATAAATTAAATTCATCAACAACTAGTTTAATCTCTTTGTTAATGCTGGTTAATAATGATTTAACCGTGCCTTTGTAAGCGCGCGGGATGGCTTCAACGTATTGTGGTTTATAAGCCACTACGTGTTTGCCATCAAACTTATCCCTGAAGTATTTGCTAGTCTCAGAGCCTTGGAAGAAATCAATGACTTGCTTGTTGCTGGCTCCTTTATCATAATCACTAAGGTTTGGTTTGGTCTCGCCTGATAATATGCTGATAGCAGTTGTCTTGCCAATACCATTAGCGCCTAATAAACCAATTATCATATCCTTTTTTGGGATTGGCAGGCCGTATAAGCGAAAACCATTCTTAGCGTACTGGTGGACTGGTGCAGTCTTTAACTCCTTGGGTAAGTTCACGACAGTCAGTGCGTTAAAAGGGCATTTTTTAACGCAGATATTACACGCAATGCAAACTTCTTCGTTAATCACTGCCTTGTTATCACTGCCCTTAATTATGCATTCATCACCAGCTCGGTTGCGCGGGCAGAACCTGGCACACAAGTACTCACCGCAAGCCACTGGATTGCACTTACTCTTATTAACAATAACAACCGTGTCATTCATTAATAAAATAAGACTAAAAGGGGTCTTTTAAAACTTATTGAAACAACGCTCCTTATTGCTGGTAGCAAAGAAAAGTGCTCCCTCAATTAATTTATTTAATTGTTTGGTAAGCTATTTATAACTTTTGGTCGTTAGGGATGAATAATATGATGATAGGATTGATTGGCGCGCCTAACCATGGCAAGTCAACTCTTTTTAACGCTTTAACCATGGCTGGTGCAGAAGTAGCTTCGAGGCCTTTTACAACGATTAAGCCTAACGAGGGGGTTGGTTACGTAAGGGTTAAGTCACTACGCGAGGATGAATCACCAGTCAAGGGTTACTCAAAGGATGGCAATCGTTTTATCCCAATCCGCTTGTTAGACGTGGCAGGCCTAGTGCCAGGCGCTAGCGAGGGCAGGGGTCTTGGTAATCAGTTCATGAATGACTTAGTGCAGGCCGATGCATTCATATTAGTGGTAGACGCTAGTGGCAGTACTGATGAGGAAGGATCTGACGTGACTGGTTATGGCCCTATGAAAGTCGTTGAAGTTATCTTAAAAGAAGTTAATGATTGGTTTTACTTAATTGTTGAGCGCAATTGGGAAACTGTTAGGAAGAAGGATAAACCGTTGAAGTTATTGGCTGAGAAATTATCAGGCTTGGGCATCAAGGACCTTGACGTTAAAGCTGCAGGCGAGATTGGTGATGACTTAAAGGCTTTCTCCAAAAAACTATTATCAATATCAAAGCCATATATTATTGCTGCTAATAAAGCTGATAAGGGTTGCAAATTAGACTCAGAGCCAGTAAGCGCTATAATTGAACTAACTCTTCGAGACGCTGACGCCAAAGGATTTATTAGTTACGTGCCTGGCGAGCGCTCGTTCAAGGTTATTAAGGAGTTAAGTGATAAGCAGGAGCAGGGGCTGGCTTTCGTCAAGTTATTCCTTGACAAACAATCAACCGGGGTAGAATTAATCAATCGACTGGTCTTTGATGTATTAAAGTGTGTGGTTGTCTACCCTGTCATGGATGAGCATAAGTGGACTGACGTTAAAGGCAACGTCTTGCCTGATGCGCACTTAATGCCAGCTGGCTCAACAGCGCTTGACTTAGCTTACAAAGTACATAATGACATTGGTAATGGTTTCATTAAAGCCATTGATTGCAAGACGCATAAAGCACTAGGCAAGGATTATGTTCTTAAGAATAATGACGTGATAAAAATACTTAGTCATTAACGCTTCTTCTTTGACTTGAATAATGATTTTTCTTCAACAACTGCCTTAAAATTATTAAAGAAAAAGTCTTGCACTAAAGGCATTTCAATCTCATTGCCATTCATCTGAGACCATTTAATAATACTCGCAGTATTATAATCACAGTGTTTGATAACATTATTTTTTAACGCGGATAACGCTTCGCGTTCATTGCCATATAATTTATCTATATACTTATCATCAGTTAATTTCTTGTTCTTAATGTCAAGCACCATTAATAATTCAATTTCCTCAATTAATAATTTATCAATGAACGCGAACTCAAAGCCTTTAGCGTTAGGTAAGTGTGATGATAAATGCCTTAACGTGAAATCATTATAACCCGCTCGCTCACCTAGTTTCTTGCAAGTATCATAACAAAGAGCTATTTGCGGGCAATTCATTAAGTGAAGCGTGTTCAAGTCTTTAATACCTGGCAAGTTAATTTCCTGTTTCATATTCATAACAAAAACATTATCCCCTTGTTTGTTTGACTGGCATCTAATAATGTCTGTTATTGGCATTCCATACTTGTTTATTACAAAGAAATCCCACTTAGTCATGTAATCATCATTAGGTGTGACTGTGTTCTCAAGTGAGTACTTGCCTCCTTTCTTAATTATTCGTTCATGAATATTCTTGTTCAAGTCAAGCTTGTACTCTCGGAATAATTCTTCAATATAACTAAAGTCAACAGGGCAATTATTCTCAACACAATGACCTACTTGATTGTATAATTTGCTACTAAGGTCTAATTCACTATTAATAGGCATTGACTCTTTGGTCGCGTCAATGATAGTCAACCCAAGCCAGCCCTGACTGATATGTGAAGCGTTTGCAGAGTATATTAAGAATTCATCTGCCCCTTTTTCAATTTTAATATTCTTAATAACCCTGCCAGGGAAGTTAGTTACGAACCGCGCGACATCAGCGCTTTCCTTAAGTAATAAATGATTATTTGTATTATCAATTAATAATGGTTGCGCGCCATTATAGTATATTGGTTGACCAAGATGATTTAATCCTTCACCATCATACTTGGCTGGGTCTTCTATGAAACAAAAATACGCTTTAATCATCAATGTTTAGGATTGTTATGATATGTTTTTATACTTAACTATGTCCACTTAGTGATTATTCCTTCATGATTGAATGATTTAGTGCTCGCCTTAAATAATAAGTAAGCAATCACTATTAATAAACCAATAATTGTTATTATTGATTCAAGATTAACTAAGAACGCGCCCATGATACTAGCCATCATTAACGCTACTAATGGCAAAGCAATTATCCCTGTTAATTGCTGGGCTGTTTGTTGGTCCTTAGCTTTAGAGCTAATAAGTATTGCGAAGTTAACCCCGATAAAAGATATTAATGGCATGATAAAAATAACGCCCACTAACCAAGTAATTGTTGGCCAATAAAAAGCTTGATAAGACGTTAAGGTTATTATGTTAACTCCAATTAATGAGATAATAATTCCAACATAAGTCATTATTAACACTGGTATTAATATTGCCAATATCTTACCAATGAATAACTCGTTGTCAGTTATTGGTGAAGCTAATAATGGCTCTAATGTCTTGCTTAGTTTTTCAGTCACGAATGAGTGCGCGCCAAGAATACTTGAGACCATTAAAGGGATTAACATAAATAAAGGTAATATAACTCCCATTGAGTAATCAATAATTAATAACGAGTCAGTTACTCCTTCAGGGATGAAGGGCGCTTCACTGATTTCCTCAGCACCAGCAAAAACGAAAGGCAATACAAACGAAACAGTGAATAACAAACTCATTATTATCGGCATGAGAATAGTAGTATACCATAAATACTTACTTTGCTTGAACTGATTTATGTCCTTGTTAATAACTGCTTTAATCCGGCTCAACGATTATCACCTATTAATTTAAGGTAAATATCCTCAAGCGAGGCTGACTCCTCGCTCGCATACTTAATACTCGCGCCAGCCCTCACTAACTTACTGATTATTAACGGATTGTCCTTCTCAGGTTTATTAATAGTCACTATTAATTTATTGCCTTGCCGTTTGTAATCATAGCCCTTCAAAGCACTAATGATTCTTGGTGATAGCTTAGTTAATTCAATCATTAAACGTGATTTGAATAATGAGTGTTCAAGGTCGCTTGGCCTGCCAATACTAATAACATTTTTGTCCAACACTGCTACGCGGTCACATATTCGTTGGGCTTCAGGCAAATTATGAGTGTTAATGAAAATAACCCTGTTCTTGGCTTTAAGTGATAAAATTAATTCTCTGATAATCTTAGAGGCTTGCGGGTCAAGACCTGCTGTTGGTTCATCAAGGAATAAGTATTTTGGTTCGTGTAGTAACGCGCGAGTGATGGCAACTTTTTGTTTCATCCCTTTACTTAACTCACCTGTTAAGTCATCGCGCCGGTCCCATAAATCAACCATTGATAAGTAATGCTTCATTCGCGCCTCTGCTTTACTTTCATTAATGCCCTGCAATTGAGCGTGGAACATTAAGTTTTTCTTAACACTTAAAGCCTCGTATAAACCATGATTCTCAGGGAGCAAGCCGATTAAAGGTCTGATTTTCTCTGGTTCAGTGAGCACGTCGTGACCCCCTATTGTTGCAGTGCCATTAGTTGGTTTTAACAAACAACAAAGCAATCGCATGGTCGTTGTCTTGCCAGCGCCATTAGGCCCGAGGAAACCGAAGACCTCGCCGTCCTTAACGTTAAAACTAATGTTATCAACAGCTAGATGCGCATTATATGATTTGCTTAAGCCGACAACCTTAATCATAATTAATAAAATAATAAGTGATTACTGGTTTATTTATTTTTAGCGTGATGACTCGTAGTAATTAATAATCTAGTCCTCATCTTAGTAAGCTCATCATTAGACTTCAGAGGCTGGGTTTATTAATCATCGGAGAATTAATATTAGTTACCACTAAGCCAATCCTCCGAACAGGATTTAGTATACGTTATTGTCCGGCATAGAGTCCGATGACATGAAAAATAAGAACAAAGTACTCTGTTTATAAGTGTTTTTGTTGCACGAAAAAAAAAATAAAATAATCACGCTTTCCAGGTGAGTAATAGTCAGGGAACGCAGGACGCAATAAACAAGGCAGGGGAGTTAAATAAGAGGGTGCACTTCAAAAAGTACGAAATCTAAATTCTTGATATTAAGTCATTCATTTCCTCATCAGTTCTAGTGCTTATGTAACAATGCATAAAATTTTTTTTTGTAATTCTTCTTATTATTAATATTAGTACATAATCCGTACACGTAAGACCGCGCCCGGCATAAAGGCCCTAATAATTTGTCCTTTGAGAGACTGCCAAGTTTATTTAAAATTAGATAGAGGAGCGCTAGCGAGGTGTTTGGGAAACTATATGCTTTTTCTTTGTGCTTGATGATGAAAGTATATTTTTGTTTTTAATTGGTTGTTTTTGCAGAATTCCTTAATTTCTTTTTCTTTAATAATCCAGTAATTGCTTTTAACGCTGTAAATCTCTTGATAAATATTAATTAGTTTTGGTTTGTTTTCTTTAAGGAATGAATAAGTATTCTCTCTAATAGAAGGGTACAAGTTTAGATTCTCGAACCAGTATTCAGTAACAAGTTCTTTTGTTTTCTCTATCATTTTTTGCCAATCAGTTATTTCTGGAAATATTGGCGAGATAAATAACACAGTTCTTATCCTTGCTTGATGTAATTGCTTTAATGCATTTAGTCTTTCATTGACATCTGGTGCTCCAGGTTCAAGTTTCTTTCTTAAATCTTCATCTAGCATTGATAAAGAGATTGCTACTTTAACATCTTTGAATTGCTTAATTAAATCAATATCACGAGTAATTAAAGGCGACTTAGTCAGTATATCAAGTTTTGGCTGGTGAATCATTAATTTTTCCAGTATCCTCCTTGTTATCTTATACTTTTTTTCTACTTCCTGATAAGGATCGCAGACAGAGCCGATAGTGATACTTTTGTTAATTAACTTGCCAATTTTTATTGGTATTAATTCAGGAGCGTTAACTTTAACATCAACAAAACTACCCCATTCTTCAAGGTGTCCAGTGAATCGCTTCATGAAGCGAGCATAACAATACTTGCAAGCATGACTACAGCCAACATAAGGGTTAATCACGTAATCACCCTCAGGCAAGTTAGTCTTAGTAATAACCGACTTGGCTTTAACTTCCTTAATCTTCATAGCTAATAATAAACAGTTAATACTATTTAACATATACAATTAAGTATATTCATTTTAGTAAAAATCGCACGCAGTCTGAGACGAGCTTCAGCGAGTCTTAGATGCGAGAGCGAAGCGAACGCAGTAGAGTGTTTCGAAGAATATTTTTTTATTACTAATCATTTCGTGTTCGTAACCTAATTTCTTTGCTTCATTATAAACAATATCAGGTTTAGTTAAAGTGCTAAAGAGCGTGATGATAAAACCCTCCTTAGTTAAGTGCGTTTTAGCTTGTTTTAAGAATTTTAGCAATAACTCATAACCTTGCGCGCCGCCTGTCGTTGTGAGCGCTGTCTCTAAGTCCTCGTGCTTATCTTCAGGCAAGTAAGGTGGGTTAAAAGTGATGACATCATACTTGCTTGTGATATTAGAGAATAAGTCAGACTGGATGAACTTAGCTTTCTTGTATTTCTTAGTGCAGTAACTAACCGCGTAGGGGTTAACGTCAGCGCCAGTCACATCACTAGTCTGCTCAAGGAGCGCTTTAACAATCACGCCAGAACCAGTGCCCATGTCAAGGCATTTCACGCCCTTCTTAACTAGTTTAGGCACTGACTCAGCAATCAAATTACTATCCTCCTGCGGTTGGTATAACTCCATGAAATAATAGAATTATGGGTTCTTTTTAAAAATGTTTTTAATTAGATTATTAGTAAGATTAAGTCATGGATTATAATAATAATCTGAAGAGTTTTATAGAACTTGATAATAAACTAAAAGAATTATTTGAAATTAAACGTGGGTTAATGAGTTTTCATGTGGATGAATGGAAGTTCATAGAGAACAAGTTCAAAAGCATTAAGAAAGCTTTTAAAAAAATGACAGAACTAGCCCGCCGATTAACACTTGAGAGTGAATTATTTAATAAGTTTGATGAAAAAGTTAAGATAATCATTAGTGAATGCTTCAATAGTTTTAATAAGATGACGAAAGCAGAATTAACTAATTTTAATAAATCCAAAGTTTTTCATGATAAAGTACTAGCTTTTAGCCGTGAGTTTGGTAATAAGGTTAAGAAGCATATTATCTGGTGTTACATAGAAGTAAAAAAATATTTTTATGACTTAACTGGTGAAGCACAGTCACTTAATGAACTACTAACTCTTCTCCACAGTTTTACCTTGCTCAAGCTATTGAACCGTGAAGAATTTTATACAAGCAAGTATGGCCACTATAGTTTTATTGGCAAGGAGGATGACTTAAGTAACGAAATAAAGAATTTATTCCTATCAAAGAAACTAGATGAATGGGTTGCTGGGATTGATATTCTATTAATCATAAGTTTTGATGATATCTACAAGCAGAAATTCATCATTGTCAGGGACTTGGGTCACGCAACAACAGTAAACATTAAGTGTTATGAAGGTGGACTAATTGAGTTTTATTTTAATATACCTAAAGCTTTCAATGAAAGCTCGGTTGAGGGTGTAAAGGATTTTGTTAAGGAATTAAAAGGACAATTTGATTATAACAAAAACGGGATTGCATATGGCTTGTTCTCAACAAGAAGCCGAGACAAAGTAATTGAGTTGTTATTCGAGTTCTTTAAGAGAGTGCCAACAGACACAACAGTCTTTAGAAGTTAATGCTGCTTTGGCAGCTAACTACTTTTAAGAAGCTTTTTAATCAATGATTTGTTAAGGAGACAATAATGTTGAAAGGCTTTAAGGAATTAAAGAAAAAGAATAAGATATTATTTACTATCATTATTGCTTTCGCCATCATTAGTTTCTGGCGCGGGGCATGGGGCTTGCTTGACGAATTATTATTCCCAAACAATGAATTAATTAGTTACTTAACATCAATTGTGATTGGAGTATCATTATTACTAATGACTAATTACGTGACAAAAGGACTTATTTAATCTTGGCTAATAGGACAATCCCAATGATTGTGGCGACAGCGCAGTAAACAAATATGTTTAATCCTAGTAAGAATAGTATTGGCCCGATGATTAAGTAAGGCAGTAATACTTCCCTGACAAAAAAAGCGCCTTTAGCCCCGGCAAAAAGAATCTTTGGTTTGCGCTTGCCTTGAGCCCAAGCATAAGCAATAGCGCAATCAAGCAATGCGTCACTAACCCAACCAAAAGCAAGCCAAGGGTAACCTAGCGCCCAAGCAATAGTCCAAGCAGAACCCCAACCTAATTCCTCAAGAATGCCGCTCCAAGGCAGCCACTTATGCGATTGCATTGAACGAGTCTCAGGTGAGACGCAGAAACCAAAAGTCTTAGTCTTTTTGTAAGAAGCTAAGTAAACTAATTGCCGCATCACGTTAGGCGCGAGCAGTGATAAAAATAATATTAAGTACTCAATCATCAATAATCTTTTATTGTTTGTTAAATATAAAGTTTTATGTTTTAACAAAAAAGTAATCTGCCTTCATTTTTCGCGTGATTAATGATAAACCACAGGACTTATCCATTACTTCAATTACTACTTCAACACTAGGGTTAGTTAGGTCAACTTTATTGCCCTTAGCGTCATTGATTAAACCACCTAACTTTTTAGCCCACTCATAACTATTAATTACTCCTTTCCAACCGCGCCGTTCAACCGTAACCCTGAACGAATCACTCTTCTTTAACTTTAATTTAACCACCTCAGCTTCAAGCACTTTAATTAACTCGTCTGGGTCAGTGAAATTAATCACTTTATCAACTGGCATCACCCGCGCTAAACTCAACGGGGGGTTAATCACTAATTGACTCATAAAAGCATTAATATCAATCACAGTACCAACTATTACATCCCTAAAAGAAGTCCGATTAAACTGACCATAAGCTTTTAAGTCTTTTATCAGGAATTTTAGTTCATTCCGGTAAGCGGTTATTATTACGTTATAATCCATCACTACTTTACTATTAGCAAAACGCATAAAAACCTATTGTTTCTTGGAAATGATTAATGCCAAAGATTACCCGCGCTTATCAGGAAGGTCAGTGCAGTATTTGTGAGTCAGAAACACTGGTTAGAATTGTTCTTAATAATAAAAAAGCTGCTTGTGTCTGCATGAGTTGCTTAAAAAAAGTTGGTAATTTATCAATCAACGAATTACTAGATAAATATGGTAATGAGCTTGAATTAAGCGCTTCCTAAATGCTTTTTATTAGGATTCTAGTGGCCTAAGTAAAGTATTTAAAGATTAATCTTTTAGTTCCCAAATTAACCCAAGGAGGTGCGACATTAAAAATGAAATCTGAATTTGAACTCGATGACGACGTAGAAGATGACGACGTTGATGATGATGTAGATGATGAAGACTTAGATGATGAAGACTTAGATGAAGACGAATTCGAAGAATAAGTCACATTCATAAAGTTTTTATTTAAATTATTGTTCTTATTTTTTAATGATTTATTTATTACTGTCACTTATTGGTTTACCCAGTGGTTGGTTCATCACTCACTTAACAATTGATGAGTGTAAAGGTAAGAATAAATTAATTGCTATGCTTATAATCCCGTTCATCATATTATTATTCTTTAATCTGGGTTGGTTGGTTAATACATTATTCTTATTCATCATTTTTCACTTAGTTGGTTCATTAATTTACTTAAGGTGTCGCTCATGAGTAAGCTTGAAAAGAAATTATGGATTCATGTCACCACTGGTTCGAAAGAGCAGGGCGTTAGGCGCGGTGAAGACCGATTAGATGTTAAACTAACAGCCCAACCAATTAAAGGCGAAGCTAACAAAGAATTAATGGAAGTTCTTAGCCAGTTCTTTGGTGTGCCACCAGCTTACATAGAAATTGTTAAGGGTGCTCGGGCCAAGAATAAATTAATTAGTGTAACGTATAAATCTATTTAATAAGCGTTCACTAAAGATTATTTTAATGAAAGGCGATAAACGCGAGGAGTTAATTAAGTCTTATGATTTAATTATTAAGAAAGTAGTTGGGCGCAATAACCAATTAGAGTTATACTTTGAGAGCCAGGATTTTAATAAAGTAGTATTTAATTCAATGCCTGCGCCGCCGGTTATTGCTGGCGAAACAGTCCGCGTTTACTTATTCAAAGGCGAAATTAAGACTTTTAACCCCCTGGAGGGTTTTATTGATTTATCAGACGCTAAAAAAGATTTAGTTGATTTCTACGTGATTGCTAATTCAGGCATTAACAAAATTAAGTGCGTTTACTTTGAGGAAAGAGCTTATGAGTTATTGGAGAACGCTTTAAGGATTGACAAACTAGCTATCACTGAAGAGGGTTATGAGTCAGTCGCTATTTATATTGATGAAGAATTAGTCAGGCATAAATACTTAAGCAAGATTGAGGATTTTATTTAAAATTACTTTTTCTGACTCCAGGCAACAAAGATTGATATTTTAAGACCCCTCATTAGGGAATTGTCCTCTAGCAACTAAGTTAAAAGAAGTTATGTGAGCAGATGTTGATAGAACATAAGCAACACCTTCAGCAACAGAAATTGGAGGTGCCACTACAAAATGTTCCCTATGAATGCCATTAAATGCGTCTGATATCTCATAATGATTCTCTATTACTTTTTGATTATCATAAAAGCCAGTATCTACCATACCAGGTCTTACATCACTAACATAAATCTTTTCTTTCCATAACTCTAACATAGCTGCATTAGCATATCTGCTAATTGCGCCTTTAGCAGGACAATGTGTTCCCCCAAAAGGATAACTCCTTATTGCAGACATTGAAGTTATAATAGCCACTCTTGTTTCAGTATTAAACTCTTTATTCTGCTTTTTAAATACTGGAAGCAGATTTTGCATAAGTGTGTGTGTACCCAATAAAACTATTCTGGCTTCATTTTCGATTAATTCAAAAGGAATGTCTTCTAGTTTTAAGTAAGGACAATCATCAGGAACTTTATAAGCGCCGGCACCCAAACCAATAGATTGACACCAGTATATTGGTTTGTCCTTTGCTAAACTATCAACAAATTCCTTAACGCTGTTATTATCTAAAACATCAACAGCTGAATATTCCAATTTAGCAGGATCAATAAATTCGGACAAAGCATTCTTAATATCCTCTAGTTTATTCTTAGTCCTTGAAACCATATGAACTATAGCGCCATTTTGAGCAAGAACTGCTGCAGTTGCAGCACCAATGTTTATCTTATAAGGAATGTCATCAATAATAATCTCATCGTGACAAGGCTCATTTGTAATTAAATCATTAAAGACTCTATTAACAGGTTTGTAACCAACCCCAGTAACAATTATTCTTTTTCCTGAAAGATTCTCAGATCTTATAATCTGTTCTAACCTATTCATTAAAAATTATATATCTTAATATTTATTTAAATAAATTTAGGTAGTAAAAAATACATAATGAAACTATTTAATAAGACAACTCTAGTTTTCTTTCTTTAACTTCTTCACATATTTTGTTTATGAAATCCACTTTCTTAATACCATAAATAGGTTTTTTGTGACCTGCCCTTACCGCCAGTGTTTTAGACTTTTCCTCTTTGTCACCAATAACTATTACATAAGGTATTTTTTGTAGTTCTGCATCTCTTATCTTGTAATTAACAGTTTTTTGGCTAAAATCAGAATCAACCCTTAATCCTTTATCAAATAACTCTTGTAGTAAACTCTTAGCACTTCCCAGATTATTGTCTGAGAAACTGATTATCCTGACTTGTATTGGACTTAACCACGTGGGGAGATTACCATTATTATGTTCTAATAATATACCCATGAAACGCTCCAATGAACCATAAATGACTCTATGAAGCATTACTGGACGCTTTGGTTTATTATCCTCATCAATGTATTCTAATTCGAAGCGCTCTGGCATGGAGAAATCAAGCTGGACTGTTGATGTCTGCCAGGTCCTGCCGAGTGAATCCTTTAGGTGGAAATCAATCTTAGGACCGTAGAAAGCACCATCACCCAGGTTAATCTTATAATTAATCTTCTTTTTCTTTAGTATGCTTTCAAGTATTTTTTCTGCTTTATCCCACATCTTCTCCGAACCGATTCTCTTTTCAGGTCTTGTTGATAATTCAACATGGTCAAATTGTAAACCAAACTTTTTATAAAACTTAAATATTAATTCAACAATCTTCATTATTTCATCATCAAGTTGTTTTTCTGTACAGAATATGTGAGCATCATCCTGAGTGAATTTAATAACCCTGAATAATCCGCCGAGCGTTCCGGATAATTCAACCCTGTGAACAGTACCTACTTCGCCGACCTTTAACGGTAGGTCCTTGTAGGATTTTGGCCGAGTCTTATAGACAAGCATGCCGCCAGGGCAGTTCATTGGTTTAACTGCAAAATCCCTGTCATCATATTGAGTTAGGAATATGTTTTCTTTGTATTTCTCCCAGTGGCCAGATATCTTCCACAAGCGATTATCAAGAATCAGGGGGGTTGCTATTTCCTGGTAACCTGCTTTTCGGTGCTCATCGCGCCAATAATTTATTAATTCGTTGTATATAATCAAACCATTATTATGCCAAAAGACCATGCCCGGCGCGGTCTCACTGAAACTAAATAAGTCAAGTTTTTGTCCTAAAATCCGATGGTCATTCTCTTTTAATTTTGAAGCATCAAGCTTGATTTTTGTTATTTCATCTAATAATTTTTTGGAATCAATCACTTCATTCTTGCCTGTCGGCTTGGCCACGTCAGCGCCGAAGTGCCTTGATGCCTCAGCTAATGGGTGACCCTTGCAACTTATCTCAAACCGCTTGTACCAACCAAACGGCGCGCGCAAGACCTCGAATGACTTCTTTAATTTTTTCTCAGCCTCAACTAATACATCCTGCGCAGCAGCTGGTTTTGATAAATCATCACTCAAATGAGCGTAAGGGTATAAGACCACTCGTTTAGTCTTAACAAGCTCAGCCTGCTTCTTTACTTCATTAACTAAAGCGTCAACCGCGCCATTAATATTATTCTCATCCTCTTTCTCAACACTGGTGAAGACCACGAGGCATTCTTTCATTTCAGAGACTTTCTTCTCAACCTCATCAGCATTTTTTAAAGCCTTCTTAGTGGGCTCGAACTTAATGAAATCAGAGTGAATTGCTAGTATTTTCATAAGATAACTCCTATTAGTGTTTTATTTAAAAGTTTTATTGATTCAGGAATAAGCAAGTCTTTACCGTGTGGTCCGACAATCAACTCTGGCCATAATAACAATTATCATTTGTTATTCACTTAAAAGATTTTCGTTAACAAAAACTTATAAGTTAATAATGGTAAAAACTTACAGATGAGTTCAGGGTCTTTTTATTGCTCTTTTGAGGAAGGTGATGAGCGAAAACCAGGTCAGTGTAGTTCGCCTGATAAACTCGAAGAGATGATGGTTAACTTAACATCAATGATGAATACACAACTTAATGAATTAGACCAGAAAGGCATTACTTATTTGTTTGTATCAACCCGCGCTTGTATTGAGTGCTATAAAATTCATCACAGCGTTGATGATTTCATAAAGGATTATATTAATACTTTTGAGTCAAAAATTGATATTTTTGCTAAAGAGCATTTTATTAGTTATAAAAGCTTAATTGATTTAATTAAACATTATAATAACTCGCCAGAGGAATTATTTGATGAAATAGAATCATTATACAAAAAAAATAAGTTTATTAATGTATTAAAAACATTTGTTCAAAAAATTCAGAATAGTGTTCTAAAGAAACAATCAATACAGGACTTTAAGCAATTAATAGAAAACAATTAAAAAGACTTTAATCACTTCTAATACTTAATGAGAGTTAAGTTAATCACTTTTGGTTGCAGTGCTAATCAAGCTGACAGTGAGTTAATGGCTGGTATATTAGTTAAGGCAGGTCATAAGATTGTTAATAACAAACCAAATGCTTACTTGATTAATACTTGCACTGTTAAAAACCACACTGAAGCTAAAATCAAGCGGTTATTAAAATCATTAAAAGGCCAGCGAGTAATAGTAGCTGGTTGTATGGTTAACGCTAACCCTGAATTAAAAACATTATTCCCTAAATACTCATTCATAGGTGTTAATGATTGTAATCAAGTGCTTGAAGCGCTTAATGGTGAGTCATTCATTACTGATGAGCGAACCAATAAGTTATGCCAACCAAAACTAAGACAAGATGAGTTAGTTGATATTATCCAATTATCAATGGGTTGTTTAGGTCAATGCGCTTACTGTAAGACAAAGCAAGCCAAAGGACAATTGAGTTCATACCCTAAGGAATTAATCATCAAACAAGCCAAACAAGCACTTATTGAAGGTGTTAAAGAATTATGGCTAACCTCACAGGATTGCGCTTGTTATGGGTTTGACCTTGGCACGAACTTAGTTGAATTAATCAATGAATTAGTACAACTACCTTATGAGTTTAAAGTTAGAGTTGGGATGATGAACCCTAAGCACGCGATTAAACTAAAAGGACTGCCAGAATTATTCACTAATAAAAAAATCTATAAGTTCGCGCACCTGCCTGTGCAGAGCGGTAGTGATAAAGTCTTATGCGACATGAATCGTGGTTACACAGTAAGTGATTTCAAACAATTAATTAATAATCTTAGGCGCGTAGTGCCTGATATTAATGTGTCAACTGACATTATTTGCGGTTACCCGACTGAGACTGAGTCTGATTGGGCTAAAACAGTTAGTTTAATGCAGTGGTTACGACCTGGTTTTCTTAACATCTCAATGTTTACCCCGCGACAAGGCACTCCTGCCAGTCAGTTAAAACAATTACCCCCTGGTCTTGCTAAGGAGCGGAGTCGAGAGTTAACGCGTTTATTCAATGATTTTTGTTACAGGCCACCAATAACAAGGACTTGGGTTACTGGCCGGACTGATTATTACAAACTAGACAAGTAATCAATTACTTCATTAATCAGTGAATTAGAAGTAAAAGTAATGATTAAACTCTCAACATAAACACTTTTAGCCCGGCCTTTCTTCTTAATGTTATAATCAAGGGACGCCCTGCCGGAAACACTTTTGCGGAATAACCTTAACGGCAATCGGCTAACTAATGATTCCTGTAATTTCTCGTTACGCAACATCTCGCGCGGCTTAATATCCTTACCATCCTTTGCTTCTTTTATTAATTCCGTAAGCCGGTCATAATCCTTATCCTCAATGATTGGGCGCTCAAAGAAATTATTCTTATTAAAATTTAAGTACTGATTATTAATGAAATCAGATAAATCATCATTAATAGTGACCTGATTACTCTTGCCAAAAGAGTAATTATCAATATTAGGTTCCCAACCAAGAGATTTAATTGACTTTAAGTTGCTTACAGTCAGGTAATTAAAGGTTTTTTGCTCATCCTTAATCATTAACAATTTCTTTGTTTTTACTATCTTAAATTGTTTTGCTTTTTTAGTTTGGAAAAGTTATTTAATTAGGGGTTAATTAATCTCTTATGTGAATAACCCTTTTGAGAATATCGTGCCGCGGGATAACGAGTTAATGGTTAATGAGCAATCAATTAATGTTATAGCCGATAAGATTAAGGAGCGAATCAAGAATAATCGCTTAATCATCCTTGAAGGGAGTTATGGTATTGGTAAATCATTATACTTAGACCGATTATTTAAGCGCTTAAAAACCAAGAAAGACTTAATTGAGTTTAGCGATACTATTATCAGCGTGCTTGAGAGTAAAGTGCCAGTTAAGAACAAGACTTTTTTTATCAATAACTTTGACTTGATTCAAGGTTTAAACGAAAAACAATTAATCAGGCTTACTGAAGTAATCACCAAACACCTTAATGAAGGCGTCATCTTTGTTGTTGCTTGCCGTAAGGACACTGTTAACTTATTATTAAAGATTAACCCCTTATTTCACTCAAAAGTTAATCGACTTAGACTACCTAGCTTATCTTTTAATGAAACTAAAGAATTAATTATTAACCGATTAAACGAGGCTCGCAAGAAGAAATCTGACTCACTTAGCCCATTCACTAATGATGAATTAAAGCTTTTCTGGGATAAATCAAAAGGCAACCCAAGAATGTTATTATTATTATTAAACCCGTTATATGAACAACGAATGATGCTTAAGTACTAAAGATTATTAATTCATTGTTACTTTAATTAATTGAATGAAATACCAACCAATCACAACGCTTTACTTACTAATCCTATTCACCTTAACTCAATTAGTTGGTTTATACGTTACTAATTATTATCAAGCGAGCAGTATTCCTTACAACCTTGAGTCCCCAATGGTCAGTGATGGTTGGAGTATTTATTACTTATTTGGCGGCATCTTGTTAATGACCATTATTTTTTACTTACTAACCCGCTTGAAGTACGAGCGGTTCCTAAAATTATGGTTCAGCGCTGCAATAATTATTAGCATGAGCTTAACACTCAGCGCTTTCATCGGTGAAGTAATGGGCTTAATAATAGCTATTATCCTATCATTAATCCGCTTATCAACCAAAGACTTATACGTTCATAATATTACAGAATTACTGGTTTATGGTGGTATTGTCTCAATATTCGCGCCTTTATTTAGTCCATTAACAGCGTTAATAGTGTTAATTATTATTGCTGTCTATGATTATGTCAGCGTGTTCGTGACTAAACACATGGTTTACTTAGCTCAATCACAAAGCAGTGCTAACTTGTTTACTGGTTTAATTGTTAAGCGCGGGGATGAAACAGCTATTCTTGGTGGCGGTGATATTGCTTTCTCATTACTCTTCGCCACAGTGCTAGGCAGTGCTTATAGTTTGATTAACGCTTACTTGACGATTTACGCAGTAATAATTGCTATTAGTTTCCTAACCATCTTAGGTCAAAAAGGCAAGTTCTATCCAGCCATGCCTTTCATTACAATAGCTTGCGCTATTAGTTATTTATTAGCATTAATATAAATAAAAAAATAATAAATTTAAAAGAAAACAAAGAAACGTTATTTCTTCTTCTTTGCCGAAACTTTATTCTTAGGTTTTATTTCTTCAAGAATCTTATAAGTTCTTTCTTCCATTGCAATATCCCTTAACTCTATTCGCTTAATTGTGTTCAACAATTTTTCTTGCTTAATCTCTAATTGCATTAACCGTCTAATACTCAAGACTAAAGCGAATAACACGCCAAGCATTGCTGCTGTCACTAAGTAAAGGAATGTTGTTTCCTCGCCTACCATTTAATCACACCTCCTTTTTAGGTAATTCATTATTATCCCTGCCGCATTAACACTTGACAAACCCTTACGTTTAGCTGTTAGTTCAACCACGTCAAGTCCTAATAAGTTATGATTTAAGCATGCTTTATTTAATACTTTTACTAATAGCTCATAATTAGTTCCTAATGGGACTGGCGTGCTGACTTCTGGACAATGACAGGGGTCTAACACATCTAAGTCAACGCTCACGTATAAAGAGCCTTTTAATTTTAAGTGACCTGCGTCCTCAACGCTGATTAACTTAACATTACTATTAACTAATTCGCTGGCTTCCTCGAGCGCTAAATCCCTAACACCCGCTACGTAAACATTACTGACTAACTCACTGATTCGCCGGGTCACAGTAGCATAAGAATTTTTTTTACCATCATACTCATCATAATAATCCGCGTGAGCGTCAAAGATTAAAACATTATCAGGCCTTAATTGCTCAATAACCGGCAGAGAAACTAAGTGCTCACCACCCAGCATGATTAATGTATTATTAAAACTTAATTTTTGCACTTGCTTTCTCAGTGATTCATAAGTACTTGCTTTAATGTCGCCAAGGTCACATATTCTTAATTCATTAAAAGCGTCCTTGCCAGTCACTAAATCATAAGATGAAAGACTATTCAATGAATCCCTAATTAATGAAGGCCCCTTGCCTTGCTCACTGCAAGTCCCGTAATAATTTAATCCAATAAAAGTAATATCAGACTCCTTTTGGGGGTGGACTGCGTTATCGATCATTACTGCTCAAACCAGTGCCTTTGGATACTTTTACGAATGATGGCGCGACAATCAGATAATCCTCATCCATGCCAACAACATCGCCTTCCATTACCTCGCAGACACGCTTTATCTTACTAATAGCGCGTTTTAATTCATTGATATCCTTTTCTTTCAAAGCCTTAATTTTAATCACACAAACTGAGTAACCATCCCTAACAAAATCAAGTATTGGTTTAACATCCTCAAATGAGTCCAGATTACAATAACGAACGTAAATCTTGGCTTGCTTATCAACCACTGGTTTATCAGTTAATTCAATATAACTGGTTGACTCACCATAATTATCATCATCATACTTCTTAGGCTTAATACTCTGGGTTAAACGCCTTAATTTCCTAATCATTAATGAGTAATTAACTTGCTTTTAATTAAATACTTTATGATGATTTATGATATGAATAATTTAGATAATTATTATTGACAACAGAATGCTGAAATATTTGGATTATCAGAGTATAAACCATAAAAAACATTTACTATTTCACTTTTCTGACGTCTTTAACCCTAAAAAAGGGTTATTTCATACTTAAACTGCACTTCTATTTTAAACCCTGTAAACTTCTTCTGTGTAAAACCCATGATAACTTTTATATTAATGAAGATTTGATTTAACTACTTCTATTACTATCTGTTCACCATACTCTGTTCTACACAGATATCCCGGAATGATTTGCTTACCAAAAAGCCATAAACCATTAGTATAAGCTTTAACAACTACAAAACCAGAATCTTTGAGTAATTGAGTAATTTCCTTTAGGTTAAAATCCCTAATGTGCCCTGTAACATTACTTTCAGTATCATCGGCATGTGCGCAATATGATGGTAACATACCAAAAAATACTTTTATTCTTGACTTTAAATTACATATATTAGGTACTGAGACAATTAGTCTGCCTTTTGGTTTTAACACTCGTTTGATATCATCAATCAATTGTCTTAATTTATAAATATGCTCAAAAACCTCTCCTGCGACAACACAATCATACTTTTCATTAATTCTTAAACCATTTTCTAAATTAATCTTTAAATCAGCACCCTTAACTATATCAACAGTCGTTACCTCATGATTTTCCCTTAGTTTATTTGATAACATTGATTTATTAACATCTCCTAAGTCAAGCACTTTTTGGTTACCCTTGATAAGAGATGTTATTATCTTAATCCTCATTTCACTCCGCCTCATAAATCCTCTTTTAACTTAAACTTAATTAGTTCTTAATTTATAAATAAACTTAAGTTATCTTATAAATAGTTTTATAAGTAATTTTATACTCGAATTAGAGTATCATGCCTTATATTAAACTTCCTTATTATACAATTAATAATGGAAAAGTATACTACTTAAACAAAGTTTGTTATCTAAATACAAATTCTAAAATAATAAACAAAGTAATGCTAAAAGATTATGGATTAATAATAAAAAAGCTTGTAATAAAAAAAAACAAAGTAAACAAGGAAAGATTATTATTCATAGAACCACACCCAGACGATATTGCTTACTCATGTGGTGGTTTTTTAATTAAAAAAGCAAAAACGAACAATATTGATGTATTAACAATATTTACTAGAAGTTCATTAAAAACATTCCCTTGGAGAAAATTAATCAAAATATCAGAGGATGATTATGAAAAGTTAAGGATAACTGAAAGTAAAATCGCGATTAATGACTTTGCGGGTTGTAATAATAAAATAATGAATCTAAAACAGGCATTGCTGAGGGGTCATAAAATGCTTATGAACAACTTAATAATGAAGATATTATCCTTATCAGAAAGATTAAGGATTACATAAAAAAATTAATTAATATAAATTACTATGATAAGATTATTGCACCGCTTGGCATAGGTGGACATATTGACCATAAAATATGTTACAATGTTGCGATAAGTCTATTAAAGGATATAAAAAATCTTAAATTGTTATTTTATGAAGATATGCCTTATTCAGGAAATAAAATCGCTTATTATGATAGAATGAGTTACATAAAAGCTAACTTAAAACTAAAACCGCACTATTATAATGTTTCAGGCCTTAATGACTATAAAGCGGGGCTTTTGTCAATATATAAAAGCCAGATTGACGATTTTAATTACTCACAAATAAAAGCATTAATGATCTTAACAGGGCGCAGTATTGCGTGGGAATCAAATAATAGTAAAATGGAATATGCTGAAAGATTATGGGTGTTAAAATGATTAAAGTGCCATTTGTTTTTAATGATTTTTTATTCCTTGAAGAATTGTGCAATATGAAATGCAAATACTGTGAAGGTTATTACAAAGATGGAATTAATTTCATAAAAAAACAAGATAGGTTAATTATGAATAATAAATGGAATTTAAGTGCCAAAAAAATTGGTTTATTGCCAAACCCTAAGATAAATGATATTATTGAAACATCAAGAAAAGTTCTTGAGGTGTCAAGAAACAAAGTGGATGTGCCAATACTAAAAATTTCAGGAGGTGAGATTTATTTAATAAAAGAAATTCAAGAATTAATAAAACAAGAATCAAAGAATTATGAAATAATACAAGTATTAACAAATGCTACGTTGCTCTCTGATTTGATGATAGATGAATTAAAAGAACTAAGAAATGTACAATTACAAGTATCACTTGATAGTCCAGACCCATTGATGAACAAAGCTAGAAGCCAAAAATTAACAAAGTTAGTGTTAGAAAAAATCAATAAAATAAAGAGTAAATGCTTACCATTGGAAATTAATTGTGTACTAACAAAGTTTAATACTGGAGGATTTAAAAGCTTGTTAGAGTACACTGAACAATATGATAATACAATAATAATTCCTAGACCTGTAAGAGGCCCACCTGCCTTAAACTTGAAACCTAATAATAAACAAATAACTGATTTTGAAAAAACAGTTAATGGTTACAAAGGGCATAAAAATCTACCCCCTTACAAATATTTAGACCGGGTTGTTACAGTTTTAAAACAAGAACGCCGCTCTTGGTTTTGCTACACGCCATATACTGTTTTATCATCTTCAAACTTAGGGGCTATTGATGTATGCACTTGTAGCAATCATAACTCATCAAGGGGTAACCTACTTTTAAATGATTTTAAACCTGAGGTAGTTCCTTTTAAACCGTC
This sequence comes from Candidatus Nanoarchaeia archaeon, assembly GCA_041653515.1. GTDB lineage: Archaea > Nanobdellota > Nanobdellia > WJKC01 > WJKC01 > JBAZFG01. The sequence continues at coordinate 29,949 of JBAZFG010000003.1, forward strand.
AGATGCAATAAACTGTGGTAATTGTATAATGAACTATGAAATAATGAATCTGTATATAGACTCTGAATTGAGTATTAATGACCTTAAAAGAATACCATTGTATAATAATGATCATGTTATAAATAATATTAATAAAATAAAGAGAGAAATAATTAAATGATAATAACATTCCTTCATGATGAACCTGAGATTTACCCTGTGCCTGCTGGTGGTAAAGAAAGATGTATAATGAATCTTGCAAGAGAATTATCTAAAAGGAAAGTAATAAGTAAAATTAATATAATAACAAGAACGGCAAGAATTGCTGGAAAGAAAATAAAATTATCACCAAAAGTAACATTATACAAATTTGATAATTATGACCTGCCGAGGAAGATTGTAGAATTTGCTTACAATTCGGATATACTAAGTGTGCATTTATGTTCATTCCAAATGCCTAACATAATAGTGCCAAACTGTAAGATTATAAATCATATCCATGACATAATTTATGCGACAGTTGATAGAGGTAGTCATTTAGATAAAACGTTAGGCGCTTCATACTCAGCGTTATACTCACCTTCAGAGTTTGTAACCACATTCATCAAAAATTTATTCTGGTGGTCTGGAACTACAAATAAGATAATAACTATTCCACGAGGAGTTGATTTGGATTATATAAAGGAGTCAATAAATAACTCAAATAAGTACCTTAAAGGTTTAGACGATGATACTCTAAGAATTTTAGATTCAAATAAATATAAGATATTTTTCCCAAATAGGCTTAATAGTTTTAAAGGTGAGTATTTTATAGAAGGAATTACAAAGGTGCTTAATAAAAAAAGTTTTAAGTATACTATTTTCATGCCAGAAAATAAAACAAATAATAAAATAAAAAACGTTAAGTATATACCTTGGTTGACTGGAAAAAAATTATATGCATTTTACTCAAAAATGAATGCAGTAATCAATTTATCATTAAATCCTGAATCATTCTCACAAGTTGTAATTGATTCTGTAGCATCAAAAGTGGCAGTTTTATGTTTTCCTTTTGGCAATCTTAAGAATTTGTCTTTAGAATTACCTTCTGTGGTAATAACAAAACCATCAGCAAGTGAGATTTCTAAACATATAATTAAAATGTTAAGTGACCCTAAGTATGGTGAACTTAAAGATAAATCTTATGATATTTTATCAAAAAAGTATTCAATTAAAGATGTTGTTAACAGTTATATAAAAACGTTTGATAAATTGACAAAGCCAGAATCGTATAACAATGTTAAAGATGTGCGCAAGTATCATAATAAATATTGCATTAATCCTTATGTAGCGTTATTTTCTGGGGAAGCTTACATTGCTAATGGTAATGCTTTATCTAAAATCAAAATAAATATTAATGAACAACAAATTTTGTTATTATTAAAAACTGTTAAAGATGTAAGACAATTAAGCAAAAAACTTAATTTAAACGTAAAGTTAGTGGAAAAAAATGTTGATAAACTGCTAAAAGAGAGGTTAATCATTGAGGTTTAGAATGAAATTTTTATTTCATGTCCCATGGGAGATTACTGAAAATAGTGTAGGTGGAACCGAGCGTTTTATTATTAATTTGTGTAAAGAATTTAAAAGTATGGGTCATAATGTATCTATTGTGTGCACCTCATTAGTAAAACAAAGAGAAGTACAGGGGATTCCTGTGTATGGTATAGTACCAAAATGTTATGAAGAAGCAGTAAAGAAACATGGGGTAAATGAGTACTTCTTTAAGAATGAGGTTTTAAAAGGGGACATAATCAATTATGAAAATTATTGTAATCTTGTTAAAGAACAAATAAAGAGCTTTGATTATGACTTTTTAATTCTTAATTCGTTTATTCATGCATTAATTAATGAAAAAAAACCAGTATTGGTAATTAATCATGATAACCCTCAAGAATTTGATAATTATTGGGGTACTGGTTCTTATAAAAAATTTATTGGAATTGTGAAAAAAAATTATGGATTATTCACTAAAAATAAAATATTTGCTGTGGAAAGTAAATATTATTCAAATGTTTACATGAATGATTTAAAGATTAAGTGTTATGTTATACCTTCAGGGATTGACTATGATTATTACTCAAAACTTATAACAAAGAAGAACTTAATGTTAAAATATTCAATAAATAATCCAAAGATAGTTTTTTTAGTACCATGTAGATTGGAGTACAAACAAAAAGGTCAAGATGTGGTAATTAAGGCGTTAGGAAAAATAAAAGATGAATTACCAGCATTTAAGGTAATATTTTCAGGATTAGACCCTGCTTATAAGGAAAGTTATGATTACCTTAAAAGTTTGTGTGAGAAAAATAAAATAATGGATTGTGCATTATTTAAAAATTTCGATGACATCCGTGAAGGTTATTCTCTGGCGGATATTGTATTACTTCCTGAAAGATTTGCAAGTTATGGTTTTTCGTTGGTTCAATCAATATCATTAGGTATCCCTGTTATAGCGTCTAAGCTGCCGACATTTGTTGAGATAGCATCAAAGGTGCCATATGTTAAATTAATAGACAACACACCTAATGACTTTGCTAAAACAATTAAAGAGTTAATAACTATCGGAATTCTCAAAAAAAATATTTGCTATGGCAAAAAATTTGCCAAAAGACTTAATTGGAAAAACATAGCATTGGAATATTTATCATTATTATCTAAAAATAAAGATGTAAGTATATCATTAATTAAGAAAAAATTATCACCAATTAAACCTGACAATATTTCAAAGATACCAAATGGTATAGAAAACGATAATTTTAATATTGATGATAAATATGTATTAAGAGTTTACTCAAGGAAAAGGGGGTTAATAAATATTAAGAATGAACTTAATTTTATTAGTTATCTAGCTAGTAATAACTTTATTACTCCTGCGCCTTGTAAGATAATAAATAATAAAATTCTATTTAAAATTAATAATAATTATGCATGTTTATTCCCATTAATTAATGGGCATCATATAAATAAAAATACTGCTTCATTAAAGCAAATTAAGAATATAACCTTAATAATGGCAAAATTTCATGAATTGTCATATAATTACAATAATAAGAATTATCGGGTTTTAAACTTCAACGAATTAATAAACACTAATGAGGTATTAAAATTACTTGATGATAATGATAATATAATATCAATGTTACCTAAATTTGAGGTAATTGACTTAATGCTTGATGATTTAATAAATCGTGGTATTAACCCATTGGAATTAGCCAAGAAAAATATTAATATAAACTCATTAGGCTTAAAAATTAAGGATGAAAAGATTAGTTTACAGAGATTACGTTTGTATATAGTTAACGAACTAAGAAATTTTCATGATTTTTTAAAAGCGATAAGTAATTTTTCTTCGTGTGTTGTACATTATGACATTACAGATAATAATCTATTATTTGATGGTGATAAAATTACTGCACTGTTAGATTTTGACGACTCTGGATTTGCCAATATTATGTTTGATATAGGCAATATTGGAATGCATTGGGCAATTAAGGATCATATACTATCTGACGAACGTTGCTCAGTAATCATGAATAATTATCCTATTAAGTTTACTAAGGAACTGTTTGTTAAGTCAATAAAATATGTATTAATAGAACGAATTATTCATCTAATTAAATTACTTAAAAATAAAGAAGATGTAAATGTATACTGCTCCTTGGCATCACTAGTAAGAAAATTGTTTAACCTTGAAAAAGAGTCAGATGGTTTAAAATGATCACAGTAATTGGTTTGGGAGAAGTTGGAGAACCGACTTTTAGGGATATTGCCTTAAAGGTTGGTAAGAGCCATGTTTGTGGGGTTGATATTAATAAGAAGATAGTAAGTAAATTAAAAAAAGAAGGTTACATCGTAACCCAAAAATCTAATTGTATCAGTAAAGTTTACATAATTTGTGTTTCAATACCAAGTGAGGATTTATCTGGATTATTTAAAGTGTTTGAGGATAACCTTAAGAGATCTACTTCTAAAATCTTGATATCAATAGAATCAACAGTCCCTCCTTTAAAGATAAATGAAATTGTTTCAAAACTTGATGAATTATTAGGTGATTATTATTTAGTGTTTTTCCCTCATAGGTTCTTTAAAAGGGATAATAATCACAGAGTGTTTAATCTTAATAGAGTAATCGCAGGATTAAATAATGAATCATTAAAGGAAGGTATTAAGTTTTATTCAAGATTTATGGAAAGAATGTTAATACACCCTGTTAGTAATTTAACAACTGCAGCTATATGTAAAACTGCGGAGAATACTTATCGTTATATTGAAATTTCTTTTGCTGAAGAGCTAAAGATGTTATGTGATTTTAAAAAAATTAATTTTATAGAATTAAGAGAAGCAATGAATACTAAATGGAATATTAATATAAAAGAAGCAAGGGCGGGAATAAAGGGACATTGTTTGACAAAAGATTCAAATTTCTTTAATTCATTTTTTAGTAAAAAATCAAAATTTATTAAAACTGCCAAATTAGTTAACAATAAGTACACTAAACGTATTATTTAATATAATTTACAATGACGCTAATGATTCGAGCATTGATAATAAACTCCAGATGCGGGTCTTAGTGAATGGGTCAACGTTAGGGTCTTCTGCCATGCCAATTGATTGAATAGCTCTATCGCACCTAATTCTTAACTCGCATTCATCATTAAGAATTTGATTAACCTCAGTCATTGTTCGCTTAACACTTTTAGATACAGCAAAATCATTAATTAATTCATCCAATAAACCCATAACTTCAATAAAAGGCTCCATTCAGACATCACTCCTTCTTGCCTCCTTTCTGAGCCAAACCCATTATATCTTTCTGCAAGTCCTGGGCTTTAATAGTAACACGCTTTAATTGCTTCTCAATACTCTCAATTCTCAAGTCATAGCGCTCTTTTTTATCAACCAATGACTTATTCAAGTCAACTGGTTTTTTATTAACAAGAATATTACCCACTAATTCATAAACTTTTTCAGTCTTAACGTCTTTTAATTCATTAAGAGCGTTATCAATTTCAGCTAATTGCATTTGAATAGTTTGTTTTTGCATGGTTAATGCTTGTAATTGCTGTTGCAATTGTTGCAAACCCATTAACTTATCCCTTGCGCCCTCAGGCATCTCTGACATTTTTTTTCACCTCTTCAAAAACACCGTATAATTTCAGGGCGGTATTAACCCCTGCTCTCAAACTTGTTATATCACTAGCTTTAAACGCGATTTCTAAACCCCTTCGAGTGGCTTTAAAGTTCGTCTTAACTCGACCCTTGATTGGCTTACTCTTCATTGCATTAAGCGCTTCTTTAGCTTCATTCTTCTTAAGTGGGATGATAATTAATGCTTTCACTTAACATCCACTGTCATCATAACTTCTGGTTTCTTCTTGTAAAGTATTTTGCCACCACAAAAAGGGCATCTTATGCGATTTAGTGATTCTAATTCAACAACTTTACTGCACTTAAAGCAAATATACTCCATGGACTATAAAGTAACGATAACCTCTTTATAAGTCTTTTGAAGAACTTTATGTTAGACTAAGTGGTGTAAATATGAGACCTCCCGGATTTGAACCGGGGTCACGAGGTCCCAAACCTCGAGTCCTAACCAGGCTAGACTAAGGTCCCATTTTTTGATTAGTCTATATTTTGGGGGTTATCCTAAGGGGGCTTGCCCCCTGGGGCTAGACTAAAGTCCCGTAATTTTAAAGAAATCATGCTTGTTTTTATAAGTTTATTTATGGAAACATTTAAAAAAACAATCTTGATTCACTTAGTCTAATATGAGTCATACCAAGAAGGTTGGAACTGCAGGTCGATTCGGACCCCGTTATGGTCGTAAGATTCGTTTCAAAGTTAAGAACGTTGAAGCAATCAGTAAAGGACCGCAGGACTGCCCTGTTTGCGGTAAACCAAAGATTAAACGCTTAGCTAGGGGTATTTATGAATGTATTGGTTGTAAAGCGCAGATTGCAGGCAAAGCATACACTTTGAAGTAAAATTTATAAAGGGTTCTTCAATCTTATTTCTTTAATGATTCCAATCAGGTGTTTTACTTGCGGTAAGCCAATCGGCCACTTATACGAGAAGTATAAGGAATTAATCAAGAAAGGTGTTAAGCCTCAGGAAGCACTTGATCAGGTTGGTCTTAAGAAGTATTGTTGCAGGGGTTTGTTCACTGGCCACGTCGAATTAATTGACCGGACTGCCATATACAAGAAATTCTAAGAAATTATTCTGTTGTAGCGAAGCGGAAACAGAGCGAGGATTCATCCGAGCGTACAAGAAATTCTAAGAAATTATTCTATAAGCGAATGAAATGAGCGCACAGAGGAGCGTTAGTTAATTATAAATAGAATTTTTCTGCTTCAGGGCTTAATATTGACCCAATAATATTAGTGATATTGATTAATTGTTTCTTCATTGGTTTATTAATCGGGCCGAAGTGCTTTGAGTGGTATAGTATTATTAGTCGCTCAAGTGTTTTAGTGTCAGGCTTGAATAATGATGGTTTATAACTAACTGCTACTTGTTCGCGCGGTTTTTTAATTATTGGCTCGAATGGGGCGTAATCAGCTTCTAGTTCAAGCGGTAATTGATTATAAGGGATAATAAATCCTAGCGCTGATGCCTCTGGTTTGAACTCTTCAGTTTTTTGCGCGTAAGTAGTACTTATCATTAAATAATTTAATGTTATTAATAGCTTTTTAAGGTTTACTTTTTAGTAATTTATTTAATCAAAACCCCTATCTCATCTTATAATGAAGGCAGTTGAGTTGAAGCGCAAGTACTTGGATTTCTTCAAATCAAAAGGTCACATAGTTATTCCGAGTGCGCCATTAATACCTGAGCATGACCCGACTGTTTTGTTCACGACCGCTGGCATGCACCCGTTAGTTCCATTCCTCATGGGCCAACCACACCCTAAGGGTAAGCGTTTGGTTGACGTGCAGAAATGCCTAAGAACAGGTGATATTGATGATGTTGGTGATGATACACATAATACTTTTTTTGAGATGCTGGGCAACTGGTCACTTGGGGATTACTTTAAACAAGAGAGTCTGGCGTGGAGTTATGAATTCCTAACAAAAGTATTAGGTTTTAATTCGGAAAAAATTCACGTCACAGTTTTTGCAGGAGATAAGGACGCGCCCCGCGACGAGGAAGCAGCCAGTATCTGGTTGGGCCTTGGTGTGACTAACATTCATTACTTGCCAAAAGAGGATAATTGGTGGGGCCCAGCTGGCGAGATTGGCCCGTGCGGTCCTGACAGCGAAATATTCATTGATACTGGCAAAACTAAGTGCAGTAAGAACTGCAAGCCTGGTTGTAAGTGCGCTAAGTATGTTGAGATATGGAATAATGTTTTCATGCAATATAATAAGACTAAAGAAGGCAGGTACGAGCCGTTAGAACAGAAGAATATTGATACAGGCATGGGTGTTGAGCGAACAGTTGCAATGCTTCAGGGTAAAAAATCAATTTATGAAACAGAGTTATTCACGCCGCTGCTAAAAATAGTTGGTGCTGACAATAAGTCAGGCCGAATAATAGTAGACCACGTTAGGGCTGCGACTTTTATTTTAGGCGATGAACGAGGTGTAACGCCAAGCAATAATGACCAAGGCTATGTGTTAAGGCGATTAATTAGACGCGCTATCAGGCACGCCCGATTAATTAATTTCAACAAGCTTGGATTGATTGCTAAAGCAGTTATTAAAATGTACTCGCTTGATTACGCATTATTAAAGACTAAAGAAGAATTCATTCTTAAAGAATTAATTAAGGAAGAGGAGCGGTTTAATAAGACGCTTGAGAAGGGTCTTAGGGTTTTTGACAAGATAGTCAGTGACAAGAAAACAATTGATTGCAAGGACGCGTTCTTATTATTCCAGTCTTATGGTTTCCCGGTTGAGATGACTCGTGAGTTAGCGGTTGAGCGTGGAGTTAAGATTGATTTAAAAAACTTTGATGAAACATGCCAAGAGCATCAGGAATTATCACGCCAAGGGGCTAAACAGCGATTTAAAGGTGGGTTGGCTGACGCTTCAGAGCAGACAATCAAGTATCATACTGCCACGCACTTATTAGGCGAGGCCTTGAGAAAAGTATTAGGTGCTGGCGTCAAGCAGCGGGGCAGTAACATCACGCCTGAGCGATTAAGGTTTGATTTTAATTTTGAGCGCAAATTAACACTTGAAGAAATAAAGAAAGTAGAAACTTTAATTAACACTCAAATAAAAAAGGGTTTACTAATCAAGAGTGAATTAATGACTTATGAGCAAGCTAAGAAGAGCGGAGCGCAAGCTGAGTTCGAGCACAAGTATGGCGATAAAGTCTATGTGTACACAATAGGTGATTTCAGTAAAGAAGTGTGTGGTGGCCCGCACGCCAAAAACACTAAAGGGTTAGGGGTATTCAAGATTATTAAAGAAGAATCAGTTGCGGCTGGTGTTAGACGAATCAAAGCAGTTTTAGAATAATCTTCTTTACTCTATTTTTTTTAGAGGGGGAGGGGATCAGGTAACGCCTTAACTGAGGGGAGGGCCCTCCCGCCCTGCGGTTGGCGAAGAATCAGTTGCGGCTGGTGTTAGGCGAATCAAAGCAATCCTAAAGTAAAGTTTTTAAGTAAACTATTAAATCATTTAAGAATGGATGATTTTGATGTTGGCATAAGGGATTTAATTACTTATATTAATGATTCTGGAGTTAAAACCAAGTACTCTTGTGAAGGTCATGAGAATAAGGGCATGTTGCCCTACGTTGTTATTGACGTGCCACTAAAGAACCTACCTCACTTAATTAAAGTATTAAGTAATGTTAAGAAAAAAAAGTTTAGCATGAATGGTTGTAATTGTTTTTACTTAAACAAGGACTTAAGCGTTTTTTTAGATAAAGACCCGTTAAGAGATGATTTTGAAGGGGCTTTTGTTAGGTTAAGTAAGACAGATTATAAATTAGAGCCATTTAAGGAAAACGTAAGATTACTAATAGAATTATACGCTAATCGAATTAAGAATAAAAAACCCTTTGATTACTGTTTAACAACTTTAATGATTGGTTTTGATAAAAAATTAATTAATAAACTAAAAGATTTAAAAAGAAATTTTTAACGCTTACTAGTTTGTTTGGCTGCACGCGCACTACTACGACAAGGCTTATGAGGCTCAGTTTGTCTTGAGTCAGCAACTAATAAATTACGGTCATAAGCAATGAATCGCTTCCTCAAATCATCGCTCTTAGTAATAGCCACTAAGCCTTTAGCAATAGTTAAACGAACAGCTTCAGCCTGGCTCATCCAACCACCGCCAGCGACTTTAATATTAAAATCATACTCCTTAGCGCTTTTACCTGCAACCATTAATGGCTCTTTAATCTTCATTCGTGATAATAAGTTGCCATAACCATTTAATTCAAGTGAGTTAATCCTAACTAAACCATTACCTGGTTTAACTGTGGCCCGCGCTATAGCTTTCTTTCTTGAACCAGATACTTGGACTACACTGGGTGATTTCTTTTTCATTGTCGGCCACCTATTCGCTTACTAAGCGTTTCAAGAGTAATATACTTAATGATATTAGAGTTAACCACTAAAGTATTCTTAATAACTTCAACCTTACCTTCAAACTCAGTTGGCACGCCAAGATAAGTTTTTATTCGCTTGAAAGCCTTCTCGCCTAAATCCTTCTTATAAGGCAACATGCCTCTAATAATCCGCTTAAACAACCGGTCAGCCCTGCGAGGCTGGTAAGGTCCTTTAAGCGCGTTACCCCTATGGATTCGCTCAGTAAAATCCTTAACAGTTGATAATGGGTTACCGCTAATCAATACTTTTTCAGCGTTAACAACCCTAATAGTCTCACCTTGTAAAGCCATCTTAGCTATAGTTGACGCTAACCTGCCTGCAATAGCGTTAGTGCCATCAATGACTTTCATCCAATAATCCTCCCAACCTTCTTCTTATCATGTAATTCTTTAAGACTCATAATAGTACCACCAATAGTTTTAATCTTATCTTTAGCTGACGCGCTAAAATCAAAAGCAACAATCGTTAGTTTATGCTTTAACTCGCCAGCGCCTAATACTTTACCTGGAACAACAATAGTCTCACCAGTTTTAGCAAACCGGTTAATCCTTGATAAATTAACGCTTCGACGAGTACGAGTAGACTTATTTAAGTCATTAACTATTCGCTGCCAAAAAGGAGTCTTATCCTTACTTAATTCACTAATAAGTAATCTTAATTGCTCATTAGTTGGGCCTGTCTTCTTAACCATAGTGCTAAAAGGAAAAATGCTCCTCTTTTAAAAGTTTTGGTAAACTAACAATCTTCTGGGCAATTAGTATTATTTTCAGCACAAGGACAACCAACTGCTTCACAAACAACTTCCTGACAAGTCCCATCACCGCATAAATCCCTGCAAACAGAAGCAGTAGTCTCATTACAATCACCCCGATAGTAACTCCAACCCCCGCACTCAGCACCATTATCAAAAATACAAAAACCCTTACTGCCCAAGGGGGTGTCCCTAATATCATAAACATAGCCTTTTGACTCACAATAAGTAGCTGACGGGTTAGCCAAACTAGTTAGATTAAGGTTAGTGAGTATCACGCCAATAGCGATTATTATCATTATTACTAGCATAATAACGCTTACGAGAGTTATCTTATTAATCACTCGTAACTCGCGTTTAGTTAATTTCTTATCACGCTTCAAGGATAAAATTAAGCCAAGCGCTAAACCCAACGCCAAGCCAATACTAGGGTTTGATAAGAGTAAGCCAACCACTAAACCAATTATTATACCAGCAAAGAATAAAGCATAATTAAAAACACTAATTTTTTTCATTAACTAATCTATAATAAAGTTAGTATTTTTATGCGTTATCACTCTTATTAAACAAAGCAGTACCAATCACAATCATTATTATTGACGTAAGCGCTATTAAACCAACACTCATTATTAATGGAAAAGTAGTGAAACCTATTAATAAACCTCTTAACGCGTCAACCCCATAAGTTAATGGGTCAGCGTAGGATAATAACCTAACAATTAAGGGCAGGTTATCAATCGGGTAAAAAGCCCCTGACAAGAATAATAACGGCATGATAATAAAACTCATAATTGAACTAAAACCCTGCATATCCTTCATTATTGACGAGAAGATTAAGCCTAACCCAACAAAAGTAGTTGAGATTAAAGTCATAACTAACAGGACCATTAAAAACGTGACAATACTAGGCAAGCCAACACCCATTAATAATGATAGTAATAATATTAACAAACCCTGTATCATTGAAGTAGTGACCCCGCCTGCCATACGACCAAGAGCGATTGATAAACGGTCAACTGGCGCAACCATTATTTCTTTAAGGAAACCAAACTCACGATCCCATAAGACTGAGATGCCTGACATCACTGATGAAGTCATAAGAGTCATACAAATAATTCCTGGCATTAAAAAAGCAATATAACTAGCGCCTTCAGGCGCGCCAGCCACATTAATATTACTAAAACCCAAGCCCAGCGCAACTAAGAATAATAAAGGCATTGATAACGAGCTAATAATCCTTGACTTTGAACGGCTAAAACGCTTCAACTCCCTTAACCAGAGCGTATAAATGGCTTTAATGTCTACCATGCATAGGCCTCCGCATCATAAAACGCTCAGTAACACTTGCTTCCTGCTCACGAATAGTCCTGCCAGTATGATGAAGGAATACATCCTCAAGACTTGGTTTACGCAAGTTAACTGACTTAACAATGACCTTACTACCACTTGCTAAACTAATCAAGCGTGGTATTCGCTTATCACCATTAGTTGCAGTGATATTAACAAAATTATCATGTTGTTTGATTTTCTTAATCCACTTCTCTTTAATGCAATTATTTATGAACTTATCAATAGCACCTGTTAATTCAAGCGTGATTACATCACCGCCTAACTTATTCTTTAGGCTGGATGGCGAGCCACTAATTATAATCCGACCCTTATCAATTATTGCCACTCGATTACATAAGTAATCAGCTTCCTCCATGTAATGAGTAGTGAGCATGATAGTAATCTTTTCCTTCCGGTTTAATTGCTTAATATAATCCCATATTCGGCGCCTAGTCTGAGCATCCAAGCCAAGGGTTGGCTCATCAAGGAATAATACTTTTGGCTTATGAATTAATCCGCGCGCAATCTCCAACCGGCGCTTCATGCCGCCAGAATACTTCTCAACCAATACATCTGCTTTATCAGTTAAGTCAACTAGTTTAAGCACTTCATTAATTCGTTTCTCGCGCGATTGCTTATTAAGCCCGTAGAGCATTGAGTGAAAATTAAGGTTCTCCTGACCAGTTAATTTATCATCAAGGGCAGGTGTTTGGAATACAACCCCAATATTATTACGCACTTCATTTTTCTGGTTACTAACATTAAAACCATTAACTAACGCAGTACCACTAGTTGGTTTAAGTAAGGTGACTAGCATGTTAATAGTCGTTGTCTTGCCTGCACCGTTAGGCCCGAGGAAGCCAAAGACCTCGCCGCGCTTCACCTTAAACGAGATATTATCAACAGCAGTGAAGTCATTAAAGGACTTGGATAATGATTCAGTGATAATGGCGAAATTCATTCAAAGATGAATTAAGCACTCATTTAAAAAGTTTTATTAAACAGCGAGTTAATAAATTAAGCATATACTTTTGTTCATACACTAAATTTATAATAATAATTTGTCCTATCTAATTAAATGGAATTAAAATTAAAGGATGAAATCACGCGGATATTAATTGAATCACCAGGGTCAAGCGTTAGTAGTATTGCTAAACAAACAAAGAATTATTACTCTTACACTCACAAGTTATTATCAAAGATGGAGCGCGAAGGACTTATTAAGATTGAACGCGACGCTAACAACACTAAGTGCTTCATTAATAATGATTATAAAAAAGAATGGTTAGCAGACCTTAAACGAGTGATTAATTCACTATCAAAAGATGTTGAAGTCAAAGCAGCGGTTGCCATAATGTATGTAACAATATTAATACTAGTCATTAGCCCAATGTTCACCGCGACTGAACAAAGATTAATGGCTTTTGAAATTGGAACAGATTATAATACGCCAGTTATCGAATTCAATTGGGCATGGATTATCCTAATAATAATACCATTATTGTTAATAATTAATTACTTAAGGGTTAAAAAACACTATTGAAATATTTAACAGTGTGGCAAGCGTAACCCAAGCTAAGTAAGGCAATAATAAGTAACCAGCGCGCTTATCAACTGCTTTGAACTCAATTATTGTAGCGAGAATAAAGAACCATAAGAACACTATCTCGATTGCTCCAAAAAGAATTGAATGCAGACCAAAGAAAATGATTGACCATAAAGAGTTTAAGCCTAATTGAATAAAATAAAGCGTTGAAGCTAATTTATGCTTCTTAATTCCCTTAACCCAGATGAAATAAAAACCAACCCCCATCAAAGTGAACAATGATATCCACATTGGCGCGAACAACCAGTTAGGCGGTGTAATCGGCGGCCTATTAATTGATGCATACCAAGTAGCTATTGACGGGGTCGTGAATACTGAGCCAATCATACCAGCCGCCTGAGCAATAATAATAGAGATAATGAGTTTCTTCCACTCAAACTTACGCTTCATCCAAAATAATATAATGCTTTTAGTTCTTAAATAGTTAAGGATAATAATTAATTTAAAAGAAAAGACCACTAAATTACTCGTGAAAGCGTTTAATGAATCTGATTCAAAGGGCCGACTAAAAAAAGTTGACCCTGAAAGTGCTTACAAATTAAATCCTTTTATTGCTGATAAAATAAAAATATTAAATAGCAAGACACTCAGGCTACTGCAAACCAAGACACAAGTTTTTCATAACCCTAATAATAAACACATAAGAACACGCTTATCACACACTAATGAAGTAGTGGCTAATAGTGCAATAATCAGCGAATTATTAGGAATTAATACTAATCTTTGTGAGTCAATCGCGTGGGGGCATGACATCGGGCACTTTCCTTATGGCCATAATGCTGAACGGGTATTAAGCAGTGTACTAAAAGCAGAAACAGGAATTGAATCACTAAAAACACACCACTCATTACTAAGTGTTATAATCGCTGAATTAATAGAACGTAAAGGCGCAGGTCTTAATTTATGCTATGAAACCCTTGAGGGTATAATTAATCACTCACGCGACAAAGGGGTTTTATTCTCTGATGATAACATTAAACCTGAATACTCAACTGTAATGTATGCTGATAAAATTAGTTATACTTTCAGTGATATTAATGACTCAATCAGGGAAGGCCGATTAACTGATAAGAACAAAATAATTAATTACTGCGCCAATAAGTTAGGGTTTAACCAGCGCGAGCGGACAATGCGTTGCATTAATAGTTTATGCAACGAGAGCAAGGATTATGTTCGCTTTGACCAAGTAACTAACCCCGAATTACTCAGTCAATTAAAAAAGAGCAATAAACTGGCTGACTTCAAGCGCGCAAAACTAACTGATTTCATGCTCTTTGACTTAATAATAACAAAAATGTATAATGATGTTTACTATCAAATCAATTGGTATGAGGCTGAGAATAAAATAAAAAAAGTCTATGAATTATTTAATCAATCAACAATCAATGATTATGAAACTGTTTTTAAGAAAACAAGGGTTAAACCATTAATCATTGAGTCAACCCCTGACCCCTGCTTAATGATTTCATTAATGACTGATTATGATATTGACCGCTTAATTAACAAAGAATTAACTCTTAACTTAGTAATCAGGAGCACAGGATTAAATGATACGGCTCATCACTTAATGCGAAAAGAAACTAGTAAGGAATCAATGATAAGATTATACTCTGCTTGGGGCAAGCAACCTAATAAAAGCTTCTTGTTTGAGCAATTAATTTACCCGCAACTAAAAAAGAATCAACTTTAAATACCTAAAAAATGCTTAGTTAAGAATAATGATTTTTATTGCTTTATCAATCATTGACTTATTAGGGTCAATAATTGGTTTATACACATTAATATCAGGCAATTACCTTAATATTTTAGGCTTGTTAATGCCATTAATATTAATCAAAGGTGTCTGGAGTGTTTACTCCTACCCACCAGGCTTAATTGGCTGGATTGATATTATCGCGCCATCATTATTTTATTTAAGCTGGTTTTTTAGCTTATCATGGACAATAACTTATATCGCATTAATAGTTTTAATGAGTAAAAGTATTTGGGGCTTAATGTCACGACTTTAATTGGACTCAATCACTAAAAAATTCCACCAAGGCTTTTGAACACTAACTAATTCACCATTAGTTGCGTCAACATCAGATTGAACACTTAAGTTAATTGGGATGAAACCAAATAATCGCGCTTCACGATGCTCTAACACGCGATAAACTGCCCTGCCCTGATACATTAATAATTCCATCGACTGAAAACTATTATTAGTAGCCCTAACGCGCTCAACAGCCTGCAACGGCATGACACTAATATTTTTATTAAAACCAGATGCGTTAAGCATAATAGTATTGTAACCAATTAATAATTGAGCGTTGAATGGCAATAATACTTCAGGCTGGTAACCTTGAGCCCGCACCCTAACACTATCCAAGTCTTTGATAATACTCACCTCAGTACTATTCAGAGTAATATTAATAAAAGCCCTAGTCTGCATTGATGCGTTAAGCAATTCAAAGTCACCTACTACTAACCTATTGCTTGAAATCATTAATTGATTTTTCAAACCAACTTCACTGATTAATAAATCAGTTGAATTAACAGCAATAATAGTATCATTAATCCTAACCCTAGACCTATTCTGCGCTTGAATAGTATTTATTATTTGCTCTCTTAATTGTGATTGGCTTTGAATAAGCTGAGGAGTCTCGTTTGCATTGTTTAAGACAGCGTTAATAAAATTATTCCCAGCCATAATAAGACCAGCAGCCATAACAGGGCTAATCATTAATAACAGTGTTAATAATAATTTCTTCATTATTAAAAATAATATTAACCTTCTTATTTTAAATGTTTTTAAAAAAAAATAAATAAAAAATTCAAAAATCATTAATTAATCGCAACTAATTTCACTTTAAAATTAAGCGATTTACCAGCTAATGGATGATTAAAGTCAATAATAACCTCTTCTTTACCAACACTCTTAATCATTCCAGGCAATTGCTGGCCATTAGGCATTCCAAGCCCAATCATCATTCCTTCTTTAACACTTTCAGGTAATTGCTTTTTTGGGAACGGTCTAACTAATTCTTTTTTTGGTTCGCCATAAGCGTCTTTTGACTCTAACCTGAATTCTTTCTCCTCATTTAATTCCATACCATTTACTGCTTCATCAAAACCAGGCACTACTTGTCCTGCACCTGCTTCAAACTCAAGCGGGTGGTGATGGCCATCATGTTCTGATGAATCAAAAACAGTACCGTCATCAAAAGAGCCAGTGTATTCTATCTTAACTTTATCTCCTTTTTTAACTGCCATCACTCGGTTGATTAAACTTATAATTATAAAACTTTTCTATTAACCACTAATGGGTTTAGTATTCGTTCAGGGCGTTAATAATAACATGACAAGCAGTCAATTAACTCATTTTATTAGAAAAGTATTCCTTAAATCAACTAATAATTTATCTTGGCTAAAAAAAGGGGATAAAGTAATGCTTAAACCAGCGCTTAACTCACCAGACCCATACCCTGCCACTACTCACCCATTAAGCGTTAAAGTTGTTTTTGATTTACTTAAAGCACGCAGGGCTGATGTATTCATCGCTGACCAATCAGGTGTTGAGCACGTGGTTAATAATGAGCAAGGAATTGTTAGAGGCTCATCATTAGAGTGTTTTAAGAAGTCAGGCATGTGGTTTAAAGGCGCTAACTTCATCCCAATTGAATCAACTGATTGGGAAAAAGATTATTTTAATTTCAAGGCACCATCATGGAATTTTCATATCACTAAATTAATCAAGCAAGCAGACCATATTATTAATCTGCCTCGATTAAGCACTCACTCACAGGCAGGCGTTACTCTTGGGCTTAAAAGCATTGTTGGCTTGCTTCGCGAGGATAGCAGGTTAGATTTTCATAATAACGGACCGTTTAATTTTGGCATAAAGGGTTACACTAAAGAAACTGGTTTGGCTGTGCCAGATGATAAATCAGGCTTGTTCTTTGAGAAGATGACTGAAATAATGCTGGCTGTTAAAGATAAACTAAGAGTCACTTTATTTACTGCTACCAAAGCAAACGTCTCGTTCGGCCCAGATAAATCATTACTTGGTTTATTCAAGTCAGGTGTCGCCAAGCCAAGAACAGGCTTGGTTTTTGCTAGTAATGACTTATTATCTGCTGAAGTATTTGCGCTCTCATTTCTCAAGAGTTTATACTCTTGCTCATCATTTACTAATAAGTTCTGGGAGAAATTCCTATTATTCTGCAACGGCAGTGCCAAAGAATTAAGCAAGGAATGCGTTTGGACTAACCCGTTCATCAAACACGCACTAAAAATAGGCTTAGGCAAGAAAGAACTAAAAGTCGAGTATAATAATGTACCAGAAGAATTAAAGAATGAATTAAATAATATCAGCGCCTGCGATTAAAATTACTTCTACCACTACTCGACCGTCTATTACCCCCACTAGACCTGCTTCGATTAAACCCACCCCGTCTTGGCTCACGCCTCATCTCAACTCTTATTTGCTTAAACTCGCCTGCATCTTCCCGCTTAATATTCTTATGCTCACGCATAATGCGGTCCATTTGCTTATAATCCTTTTCAGATAATAATATTATTGCTGCACCAGTATTACCCGCTCGGGCAGTCCTCCCAACCCGATGAGTATACGTTTCAGCCTCGCTAGGTAAGTCATAATTAATAACATAAGTGATATCCTCAACGTGAATGCCTCTAGCTGCTACATCGGTCGCGACTAAAATCTTGATTTTCTCTTTGGCAAAATCAGTTAATACTTGCTCACGAGAAGCTTGAGTCATATCACCGTTCATACAATCAGCTTTGAAACCATTCTGCTTTAACGCATCAGCCACAAAACGAGTCATGTGCTTAGTATTACAAAAGATTAATGTTAATTTTGGGTTAAACTTATTTAATAAATGAATTAATAATGATATCTTCTCGTTCTCACGAACATTATAATAAACTTCATTCAATATTCCTTTCTTAATAACATTCTCTAATAATACTTGTTCAGGGTCTTTTAAGTAACGCGTCATTAATTTGACTATTGAACTATTAATTGTTGCACTAAACATTAAGTTCTGCCGTTGTGATGGCAAGAACTTAATTATCTTGTTAATATCAGTAATGAATCCCATGTCAAGCATTCGGTCAGCCTCATCCAATACCATGAATTTAACATAAGTTAAATTAATCATTCTGCGGTTAATCAAATCCAATAAACGACCAGGGGTACCTACAACAATATCTGCTTGGCGCACTTGATTAGCTTGCCGGTCAATTGACACGCCGCCGTAAACAACTGTTGTCTTTAATTTCTTTGATTTAGAAAACTTATCGTACTCTTCCTCAACTTGTTTAGCTAACTCGCGGGTTGGCGTGATAACTAATACTTGAATCCTGTTTTGTGGTTCTGATTTCTCTATAGTCGGGACTGCAAAACCAATAGTCTTGCCACTGCCAGTCTCTGACTGGACCATAACATCCTTGCCAGCCATTATTAATGGTATTGTTTTAACTTGAACAATTGTTGGTTTAACAATTCCATTGGCTTCAAGGTCATTGATTATCTTATTACTAATGCCTAATTCTTTGAAATCCATATTTTTTTCACTCATATAACAGAAAAGTTTCTATTTTCTTAAGAATTAGGACTAATTCCTCTATTTTTAAGTGTTTCTAATAATAATCATTAAATAAGTTAAGCACTTAATAATTAATTATAATGATTAAAATTGTTTTAGTTAAGGAAGGATTAACTAATCTTAATTTAATTAAGAAATCAATAAAGAAAAAGAATACTAAATTAATCATAACTAAAAAATTAAACCCTAAACAAGATTGTGATATTCTCATTGTAAACAATAAGTTTTCTAACAAATTGATTGATTTTAAAGGCATAGCGTTTTTTGTATGTGATGAAAAATTAACTATTAAAAAACAAGCAAAGAATTGTTTTATTAAAGGCTCAATTAATGATTTATTATCTAGCAAATTACTAAATTACATCATTAATTGTAAGCAGTTAGAAAAAAAAGATGAATCATTAATTAATAGTGAAAAGGTTTATCATACTTTATTTGAGAACGCTAATGATATCATAATGTTAATTGATACAAAAGGAAAGATTATTAACATAAATAATAAAGTTAGTTCAATAATTGGTTATAAAACTAGTTTTTTTATTGGTAAAAGCATTAATAAATTAAAAGTAATAACAAAAGACAGTCAAAAGATTATTTCTAAGAATTTTTCTAACCGAATTAAGGGCATTAAAATTCCTCCTTATGAAATTGAAATCATTAAAAAAGATGGCAGTCATGTAATATTTGAAACTAATGGTAACGCTTTATTCAATAATGGCATAATAATAGGCGACTTAGCCATCCTCAGGGATGTTACTCAACGTAAATTAATTAAGAAAGAATTAATAATAGAAAAGGATAGGGCTGAAAAATTATTAGATATTGCAAACGTAATCTTATTATTGCTTGATAAAAAAGGCAGGATTAAATTATTAAATAAGAAAGGTGAGGACATGCTTGGTCGCTCGTTTAATGAGTTAAAGGATAAGAATTGGTTTAATAATTGTATTCCGTTAAGTTATCGCGCTAAAGTTAAGCGTTTATTCTTAAAAAATTTTAATAAGAAAATAAAATTAACCGAGTTTTATGAAAACCCGATTATTAATAAACAAGGCAAAGAGCGATTAATATCATGGCATAATACTCGTATTAACAATGACAAAGGTGCTGTTATTGGCGTTCTTAGTTCTGGTGAGGATATAACTAATGACAGAATAACCAAAGAAGCGTTAAAGCAAAGCAAGGAGCTTTATCAATCATTATTTGCTAATTCTAATGACTTAATTTATAGTTATGACATTAAAGGTTCTTTAATTGAAGTTAATAATTCATGGCTTAAAGAGCTTAAATACAACAAGAATGATTTAAGTAAATTTAACATTAAGCAGGCAATCCACCCTGAATCAATTAAATTATTCGAAGCTGTTTCTAAAAAAGCGTTCTCAGGCAGTAATGTTAATGATGTTAAATTAACCTTATTAACTAAGGAGGGTCAGAAAGTTTTTGTTAAAGGCAATGTTTTACCAATCTTAAATAATAATAAAATCACTGGCACATGGGGTGTTTTTAAAAACATTACTGAGCAATTAAGAACTGATAAATTAAGGAAAGAAGAAATAGCTCGACGTGAAGAACTTAAACAATTAAAAGCGCTTGACGAATTAAAAACAGAATTCTTATCATCAATATCCCACGAGCTTAGGACACCTTTAACACCTATTAGCGCTCAGTTACAACGATTAATATCAAAAACACGACCAAAAAAAGAGGTTAATGAAAGCCTTAATATGATTTTAAGAAACGTTATTCGTTTGGATAAATTAATCAAAGACGTGCTTGACATATCAAGAATTAAGTCTAAGCACATGAGAATCTTTAAGAAAAAAATTCGTTTAGAGAATATTATTAACGAATCAATTAGCACAATTATGCCTTTAGCAGATATTAATAACATTAATATTATGACTAAAATAAAACACTTGCCTTTATTATTAGTTGATGATGACAGGATTAAGCAAGTATTCATTAACTTGCTTGATAACGCGATTAAGCATAGCGGCACTAAATTAATAACAGTGTCTGCTGAGCGAAAAGACAACAATGTTATTGTCTGCGTTCAGGATAAAGGCAAAGGATTTCCTACTGGTGAGTTAAAACACTTGTTTGACTCACTTTATTTTAAGCGAAAAAATAATAAATCACATACAGGGGCGGGTTTGGGGTTATCAATCTGCAAAGGTATTATTGAAGCTCATAATGGGCAGTTATGGGTTAACAGCCAAGAGGGTAAAGGAGCTACTTTTTGCTTTTCACTGCCATTAAAATGCTATAAAAAACAATTTAAGTAGAAAGTATATATTATAATAACATTATGAGGTCGCCTTTAATATTTGTTGTTGATGATGAACCAGATATTAGAAAGAGTGTTAGCCAAATTCTTGAGGATGAAGGCTTACGAGTTGAAACGCTTTCCAATGGTCATGAACTAATTAATCAATTAAAAACAGTTAAGCCTGACTTAATCATACTTGATATTTTAATGCCTGGACCAACCACTAAGGACATTATGAAAGAAATGGAGAAGTATAAGCCAATGATACCCATTATTTTTTTAACAGTTGTCCGCTTTGCTGAAACAATTAAACAAGATTTAATAAAAGGCTACATGGCTGATTATATTGAGAAACCTTTTGATAATAAAGACTTGGTTAAGCGCGTTAAAAGCGTTTTAAAGATGTGATTTAAAATGAACTTTAAAGTATTATCTGAGAATAAAATAATCTTATTATTAGTGCCAGGCATCACTTATAATCAAAGCATTCTTAAGTTCTCACGAACGCTTAGTAATCGTTATGTTTGTTATGTTACATTAAATAAGAGTTTTAGTGCTTTAGTTGAGTCATTTAAGTATAAAAGAGTTAAAGCAGATAAATTCTTTTTTATTGATTGCGTTACAAAAACTGTTATCTCGCCAGCGCGAGAAAAAAATGTTTCTTTTATTAAATCGCCAAGCGCGCTAACTGACTTGTCATTAGCTATCAAGAAGCAATTACCTAAATCAGACATTATTGTTATTGACTCATTATCTACTTTATTGATTTATCATGAGCCTGACCGCGTGGCTAACTTTATTCATAACATAATTAACAAAGTTCAATTGAATAAGAAAACAATCTTAATAGTATTAATGTCTAAGTCTGACAGTGATAATACTTTATTTAAAAAAGTTGAAGTAATGGTTAATAAAGTGGTTAAGCTAACATAATCTTATAGACTTGCGCGCCATTACTTACTCGTTTACTTACTTTGATTCCAGCTTTACTGCCCTTCTTTAAGACTTTTATTTTATTATGATTAACTTCCATTGAATCAACTACTTGTTTGTGAAATGATTCAGCGCTCTCAATAATTATTTTTTCACCTAAAGTTAATTTACCGCTTTTTAATTCTATTTCAGCTACTCCTTGTTTAGCATAATAATTAGTTACCACACCAATGAACTCTTTCTTGATTGGCGACGCGTTGCCACTTGACTTAATGTTCTCTTCAAGTTTATTATAATAGAATCCTGTGCAAAAACCTCTGTTAAAAACACTTGATAAACGATTCTTCCAATCAATTACTCTTTTCTTGCTGAAATCATCAATTGCTTCGCGGTAGCACTTAGTGACTGTGCTAACATAATTAGCATCCTTCATCCGGCCTTCAATTTTAAGCGATACTGGTCCTGCTTTGATTAATTCAGGCAAGTGTTCAATCATACATAAATCCTTTGAGTTAAGGAATGATTCACCGTCATAAATGAATTCACCATCATTATTCTTCACAACCCACTCTTGCCTGCAAGGCTGGTTACACTCACCGCGATTAGCACTCTTATGATACATTGCTTGTGAGAAGAAGCATCGGCCTGAGATTGATACGCACATAGCGCCATGAACAAACACTTCAACCGGTAATGGTGATTGCTTGATTACTGTCCTTAATTGTTTTAATGTTAACTCACGGGACAGTATTACTCTTGACGCACCCATGCTTGCATAAGATTTTATGCTTTCACTATTTGTAATATTAGCTTGCGTGCTAACGTGGCATTCAAGCCCTAAATCATAGGATAATCTTAAAGTGGCTAAGTCATGCACTATTACTGCGTCAACACAAGCACGCTTTGCTTTTATTAATAATTTCTTCAAACTTTTTAGCTCATCCTCGTAGACCACGACGTTTACTGTCAAGTAAGCCTTAACATTATTTTTATGACAAAGCTTAGTTATCCTTAGCAAGTCTTTTTCATTAAAATTATTAGCTTTCAAGCGCATATTATACTTCTTCACGCCAAAATAAACAGCGTCAGCCCCAGCCTCCACTGCAGCGCTTAGCGTGGCAAAATCATGACAAGGGGCGAGTAATTCAGGTTTCATTAAAGTCTTGATGAATAACTATTGCTTTAAAGCTTTTTCATTAACAGCCATTCTTTCATAAATTAATTAAAGTAATCATTATTTTGTTTTTCTCGTGATAGTTAAAGTACCAATTAGTTTATTTGCTAGTTGTGTTGGTTATTGCGAGTGTATCATTGTTAATCACTTTCATTTAGGTATTAAACCAAAAGTTAGTGAAGCTCAATTGGTTGGCTCAAGAGTTCATGACCAATTAGAAGCTGAAGATAAATTAATTAAGCGAGTTGAGGCATCAGATGATGAATTGCTTAACCCTCTAGTTGACCTTGATTTAGAGCGTGAGAGTGTTGTGGTGCAGATTAATCGGGGTGATTTCTGTTATGTTGGCCGAGTTGATAAGTTAGTCAGATTAAACGGTGATGTATATATTATTGATGATAAGACTAGTAATCACCCATCCAAAGCTTTTATCTGGCCTGACCGATTAGCTCAATTAAGTGCTTATTGTGAGGGTTTTAAGGAGTGTTTTGGCGGGGCGATTAATTTTAATAAATTGTTCTTAGTTGTCTGCCAGCGCGGGCCTGAAGGTCAAGTCTTTGACCAGTGCATTAGAGAATATGATAATTTATTAAAAAATGATTTATTAACCAAAATGGCTTCATTTGAATCAGTATATAATAAGGAGTCACAACCAACACCTCAGTCAAGTATTAATCGTTGTAAGGCTTGCAAGTATGATTGTGGTTTTCGGTTAAACAACTATTAAAAACCCTTACTGATTCTTTTCTTATATGAATTTTAGTGAATTATTAATTAATGATGATTTGATTGCTTTATTAAATCAGAAGAATATCACTCAGCCAACAGTTGTTCAGTCTAAAGTGATTCCATTAGTTTTTAATAAGAAGGATGTGATTGTTCAAGCAGAGACTGGCAGTGGCAAGACTCTTTGTTTTGTCCTGCCAATAGCCCAGTTAATTAAATCATCAAAGCACGTGCAAGTTCTAGTGGTTGCGCCAACACGTGAGCTGGCTTTGCAAGTGGGGGCTGAATTCGCTTTTTTTGCAAATAAACTAAGCACTGTGGTTGTTTATGGTGGTTCATCGCTAGATAAGCAAATTAAAGCTGTCAGGCGCGCTAATATTATTGTTGGCACACCAGGCAGGCTGCTTGACTTAATCAATCGTCGGGTGCTTGATTTTTCACGCATTAGTTTCTTAGTAGTTGATGAAGTTGATGAATTACTTAGGATGGGTTTTATTAATGACCTTGAAAAAATCATTGCTCGAACCCCAATTCAGCGTCAAAGCTTAATGTTAAGCGCAACTATTAGTGATAAAGTTATTTCTTTAACAAATAAATTCTTGTTTAAGCCTGAAAGAGTGCTGGTTGGCAAGAGCAAGCCATTACTTGAGCAGTATTATTATCATGTTAATCACCCTGATAAGATTCCTTTATTAGTAAGAATTATTAAAGAGCAAGCTAAAGGATTAACCATTGTTTTTTGTAACACTAAAGGGTCTACTGTTTATGTGACTGAGTTATTAAAGAAAAATAATATTAATGCTGACCACTTGAGTAGTGATTTAGACCAGCGGTCACGTGAGCGAGTGCTTAATCGATTCATTAAAGGTGACCTTGGCGTTTTGGTCGCGACTGATGTGGCTGCCAGGGGCATTCACGTTGATGATGTTAATTTAGTGATTAATTTTGATTTGCCCCGAAGTATTGATGGTTACACTCATCGGGTTGGCAGGACTGCAAGGCAGGGTAAGCCAGGGATTACTATCTCAATTATTTGTGACAGAGATTATCATCAATTTAGGATTATTAATGAGCAGGGTTTAATCAGGAAGTTAGTTACAGGTAAGATTAATCCTATTAAATTACTTAAAAAAGTTTAATAATTAGCAATAAGTATTCTACTTATTAATGAGGAGTGGTATTACACCAGTAGTTAGCGTTGTCTTATTATTATTAATTACTGTAGCTATCTCAAGTTCTGCTTTTATCTGGGTCTCTGGCACTCAAGCAGGTATTCAGAAAGAAGCTAGTCTTGAATTATCCCGTAATCAAGATAGTATTTCTAATTTTGTAAATATTATTGGTATCTCAATTGACTTATCAACCAGGGAGATTAATGTTACGCTTCATAATATTGGTGATAAAACTATTACTGCTGGGCCATCAGCGATTAGTATTCTTGATGATAATAATATTGCTCTTGAGACTATTATTACTAGTCTTAATAACAACTTGGCTCAAAATGAGTTAATTACTCTTAGTGTTAATTATTCTTATGTTTTAATTGAGAATGATACTTATAATATCCGTGTTAACTTACCTGGTGGTATTGTTAGAACTAGCCCTATTGTAGCTGGCACTCGCTTATTACCTAATTGTTCGGCTGGTTGGGGTTGTTATAGTATTAGTCAGCGTGGTTATCAGGATTTTGATTGTTCTTGGAGTAGTGTATCAACTTGCCCTAATGGTTGTAGTGGTGGGGTTTGTGTTAATCTTTGTTCAGGGGTAACTTGCAGTGATTATTGCAGTAGTGCTATTGCTTATTTTAGCGGGGCCTGTAGTCTTGGCACTTGTTCTTATAGTTCTACTAATTGTTCGGCAGGTTATTGTGATGGCAGTACTCGTTATTATGGTGCTTCCTGTTCTGGTGGCTCGTGTGTTAGTTACTCGTCAACTAATTGTTCTGCGCCTACTTGTGAAGGTAGTACTCGCAAGTATAATGGTTATTGCACTAATGACTCATGCGTTTATGAGTCAGAGGTTTGTGATATTGGTTGTAGTGGTGGTGAGTGCACTAGTGGTTTTTATTCTTGTTCAGCTGGCGTGCCAGTAGTTGACTTTAGTGGCACTACAACGTTTAGTCTTGATGATGACCTTGGTTGTGGTTGTAATGTGGCTAGCTCTTCAAACTTCTTATTTAATGCTGGTTTTGAATCTGGCGATTTCACTGCATGGGATTATAGTGATGCTAGTATTGTTAGTGATGCTTACGCTGGCAGTTATTCTGCGTTGATTGAAAGCGAACAATCATTTAGTAATAACACTGTCAATAACGTTGATTACATTAGTTTTTATATTAATTCAAGCACGCTTGATGTTAGTGATAGTTTTGCTTATGTTGGGGTTGAATGGGATAATGGCGATGATGATATGTCAATAATTTACTTAATGTATTATACTCTTGATTCTTTTTCTTGCGACCTTAATATGGGCACTGCTTACCTTAGGTGCGTTGACGGCTTAACTAATGATTCCTGGAGTTTGGTTGAGCTTAATCCTATTAGTGATGTTTACACTTATCTTGGTTTTAATGCTAGTTCTTTGAATAATTTTTCTTTATCAATCGCTGTTTTATCTAATCAAGCTTGGTTTGATGAATTTTTTATTAATATGTCTGCTGAAGGTCATTATTGTGACAGTGGTAATGATAATGGGTTAGCTGATGGTATTTGCTTTAGCGGTGCCTGCTCGCTGGCTGATGACAGTCAAGTGGTCTGCGAGAATGGTGGCGACGTCTGGTTCACGGGCACTACTACTGGCACTAATAGTTCTTGTTGCGGCGATGACTTATCTGAGTCATTTTATAATGGAACGCTCAGCTCAACGTCTTACTTTTGCCTTGATAGCTTATTGATTAATCAGTCACTTGACACTAACGAGACTGTTTGCGCTGAGTGGGGCTTTGACTGGTTGTCCGGCTCAATTACTGGCACTAGCGGCGCTTGTTGCGGCGATGACGGTTCCAGTGAGGATTTCTATAACACAACAGCTTATTGTTGCAGTGGTGTGCTTAACACTACTTGTTGCGGTGATGGTGAATGCCAGTCATGGGAGTATTATGATGATTGCCCGAGTGACTGCCGCTGGACTCAGCCGGTTATCATGAGCGCTGATGATGACTTAATCTCAAACAACCCATTCATTGTTTCAGGCAGTGACCGGTTATACTTAGTCTGGCAGGATAATAGTTCCGGTAATTATAACATTTATTTCAAGTCCAGCACAGATTACGGCGCCACATGGAGTAGTAGTTCACAATTAACCAGCGCTGTTAGTTACTCAAACAATCCTTCTCTGGCTGTTAATGACAGCAATCTTTACTTGACTTGGGCTGATAATCGTGATGGTGAATTTAAGATTTATTTCAAGTCCAGCACAGATTACGGCGCCACGTGGGGTGTTGATACTGTTATCTCTGATGGGGTCTGGGATTCTACACCTATAGTTGCACTTAGCGGTGACTCGGTTTACGTTGTTTACTTTAACGGCACTGGTGTATCAGCTCAGGGTGACTTATTCTTTATTGACAGCAGTGACGGCGGTTCTTCCTGGGACTCGCCAGCCAGATTAACCACTAGTGGTAATGGTTATGCAGGCAATCAGGACGTGTTCGCATTGGATGATTACGTGCTAGTGCCTTATGTTGGTTATTATACTTATTACTGGGCTATATTTGTTAATTCCAGCGACCGCGGAGCTAATTGGTTCGCGCCAAGAAGGTTGAGCGGTGAATTCATGGCTGTTACTGGTTCCCAGGCATCTGTTTTTAATAACGGCAATATCTTCACTTTTTATGACCAGTTTAGTGATTTCTTCATGACTAACTCAAGTGATTACGGCGTGACATGGAGTTCTGTTAACTTAACTGACGGCAATGACTACGCAGTTGCCGACTCAGCGATTGATAATGATAAGCTTTACGTTACTCTACAATATCATGACGGCAGTGATTATGAGGTTTACTTCACTAACAGCAGTGATAGCGGAGCCACTTGGAGTAATATTAGCGCTTTATCCAATGATGCTTATGATAATCTTTACTCATCTATTGCCGTGCTTGATGACTACGTTTTCGTTGTCTGGGTTGATAGCACCACTGGCACTAATGAGGTTTATTTGATGCGTTATGTTAAGTAATTTTTATACCCATTCTTTGTCTTGCCAGCCTAACCAGTGCTTGCTGTTATTAGTTAAAGCATATATCTTATCATTCTTTCTTAATAAACCAGCTTTTAGCATTGATTGGACTGCACCCCTAATACTGGCTTTACCGTAAGTAGTTGTTTTATGAATATCATCAATGCTCATCGAGCCTCTGAACTTAATTAATCGCATTAAACTGGGTATCATATCATTAACATCACTCATAGCCCCTTTGAATGCTTAATGCTCTTTTTAAGCTTGTTGTATCTTCATATTAGTTTAATTATGTCTTTTTCTATTTTTGTTATTTGTTAACATTGAAGTCTTTCATCGTGCCTTCTTTGACCTCACTTGTCTTGCAAATAATTGTTAATTATAATTTTTTCTTCTTAAAATCATTTGTCTATTAATGACTTAGTCTTTTTCAACAACAAAAATACTAGCCTACCCTTGATATGTTATTGTTGTGTTGGCTAGTTGGGTATAAGTCATGCCAGTTAACCGCTTGTTGAGTGATACTTTGAATTCGTATGGTGGTGGGTAACTTAAATCCTCATTCTCGTCAAGGTAGCCTAACATGTCTGTGTCTATGAATAAGTTAGTGGCAGTGCCTGTTGCGCTGGTAACTATTTCGTCAAGGCCTGGCAGCATTATCTCTGAGTCCTCTCGGAGTAATGTTATTTCTATGAAGTAACTCGCTGATGTATTGTAATTGCCCACGCTGTACTCAACGTCCACATAGATTAATGCGCTGTCATTGATTGTTGCGCCAGCCACAGGCCTAGAACTTGTTATGTTTATGCTTGATGGCTCCTTAGTACTCGTTTGGGTGCAACCTGCCAGCATCACTATTAACAGAGTAATCAATAGTTGGTTTTTCATCAATTATGCTCTTTAAGCAGTTAATTACTTTTAAGACTTATCTTACCTTAATCCTTATAATTGCTTTATTAATTAGTTAGTATAATGAGTTTACAATTCCCAAGTGATAATGAAATTAAGATTATTCTAGCCCCATTAATTGATAATATCAGTTCTATTAGCAAGCTTGAGAAAGGCACTTCACGTAATGCTTTAATAATAAAATCAGGGGGAAAGAAGTACATCCTGAAATTATTTGACAAGAATCATGTCAAATCATTAAACAGGCAGATAAAGCAATTAAGAATGATTAACAAGGAAAGAGGGGTAGCGATTAACCCCTTAAATGGTAAAGTTCTTAATTTTAATAAATCGGTTGGCTATCTTTATGAGTATTTTGAAGGCAAGCTTTACAGGCAAGCAAGATTAAGCAATAAATTAAGGTTTCTTGGCAGGATAGCAGGGGTTTTTGACCAGCAAGCCAGCAAAGTAATCAAGTCAGGAAAAAGTAATATGTTCTACAGGGAAGTGTTAGGGAATTATAATGACATTAAGGGTTACTTTAGTGAACTCCCTAACAAGGAAGCAGTAACTAATTCGTTAAGTAATGGTTTTGCATTATTAAATAATTTTAAGAAGAGTAAGTTCAGAACCCAATTAGTTCATGGTGACATCCACGCTGATAACGTCCTGTACAACAATGGTAATTACTTGATTATTGACGTTGACGGCATCAGGGAGAATAACTTAGTAATCGAGCCAGTTACCATGATTAGGTGTTTATTAGGCGAGCGTGATGCTAAGAATAAAATCAAAGAGTTCCTAAGCGGCTATGAGTCAAAAGTAAAGTTAAGTAATGATGAGAAAAAAGCAGTCCCTTACTTTTTAGTGCTAAGGATGATGAATGAGGTATGGTGGTTTGTCTACCAACTAAAAAGAGGATTAATCACAAGAAAACAATACAATGAGTGGATTAAACCCTGCCTTAACAGACTTAACTCATTAATCAGTAATTTCGATAAATGGCTTAACGAATTCAAACATTAATCCCTATAATTCAAAACCAGCAAAAATAACAACATTGACCCGTCCGAAAACGTAACCACTATACACTAACTAGCTGAGCAGTTAATAAATGAAGAACAATAAAACTGTTCATAATTCAACATTAATTTTTGGTAACACCGTCTTGCCGAACTGAAGCACTGTCTTTTTTGCTTTCTTAGCAGTCTTGAAAGATAATGTTCCAGTAACCTCCTGCCCAGAGTCAAGATTATTCTCGAACTTGTAATCATCTAAAAGGACTACTTGACCATCAACAATTAATCTTATCTCTTCATTAGGAAATATTATTGACTGCACTGATGCGTTGTTTTTTATTTTAATATTAACAACCAATGTTCCTTTATTTGTTTCAGTTCCAATTATAGTAATAAATAATTTTCCGTAATTTAACGATTTCATTTGATTACTAAATAAGTAACCAATATTTATAAACTTAAAACAGTTAAGTGTATTTTAATGCGAGAAATCACGACGCGGGGTGTTAGTCTCACTAGTATTTCTGGAAGTAATGCGAGTATTAAGAGAGCAGGAAAGATAATACTAATACCATCTAATGAAATTGCTGATATAACTTCACGCGTGTTGCTTGATGGTGATATTGTTATTGTTGGCGTTAAAACTTTTGTCACGCTTGGAGACTCAACACAATACCCTGATCCTTATACTAACCTTGCTGCATTGCCAGGTAGTGAATTCATGGTTAGTGTTAAACCTTGGGTATTTGTAGATAAAGCAAAGGATGAGCGCACAACTGGTTTTAAAATAACTGGGATTGAATTAATTAAAGGCATTTTCAAGATTGAGACCGGCTCTGTATTGAAGGCGTGTAATGCAAGTTTCGTTTTCCCTAAAGGGAAAGGAACTGTGAAGATTGAAATAACGAGCAACGCAATGCATATTGGTGGCAGTGATGCAAAAATTACAGGGCCTTTTACTAGAGAGCCTTTGAATTTAACGCAGTTTTCAGAGTACATAATTGTGGGCAGCCAGTTTTACAAGAAGAGCATGCTTGCAATGAATGAAGAAAACAGGATGGATGAACGCTTCATGGCTCTTGATGCGTTATTCTTAAAAGTTTACGGCAGTGCAATGAGTATGAGTCAAAAAGATTTGGATAATATGGATAAGAGTGTTGAATCGTTTAATCCATCAGATATTTCTAAAGGTCTTGATAATGCTATGAATATGGATCCTGAAATGCTGAAGCAGGCAGGCTTTGGCCCTGAACAACTGAAGCAAATGACTGAAGGACTAGCAAGATTCAAAAAGGAAATGACACCTGACAAAGTAGCAATGTTCAAGAACGCGCTAGGCGGCATAAAAAAAGAAGATATGATTAAAAACACTGCGTCAATGAGAAAAATGATTGAATCAGCACCCAAGAACACTGACTTAACTACTGATTTTGAGGTATTGCCCCCTTACGGGCCGCTGCCTAGCAGGATTGGCGAGTGCGAGGAGGCTGAAGTTTAATGAGCGGGATGGGGATGAGTATAAATAAAGAAGGAAGAGGAGGCGCGGGCAGTCCTCGGGATGTTTTGGGAGAAGTTAGGGAAAAATCTGTAAATATTGATGTATTTCAAGGCGAGTGCTACCTGAAACACAATGGCGGGCAAATCTTATTATCAAAACCAGGCAATTTCGTAGTCAAAGACGGAGATTCAATAATTACTGGAAGGAACGGCTACATCCTCGGAGTATCCTCAACTGAATCATTGAGCGAAGAAAGAAGTATTTCGATTTACCCAAACAGTGAAGTACGCTTCAATATAAAAAAAGCTAACGGAAAAGACGTAATTGAAAGTTTTGAACTAATCAAGGGCTTGTTTACTGTTGGAGTCCTAACTAAAAAAGAGATAACAAGCGTTATTAAAATAAATCCAAACTATCCTAAAATCAATTTTAAGCCATCAATTGGGAAAGTAAGGAAGTCTAACTCGATAAACATGTCGATTGAGCTTATGCCTAACGGCTCGCTTGTTATATTCAATATTTTCGGGTATAATGTTGTTCATGAAAGAACAGGCCTTATTGCTAAAACTTTTGAAACTTTAGGAATGGTTTTAAAACCAAAAATCACGGTAACTCAAGCCGGAATTTATGTTACTGATATGTCAAAACACCCCGATAGCAGAGTGGATGAGATAAACAAGAGAATTCTGGACATAGGCAGGACAGGAAGCATTGACATGATGAAAAAAAGTTATACTGACATGACATCAAAAGAGACTTATGATAAAAGAGAAGAGGAAAGATTAGCTCAGATACAGCAAGAACTCATTAATGAAAACTGCAAAGAAAAACCTGACCCGAAAGTGGTTGATTTCTTAAAACGCCAGTTAGGCGTGGCGCCAACTATAATCGTAAGCAATGAGACTAAGGATAGCTTCAATATTGGAATGTCATCATTAAAACTTTCAACGTCTCTTGACTCGCCACTGCCTGCATACTCAGCAGTCAGTGAATCAGACAAAGTCATGCCACCAAAAGCAGTAAAAAGAACCGCTAAAAGCTATGACGAAATAATTAGTGAGATTACAGACGAGCAAGAATCAATAGAGGAAGAAATACGAAAATTAATGCTTCCAGCTGGCGCGATAGAGATGTATAAAAGAATGCAGGCTGAGGGAAAAAGCATTCCTCCGAAAGTAGCTGATATAATCAGCAGGCTAAGAAGCTCAAGGAGAAAATTAGAAGAAGGGGTAAAAAATCTCGCAAGCGATAAAGGAATAGTTGCGCAAACAGCTTCAAAAAATATTGATGAATCAATAATTTATGGAAAGATTAGCTTGAAATTCACTAAATTAGAGAAAGGCCCGGAGATTAATATGGCAAGAGCTCCGGCTGGCAAAGAATATTTATTTATTTATCTTGATTCAGTAAACAAAGGCAAAAGTGATGAGTTCATCTCTCCTGATGAGGAATTCAGATTAATATGCAACAACGAAGTT
Organism: Candidatus Nanoarchaeia archaeon; assembly: GCA_041653515.1. GTDB lineage: Archaea > Nanobdellota > Nanobdellia > WJKC01 > WJKC01 > JBAZFG01. The sequence goes on from JBAZFG010000003.1 coordinate 63,003, forward strand.
ATTCCTTTAAGAAATTATAGGATGGAAACAAGCAAGGACCCAAACAAGTTATACTCTAACGAGCAATTATTCTTCGTAATTCCAGAGGATGCGGAAGAGTTTGTGCTGGAGATTGGGAAGAAAACCGCTGCAAAACAAAACGTTAAGCTAAAGATTTAATTAAACTCAAATATTTTGCTTAATAAAAACCCTATATTTTTGGAATCCATTGACCAAGTCACATGAAGCCAGACCTGCATTCCTGTACTCGCGATACGAACACTCTCCTCTTTTGAGTTTTCAATGCCTGTTATTACCATCAAGCCTAAATCATTTGACTTCATCCCCGCCCTTAAATCCCCATCCTGCATTATACCAACAAGACCTATCTCACCAGGCTTATTCGAAGTAGTTGGACCATGAACAAGAAATTTAGTTATACTATCTTGTTAACCTGTCAAAGTTTATTAATTAATATCCTTGAAAGCTTATTTGAACTCAATTATTTTATTGGATAATGAAGCTTCAGTCTTCATGCTTAATTTAGTCACGTGCAAGCCAACATTCATTCCTGTTTCTGCCGCACTAATTGTTTTATTCTTTGACTCTATGCTTTTCACTTCCATTAGTTCCAAATCAATTGATTTCATTCCAGGATTTATAATTCCATCCTGAACAATACCAGCGAGTATTGACTCTTTGGGTGTTGCAAATACTGATTGTATCAAAAATTTAGTCATTACTGATTGTTAATCGCGTAATGTTTATATAATTAATCCGCTTTTTATTAAACATGGGTTTTTTTGATAATATTGCAAACAGGGTTAAGAGTGATATGTCTTATAAGATTGGTGATGAAATCTCTAACAGCATCTCCAAGGGTACGGGAAAATTAATCAAGAAAGGTGATAAAAAACTTACTAAATGCCCTAAGTGCAAGAAACCTGTTAGTGAGGGTGCAAGGGTTTGCGGCGAATGCGGTACTAAACTAATCATTACCTGTTCGCAAGGCCATGATAACCCTTATGGCACTAAATTCTGCACTGTATGCGGCGAAGCATTAAAGTAATCCGACTTAAGTTATGATAATTATTCACTTTGATGAAGTCATATTATAACAGATTTCTTTCATGTTGTAAGCATCACTTTTTATTTCATTACAAAGACTCGCGTTATTATTTTCTATCGCGTACCATTGAATGCATAAATCCTGCTGGACCTCGAGTCCTTCCATTGCGCATGAGATATCGCACGTAATTTCTCGACATTCAGCCCAATCCCCAGTAACTTTAGCCTTGCAGAACCCGCGTGATTTAGGCATGCTAGCGAGCTCGCATGCTGAAACATCACCTGTATTAACAGCGTAATTAATTAAGCAATCACCGTACCCTGCGCCAGTGTCATTAAAAACTCTAAATAATGTGTCGCATACATTGACTTTTCTATACTCAACTGCAATATTAGACACGCATTTTCCAATTTTACCTTCACGAGACCAGCCATCAGCATCAACTAGTGGCTCGCTCATGAGATAAGAACACTCGTCTCGCATTATTGACTCAAAGTTTAACACTTGGATATTAGTTCTTGCGATTACAGTGCCATTACCATCATTAATAGTTAAAACCTCTATCGTTTGATTGCCCGGCTGGATGTAACGATAATGATTATTTGTTTCAATCCAATTAAGCTCTCTTGCTCTTGCGGTGAACGTTTCATAAACAGGCATTAATACTTCGCCATGCAGGTTAACAACTCTAAAACCATAAACTGTCCCTTAAGGCAGTCCTCTTTGTTGAATGAAATAAACTTCATTCTGGTCAATGGTAATAACAATCTTTTCATTACTATCAAGAACATAGACCCCAACATCAGGTAATAGATTCTCAGAAATGTTCAAGCTAAACCCATTAGGGTTATAATTGCTTGAGTTACTGACTAATAAAAAGATAAAAAATACGAAGATTATAATAAACAAGAATATTAATAAAGATTTAAGCGCCATAATACTAAGTAAGTTAATTTAATCATATAAAATTATTGCCTTACGCCTTCTTCCTGCATTCTTGAATAATTAATAATCATTTAAATGTTTCACTGCATTGAGAATGCAACACTACATAATAAACAGAGAACACCAGTTTAGAAAACTAAAATTTTCTCAGTTAGTTTCAACAACCACGCCTGCTGAGTCGCCAGCCCCATCACCCTCAACCACCACAGTGCTTACTTCTGGCGTTAAACTGCCAGTCCCGCCGCCCTCAACAACAGTACTCCCACCTTCAATTACTAAGCCAGCCGAGCCACTAGTCCCGTTGCCTTCAACTACCACGCTCGTAGAACCACTAGTCCCGTTAATTATTGTTCCTGTCGAGCTGGTGGCGTTTGTTCCCGGGGCAAAGACTCGCAGGCTTATCGTCTCGTTCAATTGCATCATCTCTTGTTTAATCTGGCCAATAGTCCCATTAATATCTATTGTGTGCTGCATTGACTGATTAGTTAGTGTCTCTATTGTCATGTTTAATTCTTGTTCGATTAAGTAATTAATTAACCCGTTTCTCCAGACTATTGTGATTTTACCACATGACTCAATGAACTGGCCTGACTCGTCATAGCACTGCGGTATTGATTCCTGCATTGTTGGAGTCCTATTCTCAGGTGTGCTTTGCTGGCCATTAATCTCTTTTAAGCCTCTGTATTGTTCGCATTCTGTTTTATTATTCTCATTATAACACTCTGGTGGCACGTCTGATTTCTCAACGTCATACTCTATCATTGATGATTGTTGGTTAAATAAGTTTAATAGGAATTCTGGCACGAAACTCTCGACTGCTGGTCTCATTGATTCTATTTCACTGCAAGCAGTCTCGTTATCATCATACTCACACCTAATGGCCAGGACTATCATTCGCTCGCACTTATTTTTCTCGTTAACATCTGTTATTGAGTCACAATTGCAAGTGCCTGGGTCGTCAATGCAGCTTCTTATCTCGAGCATTAATTTATTGAATGACTCGGCGTGCAATTGTCTTAATGATTCTAAGTCACTTCTTAATCCTATTTGGGCTGTGGCTGGGTTGCATTGCGCTTCCATTAACATTATGTTATAATCCTCTATAGCTAGTTCTTTGCAATACTCATAAGTCCTGTTAGTTAAGTCAGTGGTCAAACTAGTCGTGGTCGCCTCATTAACTAATTCATCAAAAAAAGTCTGGTTGCTTAACTGGCTGATTGTCTGGTTGACGCGCGCCTTGACTTGAGTGGTTGTGTTCAACGTGACTATTGATTGTATTGTCTGTAAATTCTGGAGTGCGTTATTTACACTATTATTTGCTTGAACTGTATTGTTATCATTTAGGTTTGTGACAGCTGAGTTAATCTCCTTGTCATTTATCTTTAATAATAAATTAACCCTAGCATCACCATCGGAGAAGAATAGTCTGAAACCATCAATAAATCGCTCGAAGAAACCATACTGGTAACCACTCTGGGCTTGAACTATTGACGGCATTAATAAAAGACTTAATAATAGTATTATCGTGAAAGCCTTCATTAATCAATTCTTAATAACTTAATCATTAAAAAGCTTTTGAGCAGTCATTATTTACTTTAATGTTTCCTTAGCATTAACTTGTATGTTATTAAGTGTGTCATTGTTATGCCGCAAATGTAATAGCTCATGAACAAACTATATGGCAGGTTTATTTTGCTTATGCCGTCCCATATCATTATCACGAAAGCGCTCATGATTACTGTCAAGAAGGTTATCCTGTTTGTTTTATTTGCCACGTATTGCATTCGCTCGTCTATGATTCGCTTATTGTTTAGTAAGTTTTGCGCTAGCAGTATAATAAAGCTCACAACACCTATGTATATCAACCAGTTGCCTACGCTGGTAAAGCCAAGGAATAATTCGTTGCCCAAATTGAGTGTTCCCAATATTAAGCCGCTGATTATCATTATTATACCAAAGACTGCTTTGTAATCTTTTTTCATTACTTCTCACCTCCTACGTTGAATAATGCTTTGACACTGCACTTAAAGAGCCATGCTAATTTGAGGGCTAATTCCAGTGATGGTGTGTAATGATTATTCTCTATTGAGATGATTGTCTGTCTGGTCACGCCGACTCTTTCTGCTAATTGCTCCTGAGTCAGGCCTTTTTTCAGCCGATACGCCTTTAAGTGATTAATAACTAATGTCAAGCTAACTATACGTAAAGCCTGCTTTACTTTATATATTTTTCTGCACGCATTAATTTTGCAATTGAGCTGTTTTAATAATTCTTTTAGAACAAGCATACTTAATCTTTGGTTCTTTATAATTATGAATAATATGAATTCATTAATAATAAAGTGATAAAGTTTTTATAACTTAGTGTATTATTATCCTTTGTCATGAATGATAAGCGTGTTAAGAAATTAATCAAGCAATACTGGAAAGTCTTTTTTGCAGCTATAATTGTTGTGGTTATTGCTGTTATTGGCGCTGTTAGTGTTTTTGTTTGGCATATTCAAACATCTGATATTGGTCTTCAAGGCGCTGCCACTATTAGTGAATGGTCTATGATTAGCGCGCTAAGTTTTATTATTTCTCTCTTGTTATGGGAATTACTATTTGTTGGCCTGCCTGCAATAATCATTCTTTGCGGGGGTGGTTATTTATGGTGGAATAATTTATCCTTTAAGCAACAGCGAGAATTCAAGAAAGAACAGAGAACGCAAAGAGGTCATCATGCGCGCAAGGGCGGGGCTGGGGGTTTTGTTACTTTCATAGCATTCATTATTTATCTTGCTATTGAGGGTAATCTAGCCACTCCTTTTGGTGACTTACCTTATAGTTATTGGGTTTTTGCTTACTTATCATCAATTGCTTGGTTATTAATAATAGCCGGCATCCCAGGAGTAATTATTAGTTTATTATACTTTAAACAATGGTATAATAAGAAATAATTCTTTTTTTTTAGAAAAACACTTAATAGTTAAGTTTACTCAATCATCTTTAATGAATGTTTGTTTAGATTGTAAGCAAAAGAATCATTGTTGTATTAACCTGCCAAGCGAGGGTTATGTTACAATTAACCTTGATGAAGCAAAGATGATTAAGGATAAGACAGGTTTAGATTATAGTGATTTCTTAACGTTTACTAAACTACCTGAAGAATTAGTGATTGCATCAAGAGATGATTATGCTGGAACAGAAGCACGTTTTAGGAGTGGGATGATGTTAAATGGCAGGATATTAAGATTAAAAATAAAAGATAACAATGAATGCGTCTTCTTTGAAAAGGGTAAGTGCGGTATTTATCATATAAGACCCACTATTTGTCAGATGTACCCTTATTGGTTTAAGAAAACAAGACAGGGCGTTATTGAATTAATAGTGCATCAAGGGTGTGATTATTGTAAATTGATTGATGAAATTCACCAGCAAGATAAGTTAACACTTAAACAAAAGAATGAATTAATAATCACTGCTAAAAAAATAATTAAACAAAAAGAATACTACAAGAAGCACATAAAAGAATTTATCACCCAACAAGCAATTAATTACTAATCCTTAAGCAATTGGCCATTAATCTTATAAAGCAACCTTTCTATTGGATAGAAAATGAAGTTTAAGTTAATCCCCGGGCCTGATGCTGTTGATATTAGTGGCGATTATAAGGCTAAATTATTTGTTCCTAATGGCTCGTCATTAAAACAATTTGATATTGATAGGATTAGTTCTATTGTTACTTGGCGCAAGGACCCTAATGAGTTGAGTGATGTGATTCTTAGTGGCAGGTCAGTAATTATAGACCCTGGCCTGCAGATTAGTGGGGTGGGTTACCTGCCGGTTAGTATTGGGCTTAATAATGATAGCTCTATTGGTTATGAAGAATCTCATCAATTCTTAAAGCCTAGTAATAATAACTTCCTTGACAGCGCAGTGAGTAATGGCCACGCAAAGCAAGTCATGGGCTGGACTTCCACTAGCCCTAAGAAAGAAGTCTACGAAGTAGGTTTTTATGAATTAATCAATCACGTGCCTGATTATAAGCCGGCCGGGACTTATGATTATGATGAGTTAAGCAAGAAAGTCGTGCTAACAAACAAGGCTTCAAAATTAAAACTCAAGAAACTAATAACACCTAATTTGATGGCTTATGGTTATTACTCTAGCGATGAGTTAGGGCGCGCTGATGGGCTTTTTGGTTTCATTGTCACCACCACACCTAGCAAGGCTAAGGAACGGTTCGCTCAAGAATTATTTACTCAGCACGCGAGTGTTCTTGGTTTAATTAATGGTTTATCAAAATTGTCTGTTGGTTTAAGGGAACTGCATGATAATGGTTTTGTTCACTTACAACCGCACGCCTCTAACTTTTACTTAACTGGTAATAAGCCTTACTTGATGGATTGGTCTACTGCCAAAAGACTGGGGGTTGACAAGGAGTTGAATACTGTTTACAGGGCTCTTGATTTAGTTAAATTAGCTAATAATTATGAGAGTATATTAAAGTTAATTACTCTTAATCCGAAACCATTCTTGCTTGAGGGCATATCAAGCATAATGTCCTCTTATGTTGGGGCGCGTGTTGACGTGATGGACTTAGTGAACAAAGCAAGCCGGGCCATGAACCACCCATCTGACTTTGACGTGATAGTGCAATCATTGCTTGAGTATAATGTTGAGGGGTTCGCTCAGAGACCTAAAAAATTATTGGTTAAAACAGCTGAGGAGAGTATGGCTGAGTTCATGAAGAAATGCCGAATCAAAGAAACAACCAAGACTAACAAAACAGGCTATAAGTTTAAAAGATATTAATCCTAACTAAAACTTAATTTAAGCCAAGAATGGATTAAAATAATCAAAGAACACACTGATAAACTTCGCTATTACTCATAGGCGCCACTAACGTGGTTTGAACCTTTTCGCCAGGTGCAGGATGCTCTGCACTAATCGTGCAGGCACTCTCTCATTTCATTCGAGAGTTTGAACCAGAATATTAACCGCCAGGTGCAGGATTTGAACCTGCGCGTTCGTGAGAACAGCGGGTCTCAAGCCCGCCGCCATACCGAGCTAGGCGAACCTGGCATTTGCCTATTATTCACCACCCAAAATTCTTTTTCAATCTTATTCTTTTTGGGCTGAAGCACTTTTTCTTGCGGAGAAGAAAAAGGGCTCGGCGAACCTGGCAATAGTATAAAAGATTGCTGATTAGTTTTTAAAGATTACTTTTTCCGTCGCTTATTAATTCTTACGTTACTAAAACCAACATACCTGAACGTTAATTGCATTGATGATATTACTGCTATTATCGTAACGATTAATTTTAGAATAGGGTTGTTATCCATGAAGTAAACATATGATTTTAGTTCATAATTAAGGATGCTGATTAGTGGCGCGTGATAATCAACTAATTCTTCATACTCTAAGTAATCATTATTGGTTGCACTGTAACTATGAACTGTGAATGGGTAATTCCACGAGCCAATCCTATTTATTGATAAGTTAGTTAGTATAGTAATGTTATCACCATCATAGAAATACTTATCATGAGGGTTAGTTAAGCCAAACACCAAACTTTTATTATTCATTGCTTGTCTGACTTCAAGCACGTAATCAAACCATTCAACCATCTCACGACACTTATTTGAGGAGTTATTACAGTAAATAACTGTGTAATCATTGATTTTTGAGTTAGGCGGCACGTTATAAATGAAACTAACATTATTCACGCTCTCGCCTTTAATCTTGATTGTTATTAGTTCAATGAAACTATCAATGTTAACAATATCATTGACTACTCGTCGTTTAATCTCAAAATTAACTTCTTTAACTAATAAACTAGTGTTAATGCTTTGCTCAAGGCTATTAGAATAATTATCAGTCATGTTAACGTTGGTTATTGTTGTTCTACTGGAAGTGATATTGCCTCGTATGTTGTTGATTGGGTATTCAATTATGATTGAGTAATCACTCTTTAATGAGTCATTAATATTAGTGCTTGATAAGTTATTGATAACAATTTTTAATTCAATCTTAGGGTCTGAGTCAAGGTTGCTTAAAGTGATTTCATAACCATTATTGATAATCATTCTATTAGTTTTATTATTGAACCATAATTTAACCTCATTAATGTTTGGTTCGTTGAATCCAAGTGGTAGTTCATCAATAATTGTTAAACTGTTTATCTCACCGTTAGTGTCATTGTTCTTAACTATTAAGCTAATATTAATTCTTTCTGATTGGTTGGGTGTGATTGATTTAGGCTTGAATGCTTTGTTAATCGAGAACGAAGTAGCAATTGGTTTAATGTAGGGCATGACTGTGCCAGTAACAGGTGCAGTGGTTGAAGGCGCTGATGGCGCCCCTGGACTGCCTGGTGTTGATGGTAGAGTAGTTGTCGTGCTGGTAACATCGCTTGTATTAATATTTCCTGATGAATCCTTTGTGTGAACTTTGATTGTGTAAATAGCGTTACTATCCAAGGCACCTGCAGTGTAATAATTATTTGTTGTATTAGCTATGTTAATATCATTGATGTAAATTATCGCAGTAGTATAATCAGTATCTGATGGGTTAGTCCAAGTCCAGTAAAGTGAGTCTTGCCCTCTTGTTATTATTGATAAATCACTGATTGTTCCTGGTGCTGTCAGGTCAACTGCGGTGAAACTACTCATTGAAGTGCTGTTAAATATTAATGTGCCTGTAATACTATCATAATTGATTAAACTGCATGAATCATCCAAGCAATTAGTGTTGTTCGCAATAATATCCTCTTTTATGTTAGTGAATTCTTCTGATTTGTAAATTCTGTCAACACTACCCATGTTAAGGCCATACATTGTTATGTTGGTTGGCTCAGCAATTAAGTTAGGAAAATTTGAGCTGTTGAACGCGATTAAGTTATCCTCAATGTATAAGTTAGTGCCGAAACCAATATAATCTAAGAAAATTATATTCTTAAGCACACCATCATCTGCTTCATTAATCCATCTTATCTCGCCAAAAGAATTATTGTAAACAATTTTATTAATGTAATCATTGCCTGTCGCGTCATAGATTACTAAAGTAGTGGCGTTAACTTCATTATTTAATAAGAGTGTGTTATTCACTTCAGCTAATAATAATAACCCATAACTAGCATCACTACCTAATGCTCTGATAATATTATTTGATATCTCACTGTTAATTGAGTATTGCAATAGTAAGCTTATTGACTCATCATAAACTGTTATTGAATTATTATTAATTTTGATATTATCAGTGTTTTCTGCCCAGACCCCGTGGCCTTCATGGTTATTGGTTGATAATTCATTGTTAATTATTCTTGAATCACTTGATGTTGTTGCTAAGTAAACACCGAAACTACCATCACCAGTAGTTCTTATGTTATTATTGCTTATCGTCGTACTGGTTGCTCTTGTTGCGTTAATACCTACACAAATATCTTTTGTTGTATTAATGTAATTATTATCCACTAAAGTGTTATTAGTCGCATATAATGATAATCCCATCCCATTATCTGTGTTAATATTGCTGTTAGTAATATTAATATTTGATGAGAAAACAATCTGTAATCCATCATCATTTAATGTGACATTATTGTAATTAACGTTATTGCAGTTACAACAGATTAACCCACCAATATTTGATTCACTGATTGTTTCATCACTAATTGAGTAATTATATACTACTGGCAATCCTTCTGCTAAGTTTGTTGTGTCAAAATCATTAATGCACATACTCTCTGCGTCACCGTAAAAAACGTAACTGTCACTTTGAGCTGAGTAAACACTGTTGTTATGGAATATATTATTTCTGCCTAAATTACTAATTAAGCCTTGAGAGTTTTTGTTAAGTGTTATTATCTTATTATCACTGAAATTACAACGTGTTCCCCCTTCTATGTAAAGGCCAACGCTGTCACTGGATCGAGTAATTATTGTGTTATTAACAAAAGTCAGGTTTTCCACACCCATTATGTAAACACCTATTCCACCATCATCTAGGTCTGATTTGTCCTGTATTATTTCACAATTCTTGATTACAACATTATTAACACCAGATAAAGTAATGCCATAACCAAAATCATAGTTTGTTTGGAAATTAATTGAACTGCCTTTACAATCAATTATTACGTTATCCTTATCAATAGTAAAACATGTGCTTGAAGCAGATACATTATTACTAAATATTCTATCACCACTAACAGTACCGCAAGCAGTATTAACATCATAAGTAACATTAAAGTATAGCGCGTCCCAAGTGACTGTGCCACTAATATCATCGCCTGATGGTGCTGCTTCCATGTAAGCGCGTGCCCTAAGTCCATCATCACCAAAGAAGTTATCACAATTCCATCCTTCAAGGTCAGTTATGTTAACGCAGGTTACGCCTGGGTCAGCAGTCTTAACTGGGCAATCAACGCCTGGTACATCATTATAACTGGCCCCTCCTTCACTGTCAACTTTAATGTAGCACTCGTTTGAAGCTGGCGAGGACCACCACTCATAGCATAGGAATACGCTGTCAATAGAATTACAAGCAACAGTTTCATCATAACTCTTTACTAACACGCCAGCATAATAAGGCGTGCCGTTATCACGATTAAAATCATGTGATTCAGTTATTCCATCATCAAATTTTAGTGCATCTATATTATCACATTTGTCATCTAGCGTGCCTTGCCCCCCTTCATTATCCTCTGCAAGGCACTCTGTGACAAGGTTTGTTAGTTGGACAAAATAAAAACCAGTAAAAGTTGATATTACTTCAGCCATAATTAATGACAGCATTATTAATGCTATGATAGTTACTTTACTTGCCAATTAATCTCTCCCTCATTATACTTTATTGATAATTTCTCTTTTTTTATATATTATCTTAGTGAACAATTGATTGTGTTAGTCCAGTTTAATGTCATAAAGTACTTGCAGTCATCAGTTATGTAATTAGGGGCTACAACAGGGCATTGGTTAACACTTTCGTTAAAGTAAACAGTAAAACCACCACCTAATAAGTTGCTAAGCGTTTTGATGTAATTACCACTCTGCTCGACTGTTTCAGTATTATTATTACAGTAAGCAATTAATTCTTGGAACGGGCATGCGTCGAACTCGCAGTTAGTTAAGTTCCTGCTTAGTACTGTGCCGTCAGGGCATAGTTTAGCATCCTCTGGGCAAGCACTGATTTCTTGCTGGTTAGCAAATATTAATGTAACAAATAGAATTCCTACTCCAAGTATTATGAAAAACTCAAAATTACCCATTAAAATATCCTATGAGTGTTACTAATTTAAACATTACCACCAATAACTATATAAACGACATAAGTCTACAATAGACTTATTCTGGGTGATTCGCAAGGATCACCCTCTCCCCCTCCCATTAAAATAAATTTAATAAGTACCAACAGCCTTAGGTGATTTAATAATGGCTGGTGATTTCGGGTTGGACTTAAGATTTATCGTAATTAAATTACTGAGTAAGTCACCAATGCATGGCTACATGATTGCGGCTGAAGTTGAGAAGTTCTTTGGCAGGAAACCAAGTAACGGGGCCTTAAATCCTTTATTTACTAAACTCGAAGATGAAGGCTTAGTTGACTCGTTTGAGACAGTAGAGCACGGCAAGTACAAAAAGATTTATAGTTTATCAGACCAAGGCAAATCATTACTATCCAACGCATCTAATGTCTTATTAGAATTCATCAAACACTAATACTTATAAACTCTTTTTTCTGTTAATCTTGGGATGGATAAATTATTAAACGCCATTAACAAGACTATTAGTCGTTTAGGTTTTGAGGAATCATTTGTTTACTTAAAACAAAACAAGTATATTTCTAATATTGGCTTGTCATTATCCCCTGAGGAAATGACTTGCAAGCAATTCATCGGCGACCTTAAATCAGTTGATTTAGAGTCATTAATCAATAAAGGTGCTTTGACTGCTGAGTTCTATCATCATGATTACTCGCCTGAAGCTATTATTAAGCCTAATGGCACTTGGACTCTCCTAAAGCACCGCGTTAGGGCTGAAATCGCGGGTGTATTGCCGTTTATTAAACTTAAGAACAAACTTTATTCTTCAATGGGAGTGCGAGTTAATGGTGAGCCAACTGTTTCACCAAAAGTGTTCATGGATTACCTTAACCCTTCACTTATCTACTTAGGTGACGGCGCTGTTATTGGTGAAGCAGCTAAACTCCAAGCTCACTTCTATAACGCTGGCAAGTATATTATTGGCGAGATAATGGTTGGCGAGCGCGCAACTATTGGGGCTGGCGCGCGATTACTGCCTGGCACTGTTATCTGTAATGATTGTGTTGTTGGTGTTGACTCAACAGTAATGGGTTATTTATCGGCGGGCAAGCATGTTTTACCTAATTCTTTTTACAAGAATTTTTAATAAATCAAGCGGGTTTTCAGCCATCACATAATGATGCCCTCTTATATTTATTAACTCATAATTACCTAGCATTTCATAATTAAGTATTTCATCATGGTCTGATTTAATTAATGTGAACTTCTTCTTTGTTTTAATATCACTAATACCCTTAAAGTTCTTTAATAAAGCCCAATAAACATGCCTTGGCGTGTTTAGTAGCATCTTGCCATAAGCATTAATTAAACCATGATAACCTTGCTTGACTACTCTTCTTATTAGTCTGCGTGGAACAAATAATGAGATTAATGCTTTTAGCACGAACGAGACCCTTACATTCCGCCGAGTCATCATTGGGTTTATCATTATTGCTTCTGCACCTGGGAATTCATCAAGCAATCTTAGGGCAACGTAACCACCCAAGCTGAACCCGATGAACGTGAAGTCTTTTAGTTTCTCTTTTTTAATGATTTGCCGCACATCATCAATTACTTGCTCCATTTCATAGGCTTTCTTGTCGTGCGGCTGGCTTGACTTGCCATGACCTCGTAAGTCTATTAGCATCATCTTATTAGTTAGCTTTAATTTGTCAAATGATTTAGTACTACCTGCTAAACCATGGATTAACACTAATTGTCGACCCTTGCCGGCTCGTTTTTCATAGTAAATTCCGTTCAACTGCATGTTCTTGCTAATAACCCTAACTTTTATAAATAGTCTTTTTTGTTCTTTTCTTTCATGGATAACGTTTGTGATGTTAAGGAACACAGGGCTTTTCTTAGTGTTGATGTGCCTGTTGTTAATCACGGTCACGTGACGCCGGGCATGATTAAGTGCTTTGAACCAGCAGGCGTGTTATTCACTGGTGTGGGTAAAGAAACTAATGTTATTAGTTTAATTGAGTACTGCCCGGTTTTATGTAATGACTTTGAGATTACTAACCCGTCACTTAATTGGGTTCTTGGTGACTGCCGGAAGCTGGATTACTCGTCTATTACAAACAAGTATGACACGATTATCCCGTTAAAACTCTGTAATGGTGATGCCGGCATTGTTTTTAGAACGCTTAATGATGGTCTTTGGAAGGGTTTTACTAATATTATTATTAATTTTTGCAACACCCCGAAGCATTATGGCAGTCTTGATAGTTATATTAATAGTGTGCGGTCATGCGAAGAATTATTAAAGAATCGGGACGGCTTTAACACACAGTTAGTTAAGAATTATGGCAAATATCTTAATTTTAATTTGTTCGCGTCAAGGAATGAGTTGCCGTCACTTGATGATTTATTCCCTGAACCAGCGCCTAAATCAAATTATAGTTATCAAAGTAATAATGGTTTCTGGGATGGGGGCTTGCCTGACTGGTATAAGGACGGCGCTTATTATGATTGAAGGCTGCAAGCCTTGCATAAACCACTTCTTGAGGCCTCACCGCACACTTTACAGGGCTTTAGTGTTCCTTCGCTCTTATATTTTTTCTTGATGATTAGCGCTAATTTCTTGTAGTATTTTACAATATTATCCTTATTCTCATCTTTGAACGCGTTCTTAACGTAGCGCCTGAACGCGTCACTGCTGTAAGGGCAGGGCGCGTAACTAACCTTAAACCCTTTCTTCTTGGCGTACTCTTTTATTAATTCTTCAGGCACGTAATTCATTGGCTTGACTCGCTGGACAAAAGCATTCTTCTTGCCTTGACTAGTTAGTCCTTTGCATAATGAGGGGTTACCCATCATTAAGTTCATTAACACGCTCTCAACTAAGTCATCTTGATTATGACCTGTGACAATTTTAGTCACTTTTAACTCCTTTGCTTTCCTATTAAGCAACCACCGCCTCATGACCCCGCAAGTCTGACAATAATTTAATCCTTTGTTCTTATGCCATAATGATTTCATATCATAATTAACTTCGTGTAGTTTGATTCCTTGCTCTTTGCAAAACGACCGAGCGTTACTAACATCTTCCTTGTTGAACCCTAAATCTATGATAACTGCCTCAACCATATAACCCCATTTATTGAGTAAGTATAATATTGTTGTTGAATCCTTGCCCCCACTCAATGCTACTAGTAAATGGTCTTTCTTGTTGATTAACTTATTAACTTCTTTCTTAACTATTATCTCTAAATTCACTGTTGTCCGTAAGCTTTTTAAGCTTATTTAATTAATCCCTTATATTATGGATGAATCTAACCTTGACGTGTTATTAACGCGTAATAAATCTAATAAACAAGTTTATGACCGTTTAGTCATGACTGGCTTCCTTGAAGTGAAAGAGATTTATGACATGCCCCAGAAAGAATTATTCACCCAGATTGAATCGCTTGAAGCTATTGCTGATACTGCTGTGCGCCTTAAACCATTAAGTCATGACAGCGTTTACTATAATTTTAACCACGAGTCAATTGATAAGTTGCTCGTCAAGAACTCAATTTTTGATGGTAAAATAATCTTGTTTAATGAGCCTTTAAAACACCAATACGGGCCTGACCTTGCTTGCGAGTTAATCATGCTTGATTATAAGCCATCAACTATTGAGCCCTTGTCTGATTTAATTTTATCTAAATACGAGTCAATTAAAGGTCGTTTTAAGCCCTTGACTGCTTTATCAGCTGCCTTATTCTTGTCTTGTCGGGGCCAGTTCCAGTGCCCGGCTAAACTTGGATCTTATTATAAACTAGGTAAGTCTTTAATTAATAAGCACGCTAACGAATTATCCTTTAACCCTTATCAGCGCATCTCTAATTTATTAGTTAAGAGTGGTTTTTCCTTGCAGGAGGGAGTTGGTAAGCCTAATATTCTTAAATCTATGCTTGATGAATTGAATATTAATAACCCTTCTTTGTTAAATAACACAGCTGCTTGCGCTGCGTCACTGGTTTATTACGCGTCAATGATTGGTTATCGTTTAACCTTGAATGAGGCTGCTAAACAAGTTAAAGCTAAGTACACTGTTGTTAAAGATTACCATAAGCAGATCAGGGGCGCACTTAACTTATAGTAATTCTTAAAAACCCCTCTTCTTTCAAAATCAAAAGAGTAATGCCACTGTAGCTCAGCTGGTTAGAGCGGCCGCCTTGTACGTTCGAAATCGCCCTGCGATTTCTCACTTTGTCCTTTGGACAACCGCGTGAGAATAATGATGCGATTTTTAGAACCTAGAAAGCGGCAGGTCGCCGGTCCAAATCCGGCCAGTGGCTGACCTACGTATCGGCTCGGCTATTACTGTCCTTAAATAATTGTTGAATGAAAATGTTTATAAAGAAGTTTTTTAACTAAGTCACTTATGAGTAACAAAAAAATAGCTTCTATTTTTGACGCTGAGTTATTTGGTTACTTTAACACCGCCAAGGTTATCACTTTCGGCGGCCAGCCAATGTATTTATTTGATATTATTAAAGCCTGCTTGATCTCAAAATCAAATTTATTGCTTCTTGGCGGCACCGGTCTTGGTAAGACAACGCTAGCTAAGAGTATTGGTGACTCATTCTTTAATGGTGAGATGAACCAGTTAAGGATGAATAAGGAAGCCAACCTAAAAGAAGTTTATGAAAACTTCAACCCCAAGGCAGATGAATTAATAGCAATCAACAGGAGTATTACAAGCAATCTAATCACTTTTATTGACGAGTTCAACCGGGCTCCTGAATTAATACAAAATGATTTATTCAACATCATGGACGGTTATTATAACTTTAAGGGCCGGAGGGAACAACTAGGCAGGGATGGCTACCACATCATTATTGCCGCCGCTAACCCATACAATGATGATTACTCAGGAACTTTCAACACTGATGAAGCTTTGCTAAACCGTTTTCCGGTAGTGATTAATATGGATTATTTTGAACCAACCCCAAAGGACACAACCCAGATATTACTAAAAAGGTCTAATGATGAAAAGAATGACTTATCTGAAAGTATTATTAATGAATGGAAAAAAGTGAAAGGCACCATTAAAGACGTTAACTACCTTAAAGACACTACTCTTGAGTTAATAACTACCCAATACTTAATTCATGGTCTTGATTACTGTGAAAAACATAAAGTCAGTAAGAAGGGCATTACTATCAGGGATTGTGAGGGGTGCAATAACATGGGTGGTTTTTGCGCAGTTACTAATAAAGCTAACCCACGGATTAAAAGAGTTTACCAGGACTTATTTCCAGCTTTCATTAAAGTATTCGAGCACATCACAGGTGAAGAGTACAAATTAGATGGAACAAACACCTTCTATGACTTCTTTGAAGTACTAAAGCTTGTTGCACCATACAATGGCATTATAAAAGATGAAGTTATTAACTCACGCTTTAAAGGCAACCCATACGATGCTAGTAATTTAATACTAAATGCTATCAGAACAGAGGTTTATGAAAATAAGAACCTGATTAATGAAGCTTTAAGAAGTGATAAAAAACTACTTGATGGCAGGTTAAGCTTTGTTAATCAGTTAAGGTGGTGAAATTAATGATTTCCCTTCCAGAAGAAAGAGAACTAAACAAGCAAAAATGTAGGTTAGGCTTGTTTAGTGATTTAATTATACTAAAGAATGATAATTATAGTGGCAGCATAAACACTAAAAATTGGGATATTACAATCTCCCTTAGTGATTCATTAAGTATGGCTGACAAACCAATTAGTCATTACTATAAAAATAAAAGACTTGAGGGCAGCCTTGATTTCATCATTGCGAGGGATATATTATTTCACGAAGCTAGTCACTGGAAGGAATGCCCTAATGATTTAACAGAGCACTATGAGTTGCTTTCCAGAGCGGCCAGTTCACTAAGCGCTTATGGCATAAAAAGTGAGAAGACTATAGGTTACGTGACTAATATGTTTGAGGACATTATAGTCAATTATTTTGTCAGGGAGAATTACTCAAACCACGCTGGGCAAGTATTATTTTTTTATGACCAGTGCACGGATGGTGGATTAACCGGTTTATATGAATCTTATATGAAAGTATCACTATCCTTATGGGGTGATAAGCGTGATAAAAGATTAGTCAGGCAATTTTACCATAATGAAAGTAAAGTTAACGCTATTGCAAGTGAGCTAAAATCATTATTCAGTAAAGAGGAATTCCTTAAAAAGGAAACCTGGGACCAACTAATTAATGGGTTCATTAAGGCAATTCACCCATTATTAAGTGACGATGAAACAGTTAAACAACCATCATTGTTTGGCACCAAGTTTTTTGATGAAAAAATTAATTCACCTCAAGGGGCTAGGGAACTAATTACTGTTGATTACAGGGTTAATAACAAGGTTAACAATGACCTGATAAATAAATTTGGTCTTGAAACCTATTTTGATAACTTTTACAAGTTAATGGCTGACAATGTAGAAGTGTCCTGTAAGAAAGAAAAGTCATTGCAGTTCAATCTGTCGGTCGGCCATCGGCCTTACAGGATAGGTGACTCGGTCAGCCGCGCTGAATTATCAAGGGTTGCGTTCTCAACAGAGCTTAATTGCTTCGTGCCAAGCGTTAACCGAGGGTCAATTGAAATTAAACTACCATTAAACTTAGAGGTTAACAAGCTCGAAGACTTAGACCTTATCATTGACGCGTCCGGCTCAATGGGTCAGCCAGGGGATATGAAGTCAAGTTATCACTACGCCCTGATGGGTTTTTACGGCGTCATTAACTACCTTGAATCAATTAACCAGCTTAATAACATGAGGTTTAACGTCTGCTTGTTTTCTGATACAACAATAACGTCAGGCTTCAGGTATTATAGTGAGTTAGATGATGTTAAAAAAGTGCTGTTTAACCCCGAATCAGGTAGCACTTACCTTGACTTGGATGTGGTTAATAACTCAATTAGTGATTCAACTAACTGTTCAGTTATAATGCTAAGTGATGGCGGCATATTCAATTGGGATAAAATAAAATTTGATTTCATGAAGTTAATGAATAATCATTCCTTTAGTTTTATTGGCATTAATTACTCTTCAAATGCATCCAATGACCTTAAACAAAATGGTTTTAGCACATACCAGATAAACAACAAAAGTGACTTGTCTAGTTTAATTATTGATTTAACTAAAAAAAGTTTTAAGGAACGTTTAGGATGACAAGAGACCTGTATAAAGAGTACGTTAACCCTTTCAAGGAACTTGAATTAAGTGATGGGAATAAAATAGTTAACACTGCATTTGGATGGATTTATGAAAAAGAGTTTAAAGCAATTGAAGATTTGAGTTTATCAAATAATTGTTATGATAATATAAAAATTGAATCCAAACACATTAAGAAATTATTTTTCCAAAACCATAATATATGGATATTACCAGATTCAATAATTAATTTAAGCGAGCTTGAACAAATAAACCTAGTTAATTGCAGTCTTAATGCCAAAAAAGTAACAAAGCTCAGTGAATTAAAAAAACTGGAATACCTTAACTTAAGTAACGATTTTTTAAGTGATTACCCTGAGCCAATTAATGACTTAATTAATCTTAAGCACTTAATCTTAAATAAAAATTATTTGGGATCAATTCCTGACAATATCTCATCACTGATTAATTTAGAAGAATTAAACCTTAGAGATAATAAGCTTATTTGCTTGCCTAACTCAATTAGTGACTTAACTGCGCTCAAAATCTTAGATATAAGCAGTAATGTAAAATTAAAGATTCCTGAGACTATAACCAACCTTAACAGTTTAATTGAATTAAACATTGGTTATAATGATTATAAGCGACTACCCGCGGTCATAACCAAAATTAGTTCACTGCAGAAATTACTTATTCAAAGTAATGGATTAAAGTTAATCCCAAAAAAGATTAATAAATTAAAAAAATTAAAATGGCTGGATGTATCCTATAATGAGTTAAGTATTCTTCCTGATGAATTATCAGAACTGGCTGATTTGGAAGTCATTAACTTATCTGGCAATAAGTTTAATGGCCTGCCCGAACAAGTGTTTAAATTAAAAAAATTAAACAAGTTACACGCTTACGCCTGCGGTTTAAAAAACCTAAGCAGTGATATTGGACAGCTCAAGGCGCTTGAAGAATTAAATGTCCATAACAATGGGATAGCCCGCTTGCCTGAAACCATTGGCCAGTTGAGCTGCTTAAAAATCCTTGATTTAAGCGAGAATTACCTTGACTGCCTGCCTGAAAGTTTTTGTGACTTAAAGTCCCTTCAAACACTAAACATTAAAGGTTATAATCATTATCAACCCACTGAATATAAAGGTTTAACATCACTTCCTAGTAATCTCGGAGACCTAACTGAGTTAAATTATTTTGATGCAAGCTGCAATAAATTAAAGAGAATACCTGACAGTATTGGCTTCTTAATTAAACTAAAAAATTTGAGGCTAAACAATAATAATATTAGTTACTTACCTGAGACTATTAACAAACTTAAGAGTTTAGAAGAACTTGATTTAAGCCATAATAATATAATTAAACTGCCGGATAACTTTAAAGAGTTAAGCAACTGCAACTTAAGTATTAATTTAAGTTATAATGAGCTTACTGAGTTGCCAAAAGATTTTAAAGAGTTGGGCTACCTATGTAGTTTAAATCTTAGTCATAACCAGTTGCATAGCTTGCCGTTAAATTTCTTTGATATTGGCTTAAAATCTTTTGATTTAAGTTATAATCAGATTAGAGAGTTGCCGGATAATATTAAAAGCTCTTTATTTATTAAAAGTATTGAATTAAATAATAATCAGTTAACCAGCCTGCCCAGAAGTTTTGAGAACCTAACAAATTTAGAATACTTGGATTTAAGAAATAACCCGCTCAATCAAGAGGAGATGTATAATATTAAGGCGTGGTTTCCTAATTGTAAAATAGTATTCTAACTAATTAGCCACCAAAATATTTATAATAAATTATCTTTACAAGAAATATTAATGACATTGGTTAATAGGGCTAGCGTTCTACTTATTAGTGTTATTAATGAGTAAACACCTATTTTCTCGCCTTTGTCCTGTAATAATACTTAGCATGTCTTAATTCGAGTTTTAAGTTATTATTCTCACTAGTCAGAATTTTATTCTGTTCATAATGCTCATTAAGTCTCTTTAATCGTTCAATATTATCATTTAAGGCAATCATTTTATAATAGAATACTTGTCGGCCGCGCTTAAAGGCCTGAGCATCAGCGCAATACACAACGCAGTAAAAGAATAAGTCTTAAAACTAAGTGTTTACTCAATAATGATTTATGAACTTGCATGATTTGCAGGGAAAAGTTGATGAGTCAATCAATGAATTCGGTGGGTATTGGGCTCCGCTAGAAATGTTTGCTGCACTAGTTGAGGAAGTAGGTGAGTTAGGTCGCGAACTAAATGATCTTTACGGGCCCAAACATAAAAAGAAGGAGACAAGTGGTTTAAAACTAGAGCTCGGCGACGTCCTCTACGCTTTAACGTGCATTGCTAACAAGGAAGGAATTAATATGGAAGAAGCACTCATTAATAGTCTGAACAAAAACCTAAAAAGGGACAAGAACCGATTCAAAAAGAAAAATTAGTTCTTACAATAATTAGGATTAGGGTAATAAAATACTTGTCTTCCTCGTTTAACCGTCTTGACTAATCCTTTTTTTGTGAGCATCCACAAGCACTGCTTAATGTAAGGGTAACCCCAGCCAGTGGCTTAGTTTTGGGGGCTCTAATCCCCACATTATTATTTATATTAATTCATTTACAAGTTTATTAAATTATTCTTTTAGTAATACACAATCTTCTTTAAACTCGCAAGATTTACATTTAAAACTTTTAGGTAGCTTAGGATACTTACTCTTTAAGTATTCTTGATACTGTTTATCATAATTATCTTTTTCATTTAATGACACCTTAGCGAGTCCAGTAAGCTTAAAATACATAGGGACTAAAACAATTAATCCTAACAAGTAAACAAGATTATTAAATATTGAAATTAGTATAGCGACTATCGAAATAATAAAAGTGCTTGAACTAAAAAAGAAATTAAAGCACTTTGATAAATTACAAGAAGATTATTATAATTACATTAAAAATATTCTTATTCAAGGAATCGATGAGTATAAAGCAGGAAAGATAAAACCTTACTTTTTTAGTATATGACAAAAAGAGAGACCAATTGGCTTTTACAATTGCTTACTTGATATTCTACCTATTCAGAAGAAGAAAGAAAAAAGAGATAAGTAACAATTAATTGTTAATTAATTATGATTAGATATGGGTTTAAAAAAGATTTTGAGTTATTAATCCCAATAAGATTTGAAGCTGATGAACATTATAGCAAATTATCAGGTAAGAAATCAACTTTAACTGTTGATGAGTTTAAGAAAGAATTTGATCATGCTTTGTCTAAAAAAGGTGTTTTATTGGTTGCTGAAAATAAAAGTAAAATTGTTGGTTTCTTAACAGGCACAATTATTGATAATATTTCTAGATTGATTGGTTACATTGATGATATTGTGATAAAGAGTGAATATCAAAAAAGAGGTTATGCTACTAGTTTGATTAACTTTTTTGGAAGTGAAATGAAAAGTAAAGGTATAAAACTCATTAAACTTGGTGTTAGAACAAATAATGATAAAGCTATTAAGTTGTATAAGAAACTTGGTTTTTCTATTGAGTATTATGAAATGGAAAAAGAATTATCATAACACATTAAAGCCCCCTTGAGGGGGCGACGAGCGTTAGCGAGTGGGGGTGTTGTGTATAAGATCATCAAGCGGGCTACTACTTCGCAATAGCGTCATTAATGATATTTTACCTATTTAGAAGAAAAAGAAAGAAGAAATGAGAATATTTATAAAGAGTTTTTAATAGTCATTGTATTATGGTTGAAATTGTAAGTCTTGATGATTTTTTGGATTCTTTTGATTTTTCTAAGAAGAATTATACCCCTAAATACTGTTATGATGCTTTTAATTCGTTACATAATAATACACAATCATTTGTTGCTAAGAGTTATCCATTACTTTCTGCTAATGCCTTTAGTAAATGGTCTGCTGGTTCCATTCCTTTTTTTATTCGCCAAGTTAAGTCTTTAGAAAAGGATGGTTTATTACCTTTGAGTGATTATGCTGTTTTGTTTTCTCACTTCAAAGAATTATTTTTGCATACTTTATTGAGTGGTTCAATTTGTAAAGATAAAAAGAGTGATACTTATACACTTTCTCTTTCTAATACTAAGGATAATTTAGTTATTACGAGTGAAGTTATTAAAGATGAATTTGGGATTGTAGCAAATGTTAATGAAAATAAAAAACCTAAAGATAGTTCTTATTTGAGAATTAGTTCTAATAGTGATGGTTTAGCCCAAGGTTTAACTAGGTTGTTAATGCTTTCTGGCATTCCTTTAGGTGAGAAGAAAGATTTTGACTTGTGTATTCCTGATTTTATTGATGTTGAATCTTTTATTTATTATGCTGTTAATTTAAAGTCATTAAATAGTTATTATAAACGTGATGTTGTTTCTGGATTTAATTTGTGGACTTCTAATAAAGTTACGGCTCAGAAAAATCTTGATTATGTTCTTGATTTCTTGAATAAAGGTTCTATCCAGTTTAAAGGTTATTTATATGAAGCTTCAGGCAATTCAAAAGCTGGTTCTTTTGTGCCAAGTATTATTGTAACTAAGAATCACTTGCCTTTTTTTGAGATGTTATTAAAGGTTTACAAACCACTTTATGGTGTTTAAGTGTGCTTTATGACAAAAAGAGAGACCTTTTTATTGGTCTCTACTTAATGAAAGTATTTCTAGGTCGCATTTCTTGATTGTCCATGTTCTTGGACTTAGTAATTCAATTTCTGTTTGGCTGAAGTAGCCCCATTCTGTGTATTGCCCTATTACTAGTCCGAACCATATTTGGTCATCCTTGTAGACCCTACCATCTATTACTGAGTCTTGTTTGTAAGCTGCTTCGGTGGCTAACCAGTACCAACCACTGAATGACTCCCATGCCCTGATGATTGGCTTGCCGTCTATTTTGCCTTGTGAGATGAGGACCATTAGGCCCTCACCCCTTCTCTGGCTTCCATTGTCTTAAGCGCGTTGCTGATTGCTATTAAGTTCTTGTTTAGTTTCCATTCGATGGTTAGCCATTTAGCTAGTTCTTCAAGGTCAAAAGAGCCATTACTGTCTGACTTCTTAGGATCGTTGTTTAGGAACCTGTCTGCATGGTTTTCTATGAAGTCTTGTAATTTGGCTCTTACCTTCCATAACATTTTTTGTCTGTGGATTAAGCCATCCACAAAGGCATTGTTTTGATTAGTCATTCATTCATCACCTCCATAGTAGAAGAAATAACTCCTCGAAGCGTTGGGAGTTATTTCGCGGGCGATGCGTAAAGACTAAGACTAAGAATTAGAAAGGATTCTGTCCCTGAAAGGGGAAGGGTTTATAATGGAGCATGAGCGTGACGAATGTCGCGAATGCTTTAATAAACCCTTCAAGAATCAGTTAGAATAAACAAGTATGTATAAGGATAATTCTAGAAAATGTTTAATCTTTTTATATAGTAATTATATCATTTTTACTGATGATAAGTAATATAAATGGATAGGCTCACTTAAAAAATATGATAATTAAAAATGATTTAGTAATATCTGAAATAAAGAGATTATTAAAGCAAATTAAACAAAATGAAAGATTAACAAAAGATTACAGTAGCAAGAAGTCTAAAATAGAGATTGATGTTTTAAAACTAGAAGATAAACTTAAGAATTATGCAAAATTAAGAAAATATTCTAATTATCTAAAGCCAATAATAATTGGTTTTATACTAGATAATAACCTAAAAGAAAAATCTAAAAAATTAGACAACGAATTAAAATTATTAAATAATCAATTTAAGAATTTAATTAAGAACAAAGAAAAAGTCTCAAAAGAATTAATTAAACTAAGTAATAAAAAAGAGAGTCTCTACAAAAAGCTTAATGATTACATTAAAAATCAGAATTCAGAAATAGAAGAGTTATATGGCAAAGTCAGAAAGGATGATACTTACCTAACTTATGGAAATATAAATATCTTGAATAAAAAACTTGAAGATTATTCAAAAAATATTGATTATCTCAAATTGAATAATAATTACTTTGATAATGAGGTCAATGATTCAATAAACAAATTAATTAATAAATCTAATGAAGTCAATGTTAAAATAAATAGCTTTAATGAAGAGTTTGTTAAAAGAAGGAAAAAAGAATATTCTGAATTATTCAAAACTGAATATGGGTTATTAGATGATAATCAACAGGAAGCAATAATAAAGGATGATAAACACAATTTAGTAATTGCTGGTGCTGGATCTGGAAAGACAGAAGTATTAACTAAACGAATAGCATATTTGATAAAAAGAAAACCAGACACCATTAAACCTGAAAAAATACTTGCTTTGGCTTTTCAAAATAAAGCAGCTAACGAAATGAGAGAACGACTTAAAGAATATGGTGATGTTAGAGTTCAAACTTTTCATTCATTAGGTTTGGGAATAATAACTTCTTTATTAAAAAGTAAACCTAAAGTGATAAAATCGTCTAAAAAAATAATACATGAATTATTAGTAGATTTAAGAAATTCAAATCCTGAAATTAATGAATTAATTACTAATTACATGGAATCTTTTGATGATGGATATATTCGAAAAGAACCCAATCCTAAGAATAAACAAGAATTAATTGAGTTCTATGAATACATGCGAAATCTTAGGTATACATCACTTAATGGTGTTCCTGTTAAGAGTAGGGCTGAGAGAGCAATAATGAACTTTTTTGTTATGCATAACTTAAATGGTGAAAAAATAGATGTAAAATATGAAGCACCTGCTGAATGGATGAAGTATACAAATGAAAAAGGTTCTAATACTCCAACACCAGATTTTTACTTACCGAAGTATGATATTTATATTGAACATTGGGCATTAGATAAAAAAGAAAAGGTACCTAAATGGTTTACCGTAACAACAAAAGAGTATAAGGATACTATGAATCTTAAAAAACAACAATTTAAAGAACAAGATAAATACTTATTGATTGAAACTACTCAAGCAGAATATCAGAATAACCAGTTAATAGAGTTGCTTAAGAAGAGGTTAATTAAATCACTTAATGAAAAATATCCTGAACAATCATTTGAGTTTGTTAGGGTCAATTTTGATGAATTAATAAATCGTGTTTGGGATGAATGTAAGAAATCAGTTAAAGATGATAAATTATCAGATGACATAGCTAATTTTATTAAAATAGCTAAAACTTACGCATTAACACCTGGAGAAGTTAAATTAAGATTGCACAAAAATATTTGGCTAGATAAAGTTAAAGCTTTTGGTGAAATAGCTATTAAATTATATAATAAATATCAAAGTTATTGCAATGAGACTAATCAGATAGACTTTGAAGATATGATTAATCATGCGGTGAAGTCTCTTAAAGAAAATAAAGAATTATACAAGAACTGTTTTGATCACATATTAATAGATGAGTATCAGGATATCAATAACCAAAGATATGAACTAATCAAAACATTAATGGATAAAAACAATAATTGTAAACTATTTTGTGTTGGTGATGATTGGCAGAGCATAATGGGTTTTAGTGGTTCAAACTTAGATTTATTTGTAAACTTTGAGAAGTATTTTAAGCACCCAGCAAGAACTGATTTAAGTATTAATTATCGTAGTAATAAAACAATTGTGAATGCTGGAAGTGCATTAATCCATAATAATCCTAAAGGATCTCAAATTGATAAGATAACTATCTCAAAAAATGAGTCTGAAAATTCAATATGTATTTACTCTTTAATGCATAAAGATAAGTTTAAGTTACAATATTGGAATCAGATGATAAATCATTGTTTAGAACAGATTAGTGAATATTCTAAATTAGGTTATAAAAATAATGAGATGATGGTCTTAACAAGAACACTTAAAGGAAAGTTTAAAGAGAATTTGGTTAATGCTGCTTACACTAAAAATGTGTTATTATCTTTTGAAGGTAAAGACCCCAGTTTTATACCTTTAATGACTGTTCATAAAAGTAAAGGTTTGCAGTCTAAAGTGGTGTTTATTTTAAAGGTAGATGATGATCTTTATGGTTTCCCTTGTAAGTTAGATAATCCTATCATTTTTATGCCAGTAATTAAAGGAAAGATAAATGATAAAGAGGAAGAAGAAAGAAGATTATTTTATGTAGGGTTAACAAGGAGTAAAGATAAAGTGATTATGTACACAAGAGATGAAGCTCAAAGTAAGTTTATTAGTGAAATAAAAGATTTTGCTGATATACACCAAGTACGTTATTAAAGCAAACTGAGAAATAAATTATTAAAAATATGAATTAATATTGAAGGTAATAAATTTTTCTTATTAATTAAATAAAGGCTCGTGTATATTATTGTATTAATTATCAAGATTAAGTCATTAAAACCACGACCATGATTAAGAATAAACAGAATACTGGTTGAAATTATAATAAATGGAACCCAAAATATAGAAAATGCTTTTTTAAAATATTTGTTAAAAAACTTTATTTCTTGTATTAAATTATTAACTAAAAATCCTATATTACCTATTAATAAACTTCTAAAAGCGAATTCTTCTGCAATGGGCCCTGTCAAACTCAAGAATAATATTTTATAATAAAGCAAACCTTCAAAACCCGATTTTGGATACCAAGCAGTTGCAAAAAACCAGATTAATAATGGTATAAAAATTGTTTTATCATAACCAATCCATTTAACGTAAATATAATCTTTAATATTTAATTTGAATCTTTTCTTGATTGTTTTAGATATTTTATTAAAATAAAACCATACACTAATAAAAAAACCATGGATTAATGGAATCAAAATTATGTTATTATTCATTTAAGCATATTAAACAATAACTACTTTAAATTCTTATTTTTATATACTTGTTTTTTATATTTTATATTATTTTGTTATGTCTTCTTCTTTGTTAATTCTTGAAGGGTAGAATCTGCTTGCTTCTTCTTTTTCTGTGTATTTGGTGATTGTTTTTTGTGTTTTTGGGTCTAAGTCTTTTATTAGTTTGTTTAGCGCGAAGTAGTTGATTGTGCTAACTTCTTCCCATTTCTCTAGTTTTTTTAGTAGTGTTTCTAGTTGTATTCTTTCTTTGCTGCCGGTGGCTGGTACTTTGTATTGGTCATAGATTGCTACTTTGATTTTATTGTTACTGCCAAAGACTACGTTTATGCCGTTGTCTTTTGCGAACTTGATTAGTGCTTCTTTGATTTGTTCTAGTTTCTTGTCGATTGGTTCAATGAATTCTTTTTTATCACTTGTTAGTTTGATGTATTCGTTTACTAGTTTGACGCCGTCATCTTTTAGGTATTCATTAACATTTTTTTGTTCTAGTTTAGCTAGGTGGCTCCATTCTGGGCACATTGATCTGTACTCGCACCAATCACATAACTGGCTTTTATTAGTCTTGAATTCTTTACACTTTTCAATTGTCTTAATTAATTGTATTGTGTCCTTTCTTAATACTTCTAATTCTTCTTTAGTCCTGGTGCTGGTGATTGTTTTATCAAAAGCTAGGAAGTGCCATTTTAACACCACTTTCTTAGCGTCTTTATAATTATTCTGTACAGCTATTTGGTATAGGGCTAATTGCCTGTCCTGGTCTAACTGCTCTTGCATCTTTAAGTGACCATTGGTTTTGTAATCAACAATATGGTACTCACCGTTTTTGAACGTGGCTAACCGGTCAATATAACCTTGTAGTTTGTACCTGCCGGTTTTATCCAGTTTAATTATTACTCTGTCTTCTAATCCTATGGTTAATCCATCATCAAATGGGTGGAATCGTTCATAATACATTTTGATAAATTTTAGCGCCATTGCTAAGTAATTATCTTTACCATACTCTTTTCTGACAATAATTATCTCATCATTCCAGTTCTTCTGCCACAGAGCTTTGAGGTAGTCCTCGACTTGTTCCAGAGTCATTACTTTCTCAAATTTCTTATCAGTATACACTTTCTCAAGGGTTTCGTGAACCATTGAACCCATGAACGCTTCAACACCCTGAGAAGTCTCAGCTTTGACTTTATCAAGATATTTTAATTTAAACTTGAAAGGGCATTGTTCAAAACAACTAAGTCTAGAGTGAGAGTACATTACCATTAGATTAACCTCAGTAATTCATTGAATTTATTTATTATGTATGTTGGTTTCTCATCTTTATTGATTGATTTACTCTTAATGAATGAACCATACTTGGCAAGAACTGTTTTCATACCTATCTTGTTGGCGCCTGCAATGTCTTTTTCTGGATTGTCCCCGATAAATAAAACTTCTTCTGGTTTTAGTTTTAACTCCCTTAAGGCTTTCTGGAATGGAATCTTGTGTGGTTTTCGCCTCTTGGAATCACCCAATGTTATTATGAGGTTAAAGTAATTACTTAATCCTGCGGTTGTTAGTCTAATCCATGCCTTAAGTCTTGGCGCGTCAGTCACTATACCTAAAATTAATCCTTTACGTTTTAGTATTTTAAGCGTTTCAGTGACTCCTTCGTATGGGATGAGTAAATCATTGACTACTCGCCTGTAAGCGACTATAGCAGCACTAAGTATCTTATAATCAATTTTTTTATTAAACTCTTTAAGAAAATTCTCAAATATAACAGGATCCTCATAACTCGTTTTAGCATAAATACTCATTAATTTAGTATAAGCGTCCTTCTCAGTCATTTTCAGCCCTGCCTTAATCATTGCCTTAACACTGGCTTTTGAGCAAGTGATCTTCATCTTAACAAAATCAAGCAGGGTATTATCCAAATCAAACAATAATGCCTTAATCATTAATTATAATAAAAATGCGTATAATTTAATAAAACTATTCAATCAGTCTTTCATGCAATTCTTTTCCTAAGTATTTGATTACTTGTGGTATTGGTTTCTTATTTACCCTAACTGTTTTCATTAGGTAGTAATAAGTGCTTATTTCTCCGTTTTTGCAGGTATGCTTCTTGGCTTTAATGTAAGTCATATTCGTTGGACTCTACTGACCGAGTAGTATTTAATTTAATAGCTCATTAAGTGAAATTATGAAAATTAGGGATTACAGAGAGTCTGATTATGATAAGTTGAGACCATTGATTGATGCTTTTCATAGAGAAACTGAAGATAATCCTGAGTCACTGAAGGATTTCTATAATAAAGGTAATCTAAAGAGAGATTATATTACTTTAGTTGCAGAAGAGGATCACAGTATTGTTGGTTTTATTATTGGTCAAGCTTTGAATAAAAATGATTTCTTATTACTTGATGCTTATGTTGATATTAATTATAGGCGTAGAGGAATTGCTTTGAAACTAAGCGAAGTGTTGTTAGATAAAGTTAAGGGTAATTATAAGCGTTTACTAGCTAATCCGATTAAGAAAGAGTCATTAAGATTACTTGTTGACAAATTCAACTTTAAGGCATTGCCTGAAAAGGAAAAGAATACACCACGAAATGGTAAACCACCTTATTATACTTATTTTTTAATGCTGTAATTAGCACTACTACTCCTACTATAATGAGTCAAGTTAAGAATTGCTGTTAGTCCTGCTATTTCCTTTTATACGCACTGCACTAATCGTGCAGGCGCCCCTGAACTTAAATAGTTCAGTGGGCTTCATAGGTTCTACTACTTTGTTGGGTGAATGATGTTACTTACTCTTGAGTCGGGAGAAAACCAGATTATATCATTATATTAATTATTAAATGAAACAAGCAACAGGAATTAATAGTCATTATAGTAGGTGGTGTAGTACGAACCACTCTAACATTAAATACTACCTTGAATCTTAGTCAAGTTATGATTACGCCGACTGAGCAATTAATTATTGAAACCTTTAATGAGGTTCAAGGAAGCCCATTAACTAGCTGGACCTTAGTAGAAAAGACAGGTAAGAATTATTCTTACATTAAGCAGTGTCTTTGGACTCTACAAAAAAGAGGACTAATAAAACACGTTAAGCGAGGAAAAACAGTTTTTTACTTCCCTAACCCTGAAGAAATTGATCATGCAGTTCCTCAAGCCGATGGTTAATCAACTCTTGAACTTTCTTATCTTTGTATTTATTTTTTAGTAAGTGCAGTTCTTCTATTTGTTTTAGGATTTGCTCTTTCATTACTTAGGATATTTACCTTGAAGTATTTAAAGAAATTAATTCAAGGTTTTTGTAAAGAAAAATGTTGATATCAAGAAAAACACAGCCCCTATTATCAATGATATATTAATACTAAAATAATCAGTTACTAATCCGAATAATAATATTGAGCTTAACATCATTGGTATTGCATCAGTAACATTTTTTAGGGAGAGGATAGTGGCTCTTTGTTTTGAAGGTATTATCTCATTCATTTTTACTGACAGGTTGACAAATAATAAATCCCAGATACCATAAAATAACAAGTATATTGGGATTAACCAGAAACCAAAATTAAAGCCGAATAATATGCCTGTAAAACTAATAGTTATTAATGATATAATAATTAATCGTTTAACACCAACTTTTTTACCGATTTTCTCGTTTAATGATAGAAAGAAGAAATTTATCAAGTAAGTTAACCCCGAGATTACACCAAAGAGAACAATGTCAATATTATTATTAGTTAATTGAATCTGCCAGCCACTACTCATTGGCGCTATGCCAAAAAAGAATACTGAGGCACCTATAAAGAAGTAAGGTAATCGCTTACTATCTTTAATAATCTTTAATGACTTTTTCAGAGTGGCCTTAATGTTCCCTAACTCACTTTTAAAATATGATTTAACTTTTTTCTTCTTAAAGTAAGGCTCCTTAGTTGTTAAACCAACAAAACCAGAAATGAATATTAATAACGCTTCAACTAAGAACATCACCCTAACTACAGTGATTAACCCATAAGTATCCTTAAATAAGAAAAGGATTATTGATGATAATACTGCAACAAAGAAACTCATTATTGAGAACAAACTCCTATCTCGTGACATTACTTTGTTTAAGTAACTTTTTTTCCCATAATGGTTCAAGTAATCAACAAGCCATGCTTCACTAGCGCCTGACCTAAAAGTAATTGCTATCGCATTAATAATGAATGATAATAATATCCACGTAACGTTTGTTGTTAAAAACATTATAATCATTGAAATGCCTGTTAAGAATAAACCAATAACAGTGCTAACTTTTCTTCCATAAACATCAGCTACCACACCAGTAGGTATCTCTAATAAGATAACTGTTAAAGCACTCAAAGCGAAAATTGAACCCATCAGTGTTGCTGAGAAATTAATAGCCAGCAAGTAAACCACAAATACAGCATAAGTTAAGTTAGTGAACGGGGCTAGCATTGACATCAAATAAAATTTACCCATTATGCTAAGTTCTTCTTTAAAATTCATTATCAATCAGGAATAAATTAATCTTTATAATTGCTTCTTTCGAGTTTTCAGTAAGATTAATGGTTTATTGATTAGTAATAAGTCAGTGGCTGGCATTAAGTGTCTGACTTCTTTTACTGCTTTGTGTATTGCGCTGATGCTCAGGCCTGTTGCTCGGGCTAGTCGCCTGATGCTGACTTTGTCTTGGACTGCCTGGTATATACTAGCGGCTGCCTTGACTTGAGTGGTCTTATTCATTAATCCTTGTTTGAACTGCTTGGCGTTATTCATGGCGTTGGTTATCTCAGCCGGCGTTAGGCTTAGTTGGTAGCCGTAGCGGTTGATGTATGACTCGACTGTGATGCCTTCCTCGTTGGTCTCTACGTGCCTGTTAATGAATTTCTTCTGCCGGATTAAATCCTTCTTATCGCACTCGAGCAACCGGCATAACTTGTTAAGGTCAACCGGGTAGTTAGTGCCTAAGCAGCTAAGGTAGATGCAGGCGCCCATTAATGGCTCGCGCTTCCGGCCGCTCGTTAGTTTCTTGGCGATTAATCGTTCGTAAATCATTAGTGAGTAGTCACTCACGTGTTTGGGCAGTAATAACTGGTTAACAATTGTATTTAGGATGGTGTTGGCCGGGCCGAGACCACGCATCAGGTTATCATAACTCAACCAGTCAGGCATGATTATATTAATGCTTTTTAATCATTTATTTGCTTTCTTTTTCTTGTTTTAATGCTTTCTTGACGGAGTCCTGGCGCGCTATTGGGTTATCGTTCATTGCTTTGTCCACTAGTTGGTCTAGTCTGGCTTTATCCTGGGTGTTGATTGCTTCCATTATTTCTTCTGTTAGTTCTGCTTTGTTTAGGGTGTTCTCGAATGCTTTGGCTGCTATCTGGCTCCAGCGGTAACTCTTTTTTTGTTTCATTCGCTCGTATAACTCGTCAGGGATTGACAGCGTGATATTAACCATTATAGTGATTACACATACTAACTGTGTTTATAAATATTTGTTGAATTAAGGGACATTAAGTTAATGCTCTCTAAATGGTTATAACCCTCTTTTGTGATAAAATGGTGTATATGAGTGAAAAGAAATCGTTTGATGAGGATGGGGCTAAGTGCGGTAATTGTAAGCGGCAGTTCACTAAGCTGGAGTTAGCCACTAAGGATTACATTGACTTGGTTGAGGGCGCTAATCATAACGTTGTGATAGACCGATTATGCTGGGATTGCTGGACTGGGATTAAGTGATGTTCTTGTTTTTCTTTTTTGGTGTTAATTCTTTGCCAATCCACCATAAGAGAAAATCAAGGTACTTCTCATAACTAATATTATACTTAAACTCATTTTTTATTTTATCAACGAGTGCTCTTATTTGCTTATCCTTAAGCAGTAACTCATAAATTCCTTTTAGGCTTGAGTATATCTGTTCATAATTTTTAGATTGTTTATTCAGTAGTTTTTTAATCTCACTCTTCTCTGTTTTTGCATCCTTAACCACCTTAATAATTAATTTATTAATCATTGAATCAAAGATTGGTTGGGTATTATCAATCATATTTATTAGCTTAGTGGCATAACTAAACCATGTTTTTCCTGATATTTGTTCCAATTCATTTATGATGAATGGTAATCTAGTCTCTTTTTTGTCTATTAACTCAAAATACTTATTAAGGAATTTGTCAAACAATTCCGGCCTAGTTTTACCATCCTTATTTTTTATTGTTATGTGACTCATCGCATAAAAGTAAAAATACTTTCTCTGGAAATGTATATTATTAATTATTGGTGTTTTTGATTCACTTACAAGGTCATTGTATACCCTGACTGATTCTCTAAGGTCTGTAAAGATCTTTTCCTTTTTCTGTTTGAATTCTCTTATTATTATACCAATTAATTGATCTATCTCTTTTTTTGATATTAAATCTGTAAGCATCAAGGGTTAATTATAATTCTTAGCCACTTATTTACTTTCTTTTTGAGGATTGTTATTAACTCTGGTTGATTATACTTGTAAACGTCCGGTATTTCCAGGTTGATTATTCTTTTACTGATGTATTGTTTAGTGAATTCACTGGCTATGTGCTCGCGTTGGTGTTCCTCCATTACAAAAATGACATCTGCCCAGTCAAGTAGCTCGCTGGTTAGTCTGGCCTTGCCTTCGTAAGCGCCGGCGTGCTTAGTCTCATGCTCTTTACTGAATAACTCGGCCGCCGTCCGGCTCCGGTTCTCACCAACATTGCAAACAAAGAGTAGTTTCATGATAAAATTAATAATAGGGCTTATCTAGTTGATAAGCTTTTTAATAAGCGTTTGTTCTAATTGACTTAATTCTTGGACTAGACTTGTCAGGTAATCAGTGGTGAAGTAACTGGCAAAGTCTTGTGGGTTATTGACTTGTATTACTTCCCTGAAGCCCATCCACTTGTAACCCGCCATGTATAGGAATCCTTGTTTGTTCGCGTAAGTGGTTGACCAGCGGCCAGTTAAGTCATCGGGTATGTAATCCCCTTTATGAGCCCATGTGTAACTCATTAGTGTTACGCCTCGGTCAGCGAGCCCTATCTTGCTGTCAAACTCTTCTAAGATTGTTTCTATTTGGCTTGAGTATTTTTTGTTAAAATCCTTTAATTGTTTGAAGGCTTCAGTGGCAATGCTTAGTTTTTCTTGGTAATGATTGTTTTCTTGAGCCCAGTAATCTGTTATTCTTCTTTCATTATCCTTTAATCGTCTTGTTTCTTCTTGTTCTGCTATTCTTAGTTTTTCTTGTTTAAGTTGGATTGCTGTTGTTAAGTTAATTTTTTTCATGAACAATGATAAAACAATCCTTTTAATAATATTTTTGTGCTAAAATATTACTATTAGTAATATTTATTAGTTGTTGATTTATCATCTAATCTTATGAGTTACTTGCCTGACCTTAAAATTGAAGTTAAACGATTAAGAATGGAAGCTGGTCTTACTCAGAAGGGATTAGCTAGTGGTCTGGGTGTTAATCAGTCACTTATTAGTCAAATCGAGGCTGGCAGTAAGAATCCTTCTTATGAACTAGCTGATCAATTATTCTCTTACTTGCATAAGTCTATTAGTAAAGGCTTGTTGGTTGGTGAGTTCGTGACTGATGAGTTAGTGTTCGTCACGCCTAATGAGTCTATTGGTGAGGCAATAACTAAACTCGCTGGTGATTTTGATCAGTTACCAGTGATTGATCAGGGGGTTGTTGTTGGCACTTTATTCACTAAGGACTTGATTAAAGTGGTTAATAAGAAGGGTTTCAAACAATTATTAGTTAAGGACTTAATGGGCCTTGAATTGCCTGTTATACTGCCTGATGAGTCTTTTAATCGTTTGCAGCAATTACTTCAAGTGTTTGACGCAGTATTAGTAAAGAAAACAATTGGTTATGGCATTATTACCCGGTCTGACTTGATTAGTAAAATTAAGTGAATTGTTCTTTCTTTAAATACTTCCTCTTACCTAAATGTGTTTTGAGATGGTGTCTCAGGGTCAGCGCGAGGGATTAAGGATAGCAAGGCAATTATTGGATTACTTGCAGGGCGAGTGCCACTTTAGTAATTACATTAAGAGTGAGGTCACGAGAATCTACTGGTCTCTACTAGACTCAGGGAACACGGCTGGCTTCAGGCGCAAGCGAATCATCGGCGCGTTAACCTACTACGTGTGCAACCGTGAAGGCCACGGCACGAGCATGCAGGAGATAGCCTCTCTGACTGGCTGTGATAGGTTCAAACTATTCAAAACACTAAAAAGCGTTAACAAACGATTATTACTGCCGCCAATAGTGCCAAGCATAGAAGGACTAATAATCAAACACGGAAACGAACTAGGCCTGCGACCAGAGACCATCAGCGCGGCCATCAACCTATCAAACAAAATCAAAGACGAAGTAATGAACAACCCACTAGTAATCACAGGCACATGCTTATACCTAGCAGGCAAGGAGAACAAAGAGAATGTAAGCATTAAGACAATCAGAAAACAGCTAAAAATAAGCGAAAGCACGATTTATAGTCTAAAAAGGGGGATACTAAAAATGTTATAAATGACCTTTAGTTACATTATTAGTGATGCCAGATTTTGATAATATTCTTAGAGAGGGTAAAATAGTTGATAATAAAAGAGTGAAGAAACTCAATATGAAAGAGGTTCTTAAGGCAATAGCTAAAGACTCTGAAGGTTTTAAATGCGCTGTTGGTTATTTTTATCTCGAAGGTTTAATAGAAATCATTAATTCTCTTAAAAATCTTAAAGAAATTGATATTTTAATGGGTTTTCAAACAAGTAAACCTACTAAAAGTCAATTGATTAAGGCCTTTAAAGATAAGTTTAATTCACTTGATGATAATACTAAACCTGCAATAAAATTGTTTTATCAATTAGTGAGGGATTATAGAACACTAAAAGTAAGAGTCTACTTTGGTGATGACAAGCAACCAGAAAGACTCCATAGTAAAGCTTATCTCTTCTTAAGAGATATAACTAAAAAGAGTTTATTAGACAGATACAAAGCTGCTGTTATTGGTTCTTCTAATTTAACACCAAGTGGTTTAGTTGGCAATACTGAACTAAATACAATTATCACAGAACCTAATGAATTAGAGACAGTTGAGTTATGGTTTGATAATTTATGGGATAAAGGAACAGAAGACTTTGAGAAATTAAAAGTCTCAGATGCGATAATCGAAGCATTAGAAGAATCTAAATTTAAAGAAGACTTAAAGGATTCATTTATCTTTATTGAACCTAAAGAGTTTTTTAAGATATTAATTAAATTCTTGAATGCTGATTATTTATTCGAGGAATTCAAAAAATCTAAATTACTTCAATTTCAGTATGTTGATTTTATTAGAGTTTTAAATAATTTTAATAGTAAAAATTATAGGGGTTGTTTTGTAACTTCTTCAGTTGGTTTAGGTAAATCTTATGTTGCAGCTCAGATTGCTAAGTATTTTTTAAGTAGTGGTAAAAAGGTTTTAGTTATTGCTCCTGCTGGTTTAGTTCATAATGATGATCAATGGCCTCGTTATTTGAAGGAATTTGATATTTTTGATAAAGTAACTCTTTATTCTATGGGTAAATTACAGAAAAGGCCTGATGTATTTAAGTTTAAGAAATTTACTAAGAAATATGATTTAATCATTGTTGATGAAGCCCATAACTACAGGAATCCCGATTCTTATAGGACAAGGAATATTAAGAAAATTATTGATGAGAATGGTGATGCTAAAGTTCTATTTTTAACTGCTACTCCAATTAACACTAGTCTTGATGATTTATACAATTTAGTTAAGTTATTTCATCGTAAAGGTCAAAGTTTGTTG
The DNA here is from genome assembly GCA_041653515.1 of Candidatus Nanoarchaeia archaeon. Lineage (GTDB taxonomy): Archaea > Nanobdellota > Nanobdellia > WJKC01 > WJKC01 > JBAZFG01. The sequence goes on from JBAZFG010000003.1 coordinate 100,041, forward strand.
TTTGATAAATTAGTTAGGGGGCTAGGTGACCTTATTAATTTGTTTAAAAATAAAGAATATGAAGAATTAAGAACTAAAGAGAAAGAATCATTATCTATTGTTCAGGAAGAAATTGAAAAAGAAATGTTTGTAAAGTCTACGCGTGAAACAATAAAGACTTCTGCTGATTATATTGATGAATTAAAATCATTTTCAGGTGTTGATATAACTAAAATATCTGATCCTGATGTTGATGAGATACAATACACGTTAGCAGATCAGTATAAATCTGTTGTTAATGGAATTGTTGATTTTATTACTAGTTTAACTGCAGCTCATCTTAGAATTCTTGATCCTGAGAAAGGTATTCGTTTAGGTGGTTTTTTCAAGTGGATTTTGTATAAGCGTTTTGAAAGTGATATTAGTTCTTATTATCTTACTTTGAAAAGGCTTTCTAAAAAGAATTCTATGATTCAATTGTCTATTGAGAAGCAGAATCTAAAATATCTTGAAGATGATGAATATGAAGATGATATTAATACTAGTTTCCAGATTAACTTTAAGGAAAAACTGGGTGAAGTAATAAATAAGATTAAGAAAGGTAGTGGCCAAGAACATCTTGATATACTTGATGATCTTAAGCAGGATACTTATTTAATTAATCAAGAGATAAAGAAAATTGAATCATTCATTAAAAGTGGTTGTAAAATTTTATTTGATAATGATGAGAAAATTGAAAAATTGAATGATATAATTAAGAAGAGTAAAAATCGTAAAATACTGATTTTTACTGAATATAAAGACACTCTTAAAGCTATTAAAGAGTACTTAAAGGATGTTGTTAAAAGTGAAGAGATTAGGTATATTGATTCAAATACAAAGAATAAGCAGAGTATAATTAATAAATTTAATGAACCTGGTGATGAGTTGAGGATAATTATCACTACTGATACTCTTTCTGAGGGTTTTAATATTAGTGGTGCTGATATTGTTATTAATTTTGATATACCATACAATCCTGTTAGAATAATTCAGCGTATTGGTCGGGCCACTCGTTTGGATAATCCTAAGGAGATTAAAGTTCTAAATTTTAGACCTGATGATGATATTGATGTTGAGATTAATCTAGTTGAAACTATGGAATTGCGTATTAAGGATATTATTCGTTTTATTGGTGTTGAATATCGCATATGGTTTGAGACTGAAAAAGAGCTTTTGTCTACTAGACGGAAGCTTGATAAAAAGATCTATCTGGAAGTTCTGGATAAGATTAGAACTAATCTTAGAGAGGGTAATTTTGATGATTTAGAGTTATCTATTGGTTATTCAAAACCTATTTTAATCTTCCTTCAAAAGGCAATTAAGAATTATGGTTTGAAAAGAACCGACCTTAATAATGTGAAGATTCCATCAGGTAATAATTATACTTTACTATCCGGGTCTAAAGGTTTGTCTCTTATTTATGATGATGCTGAATCATTTAATGAGTGTATTCTATTAAATAAATCAATTAATGAGTCTGGCAAAAAAATCGTTTTTGATAAAGAGTTCTCTAGTGAGATAAAAGCATTTAATTCATTTAAGGAAGAGAGAAATAAAGAGAATTTAAGATTAGAATATTACAATGATAAAGTTGATAGGGCAATTAATTTTATTATTGATTTCATAGAATCTAAAAATCTTAAGGAGGTTTATCCTAGTTTATCTAAACTTGAGAATGTTCTTGATGAGGTTAGTAATAAGTGTGGCAGCACAACTGAACGATTGATTAATAAAATTAAAATTGGTATTAAGAGGAAATTATCAAATAATTTAATTGATTCTTGGGTTGAAGATCTTAAGAATAGTTTTACTAAACTAGAGGTTCAAGAAAAATTAGTAACTAAGAAGGAATCTTTATTTGGTATTGGTTTTATTGAGGGTTAAAATGGATGTTTCAAAAATAGTTGAGGGAAAAGATTATCTAGTTCAGTTCTTAAAGAATAATGGTTTTAGTCCTGAGGCTGATTATGTTGATGAGGATTATAATAAGGGTTTTTATTTTAAGATTGATAAAAAGAAGCTATTAGTTGTTTATGAGATATTTGATGAGAACAAATTAAAAGAGGTTAAGAATCATTTTTTGATTGATAAAGGTCTTAGTTATTGTGTTATCTTTTTTAATCATAAGGTTATTTTTTATCGTAATTTTGGTGAAACTAAGCATTTTATCTTTTCTGAAAGAACTGTTAGTAATAAATCTAAGTTAGATAAATTAAGTAGTATTAATAAGAGGGGTATTGATTTCCTGTTCCAATCTAAGGATATTTCTGCTAAGTTTTATGAGTTATTCAAGAATAAGAGGAATATTCTTGTTAGGCATATTAAAAATGATTTTGAGCCAACTCAAAAATTTCTTATTGCTCAGAAGATTTTTGATCGTATATTCTTTATTTACTTTCTTTGCCATAAGGGGATTATTAAATTTGTTGATGGTGGTAGGGTTTCTGGTGAGAGTTTATTTAGTGGCATCCTTTTAGGTAATGGAGATTTCTTATATAATATTAAGGAATTATTTAGGTTATTTAATTCTCAGAAGGATGATATTTTGAAGGTTGGTAATCATGAGATTTTTGTTCCTTATTTGAATGGTGGTTTGTTTAGGCCTGACGTTTTTGAGCAGGATTTGGATATCTCTTTGAGTAAGAAGCAATGGGATGATATTTTTGTTTTCTTGAATAGTTATCATTGGATTATTGAAGATATCAAAGTATCTGAGGAAGATGAGGAGCGTATTTTGACTCCTGAGATTCTTGGTCATGTTTATGAGCGTAGTGTTGTTGAGTGGGAGCAGGTTGGTTTTAAGGAGGAGGCTGAGACATCTGTTAAGAAGACTTCTGAGCGTAAGAAGAAAGGTGTTTATTATACTCCTGAGCCAATTACTGATTATATTTCTAATAACACTATTATTCCTTTTTTGCTTGATAAATTGGATAATAAGTATGATTCTTTTGATGAGTTGGTTGACTCTAATAATAAAACTGATTTAATTAAAGCGGTTAAAGTTTTGAGTGAGATTACTGTTCTTGATCCTGCTTGTGGTAGTGGTGCTTTTTTAGTTAAGGCTTCTGAGATTTTGTTTAGCCTTAAGAGGCGTTTGAATTATTTGTTAAAGTCTTCTGATGATTTTTACAAATTAAAATTAGATATCATCACTGAGAATATTTATGGTGTTGATATATTATCTGGAGCTATTGAGATTGCTAAGCTTAGATTGTGGTTGTGGTTGATTTCTGATTTTGATAGTGGTAAGAATGACATTAAGCCTTTACCTAATATTGAGTATAATCTCAAGGTTGGTAATAGTCTTGTTGGTTGGCTTGATGAAAAACTTGTGCAAATTCCATTAAAAACACCATTAACTGAAAAGATAGATGGAATCTTTATTGGTTTGAGCACAAACCCCGAAATAGACTCTGAAGAGATTAAAAAAGCTAAAACTTTACTTGAAGGATATAAGATTGATGATTATATTGAAGCTTATTATATATTATATAAAATATATAGGAAAGCCCACGGTTCAAATGCTGAAAATTTAAAAAAAATACTTGAAACAGTTAAGGATTCTATTTACTTAACAGTTACTCCTGCTTTTTTAGATTATGTCAATAGACAGATTAAACCAAAATATAATAAAAATAGCCCACCAATAAATCAAGAACAAGTTTCAAATATTAAAATATTTCATTGGAGAATTGATTTTGGACATATTTTAAAGGGTGGTGGTTTTGATTTGATCGTTGGAAACCCACCTTATTTTCCAATAACAAGATATAAAAAATATGAAAAGGATATATTATTTAATACAAATCCAGAGTTACTAGATGGTAATTATGTTGGAAAAATTGATGTGTTTGGATTTTTTATTAATAGATTTATTAAAGGAGTATTAAAAGAAGATAAGTATCTAAGTTATATAATACCAAAAACAATTCTTTCTAATATAAGCTTTTCAGTAATTAGGAGATTATTAATTAAAAATTATAAAATTAGTGAATTGGTTGATTTAGAAAAAGTTTTTTCAGAAGTTACAGGAACAATGACCTATTTATTACTTTTTTTAAAGAAAAGAAAACAGGAGGAGTCTTATGATGTTAAACTTAATTCTATGGATTTGTTTGGAGATATAATAACTTCACATGTAAATATTAATATGTTAAAAAGACCTCCTTTTTTTATTTGGGTTCTTTCAAAAGAAAGTTTAGAATTGTTAAACAAAATTGAAAAAAATTCAAGTTTATTAAAATCTATGTTTACAACAAAAAATGGTGTTTGTACAGGCGATAATAGTAAATTTTTATCATCAATAAAAGAGAGTAACAAATATCAATCAATATTCGTTGCTAAAGATGTAAGCCAATTTGACATAAAAAAACCAAGCCATTATGTTTTATATGATAGAAGTTTACTTCACAGGCCTAGAGAAGATTGGATTTTCAAAGGACCTAAGATTCTTATTCAAATGATAAGGGGACTAAATACTAAATTTAGATTAATCAGTGCATTAGATAAAACAGATACTTTAGCACTAAATAATTTAAACATTGTTAGAAAAAAAGATAACAATAGCAAACTAATTGTTTTATTAGGGTATTTAAATTCTAAGTTAATTAATTACTGGTTTAAATGCTCTATAACAGATGTTAACATTAAAACTGTGTATCTTGATGTAATACCAATTAAATTTGATAAAAATGCTTTCAATATTGAAGATTTAGTTAAAAAATTAATTAATGATCCTGATGATATTAATTTAAAAAACAAGATTGATTCATTAATTTATAATGTATATAATTTATCAGAAAAAGATATTCAAATTATAGAATCTGAATTTAAATGAGGTTTATTTTATGGATTATTTTAGAGTTCAGATTATTAATCATTGGTTTAATAGAATCAAAAAGAATCTTACGGGGCCAATTCCGGGTTTTAATTTAGAACTATTTCACTCTGATAATCTTATCTTTATTTCAATTGCTTTTGATGCCTACCTATCAGGCGAATTTCAAAAAGGACTTATTAAAAATTGTATTATAGAAATGTTTTCAGATGATAAATATAAAAATTTATTTAATGAATTAAAAATAAACAATGCTGATTTTAAAAGTCAATTAACTAAGTTAAAGAAAGAATTAGATAAAGAACCTTTAATAGACATGAGTTCAGGTTCCACAAGAGAACCTTCTAAAATGGATAATTATGATGATTTAGTTAACTTGTTTTATAATATTATATATAGAGTTAGGAGTAATTTAATTCATGGAGGTAAAACAATGACTTTGCCAAGAAATCAATTATTGGTAGAATCATCTTATAAAATTTTATACTATTTTCTCGAAAAGATCATTATCACAGAAAATATCCAGGTTTAAATAGTTCCTCCAATGTATTATTTTTTATGAATCCTATTACTTGTATGCCTGAATGGTATCAAGAGATTAATAAGGAGCTTAATGCTAAGTCTACAAACATGACTCCAGCTAAGAAAGCCATAATAGATTACCTTAAGGAGCAGATTAAACTATTAGAAAATGATTAATTCCATATCATTAAAGCAGGATGTCTTCTGAATGATCTGTATTGCATAAAAACACCAAGCATGATAACACATAAACTTAGAATCCAATAAATATTATTGAACATTAATCGAGCATTTGGATTAAAACTAAAGTTTAACATTAAAGCCATACCAGTTGATACAAAAAGGACAGCACCAACAAAAATGATAATTCCACCAAGAATTCTTAAACCCCAGCAATAAAGATCAGATCTTAAATTAATTCTATCAATGGTCTTTGCAATATACCAAAAACCAGCAAGAACCAAATATAATGAAGCAATGAATAAAATCCAATCAAAAATAAAAGTAAGAGGAGAATTCATTTTAACATGATTATTAATGAAAACTAAGAACATAATAGTAATAATTAATCTCTTTAATAATATTGGATAATGCTTAATATATTTCATATTAAGAAGCCAATATTTATAACCAGTCCATAGAGTAATCAACAAAATAATAGTTGTTGTTAAGGTAAATTGATCTGAAAAATCAAAAGTATCAAAGAATACTTGAGCAGTCACTAAAAAACGACTAAAGATATCACCACTATTTGCTTCACCTAATGGTGCCATTTGTGTATCAATACTAGGCGAATACATTAACGCTAGAATAATTAAACCAATGATAGGAATAAACTTCATGAAGCCCTTAATGTTTTTATTATAAAATTTTGACCAATTTGGTTTTTTCATCTTTATTTTTGGAAGTTTTAGTGTTTTAAAAGATTTCTTTTCTTTTCTTTTAGATTCTTTCTTCTTAGGTTTACTTGAATAACTTTTAGAAAATGATTGACTTACAGGTAGGCTAATAGCCTCATCAGCAATATCAGTAACATCTTCATGTTCAATATCAGTAACAATATCTATAATCCTATCACTTTTTCTTGAGTCAAAAAATGACTGCCCTTCTTGTTTATGACTTTTAGCTTTTATGTAAGAATCCCTAAAATCAATGCAAATATGAGCATGAGGCTCTCTCATTAATTCAGATAAAACTGGGTCAGTTTCATACATTAGATTACCTGAAGGTTTTGCCTTAATATGTTCATTACAATAATAATCACCACAGTAATTACAACGCTTAAGTTTATTAGACCTAATAGAACAGCCATAAGCAGAACAAACCCTTACTTTCTGAACCTTCTTAGGTTTATTAGTAATCTTTTTACTTTTCTTAAATTTAGAATTCTTATTTGATCTTTCAGACATCATATTAAATAAAATAGTTAAATAATAAAAAGCTTCTTAATTAAATCAATAGAGGACAACTAATACTATTTTCTCCAAAAACTTATATTATTCACCCGTCTATGTTAATCTTTGTAAGTAATCTGAGACTAGAATAAGGAATGGCTATGTCTCCGTGTCTCCTAAGGCCGGCCAGTGGCTCAAGGTATAATTCCTGATTAATGAATGAGCAACTCCTGAAGCAGATAAAAGAATTGCACTTACTAGAAAGTAAATACAAAGACAAGAGAATCCAAGAACTTATTATTCACCGGCTTGAGGATTTGCGTGATGAGTCTTATTTCTTGTCAATTAGATAACCTACAAGGCTTCCAAGTAATAGTGTCATAACACCAATTGGTATTAAGCTGATTGGTTCGCCCCAACCAATGATAAACAAGTTAGGTAACAAGACCAAGAAGGATACTATTAATCCTTTTTTAACACCTTTAACACCTAAATTAATGTTAGGCAATAAGAAACCAATCACTAACCACATACTAAAAGCACTAAGATTAGCATCCCAAGTAAGTCCTTGAAGCAACATTGGAATAACATCAATTATTCCAGCAATCAAACCAATAAGTAAACCCCTCTTTGTTTGCTTATTCATTAAGTAAAGAGTAACTAATTGAGAAGATTTAAAGCTTATCCTCTAACAAGTTACCCAGGATTAGAGAAGTAAAAAACTGTTTTTCCTCGCTTAACGTGTTTTATTAGTCCTCTTTTTTGTAGAGTCCAAAGACACTGCTTAATGTAAGAATAATTCTTACCTGTCTTTTCTACTAAGGCCCAGCTAGTTAATGGGCTTCCTTGAACCTCATTAAA